>JAUIGO010000059.1 GCA_030429955.1 Bacteroidia bacterium
TGTTGCCGAAGTCTATTTGCTTCACCGTGTATACTAACCTTATTTCTCTCTTTTGTTCTTTCTGATTAATACTTAAATTTAGTGAATTACAAACTTAAGACGTGTATAGCTCATTGCGGCTGAATTCCTTAATCGGAATTCATTGCAATTCACTATCTTTCGGTTACGACGGAAAATAATAGCTGATTTTCCGCAACGAGCCATACACAAAACCGTTGTACCCAATGCAAAGACAGCATCCTTCTATGATAAAAAGACAATTTTTCATTTCAACTATAATATTATTCCTATGCACATCAATAAATGCACAGAATTGGAAAAATCCATCTGAAAGATATAAAGATGCTTATAAAAAATATGTCAATGTCACTTGTCCAATACCTCAAGATAGTATTCGTCACTTTGTTTATTTTTCAAGAGATAGAGAATCTATTAAAAATCACCCTTTGCTTTTATCATCAAGGTTTCAAGGAGCACAAATCATGTATTCTTGGAAAGAATTAGAACCTGAAAAAGGGAAATACAATTTTACAATTATAAAAGAAGACATTACCTATTTGAGTAAATATGGCAAAAAACTTTTCATCCAGTTACAAGATGTAACATTTGACATAAAATACAAAGCCGTTCCAAATTATTTATTAACTAATGAATATGATGGAGGTGCGGTTTATCAATATAATGACGATGGAGAACCTGAAGGATGGACAGCTAAAAGATGGAATAAAAAAATCCAAGAACGTTTTGCAATGTTATTGGAGGCAATGGGAAACGAACTTCATGAGGAAATAGAGGGAATTAATCTTCAAGAGACAGCAATTGGAGTCAATAATAATACTCATTCTAGTTTTAACGAAATTGCATATGTTCTAGGAATCAAAAATAATATGTTGGCCTTAAAAAAAGCATTTCCAGATGTAACGACGATGATATATGCTAATTTTATACCAGGAGAATGGTTACCATTTAATGATAAAGGATATTTAAAAAGCATATACGAATATGGTGAAAAAATTGGTGTAGGACTAGGTGGGCCTGATTTAATGGTTACCAGAAAGGGGCAGTTGAATCACTCTCTTGCACTAATGCACGAGGGAAAATTTACGGTTCCACTTGGAATTGCGATTCAAGACGGAAATTATATTGGTAAAACGGGTGCTGATAAAGACTATGAAGAAAATAAAGACAACGGCAAAAAGAATAGAAAAAACCTTGTTCCAATGCTAAATGCTTTTGCAAAAGACTTTTTGAAGGTAAGTTATATATTTTGGGCAAATCAAAAACCTTACTTTGAAGAAGATGTTATTCCTTGTTTTTCAAATGAATAAAATAAAAAAGCACTGGGTACAACATTGGCTATAAGTAATTGCTGGTTCTCGTCTACTTCTGAAAATCCTCGCGGATTTTCAGTCTGGTGTGTACTTGCAAAGTTAAGTGCTAAACCACGCAACTACTCATAGCCGAGACCGTTGGCAACAAGCTAAAAACGAACGACATTGAGCAAAGAACAACTTTACGAAATAGCCCAAAGGAGTAACATTAATCACAAATTTACTTCTGAAAATGAAGTTCTTATTTACGAAGACCATAGAACTATAATTAACGTTCTGTACTTTCTAATTGAAAAAAGGGAATTAAAAGAATCTGTTGACTTAATAATGTTCGACAATCACGACGATTACTGCCATCCAAGAGAAACAACAGTTGAAAAAATAATTGAATTTTTAAAGAATCCAAATCAACAAGAGCTAAATCAAATTGTAGAATTCGATTTGAATTCATTAGATGACGACTGGGTAAAAGTTGGAATGGAATTAGGTTTAATAAATAATGTTTTCCTTTTTAACTCTGATGAATCAGGAGTTGGATTTAGAGAAGAATATAAAACTCAAAAATTCGGAACTAAATATCTTTATAATTTGGGAGATGTTTGGTCTGCAATTGGACATAGAGGCTATTTAAACGACCCAATTAAAAATGAATATCAAGTATTGTGGGACGATTTTGGTTGGGAGTTAAAAGATGGGAAATTTGATTTTAAAAAAGATAGAAGAAAATTTGTCTTTGATATTGACCTAGATTGTTTTTCAACTAGAATAATGGATAAAACCATAGCAATTCCAGAAGAAATAATTATCGAAAGACTAACTGAATATAATCACGCAAGTTATCACTACTATGCTAGCTCACAACAATTTATGAAACAATTAATTCGAGACGCAGAAATGGTAACGATGTGCTATGAAAATGGATGTTGTGGAGGAATTAGAGAAGCACATAAAATTTTTAATATGGTTGACTATGTGTTATTTGAAAATCAAATCGGAAAATAAAAGCCAGTTGCCAACAAAGAACTGAGTTAAAAAACAAGCAATTTTAAGCTAATTTAGAAACAAAGTTTTTATCATAAGGCAAGCCTACTTACCAATATTCCAGCGGAATATTCTATTCGGTTTTTATTTGCTAAATTAGGTGCTTAACCATACACCGAACCGTTGGCTTTAATACTAAGAAATTACATCTCATATGATTTCAAGAATTAAAAAAGTATCACCATTCATCAGCTTATTTGGACTTATTTTATTCTATATCATCTTAACAGGTTCAATGATGTTTTTTTTATTGAAATTAGACAACCATAATCTAAAACACTTTATTGGATTAATTGTTGTTTGCACTTTTGTTACACTCATCTACTTTCTCAATAAGTTTTTTTTTAATAAATACAATTTAGAACCGCCTAAATTAATTCAAATAAACAAGCACCTTTTTAAAAGTATGGCAATTGGATTATTACTAGCCTTAATCATCCTTTTCCCAACACGAATTATTCAATTTTTACAAACTGACAATATTGATTATCTTATAGTAGTCTTTACATTAGAAAATTTCAAAAACGCATTATTTGCCAGTATAACTGAAGAAATTATATTTCGAGGAACGTTATTGAATTTTTATTCACAAAAAAAAAAAGAAATACCTAGGGTTAATAATCTCTTCTTTAATTTTTGGCCTATTACATATAGCTAATGTTTTAGATGGACAAGAAGTTAGTTTTATTTATATATTTTATATAGTTCTTTATGGTTTTTGTTTTGGTTTAACTTATTTAAATTTTGGGATTATTGGTTCCATTACATTCCATTTTATAGGTAATTTGCTAATAACAGGATTCGAAAAAAGCACTAATGATTTTTTTAATAGTAGTGATTTTTACTATAAACTACTACTAATTTTTATAGTATGTATTTTGTTATTTTATCGAGATAGAAAAAAGTCCCTGAATTCGAATTAACAAACTTTATAAAAAAGTACTAAGCCAACAAAGAACTGAGTTAAAAAACAAAGAAAAGCGCTAGTTTATTGCTAAACCAACGCTTTCCCAACTAACCAACAAAACCCTAAAATAGTTTGTGGTACTAATACTTAAAATTTATAACTCACCATGCCTTTTATAAAGAAAGGTGTTCCTGGTGTAAAATGTATTTCTTCAACTGGGTTTGGTTCACTTTGTAAACGCGATTCGGTGGCAAACTGTGTTTCGTTCCATTCAACATCAAATAGATTTTCTATGGCAAGACCTAGCGTTACATTGTTATTGAGTTTATAGTTCGCATTCAAATCGGTTATAAAATACCCTTCGGCAACAATGGAGTTGTCTTCGTTTGCTGGCCTATCATCAATATAACGATAGCGCAAACCTGCCGAAAATCCGTTTAAATCGTTAATTGCCAAACCACCTGTTAAGGTAAAATCTGGCGCTAATGGAATGTAATCGGCTCCACTAGGTTCTTCCGTACTTCTAGCATGTGTATAGGTCGCATCTGTATCAAAATACAACCAATCTGTAAACTGGTAACGCATACCTAAATCTATACCTAAACGCTCTGATTTTCCACTTGGCTCTACAATGCCTGCATCACCAACATACACAAATTCTTGTTCTAAAAACAAATACCATAACGCTGAATTAAGCACCATTTTTGGTGTTGGTTTCCAAACAAGTCCAAAATCGCTTCCATAGGCTTTTGGTAAAATCTCTTTTCCATTTTGCTGTACCACTACTCTAGTATCGTTAGAGTGAAACCCAATACCAGATTTTAAGAACCACTGTAAGTTTTTATTCTGATTGAAAAACACATTCAACTTTGGACTTAAAGTTGTTTTTGTTTCTGCTTGTGTTTCGTATTGAGTAATCAAGTCATCGTTGTACATAAATTTGAAATAATCCAATCGTAATGCTGGAGCTATCACAAACTTATCCAACTCGAATTCAGCATTAACAAAACCGTATAAATTGGTTTGGTTCACATCTCCTAAAGCCAAATAGTTTAAGGTTTCATTTCGGTTTAACGTATGCGATAATTCTACATCGTTTACCACATCGTGACGCAAACCAAATCCTGAGCTTAGTTTTGTTTCTACATCACCAACAAAGGTGTCTTTTATAAACTTGGTGTTTAACCCAAAAATACTTCGTGACTCATGTTGCTTTATTTGGTCGCCATTTATTGGATCGTCTAAAAAGAACGTGAAATTTGAATACAGTTCAAAATCGTACTTGGTATAAAACACGTTAGACTTAAACTGTAAATCGTTTTTTAAAATGGCATCATAACTTAAGTTAACGTTACTTCTAGAAGTTGTGCCACCTTCGGTATCGTCTATAGCACCAAAACGAGTAATTAAGCCACTATCTACAGCTCGTTGCGGAATTTGCCCTGAAGCATCCCAACGACTTGTAAAATGCGAAACAGATAAGGATAGCCTATCATTACCTTGTAAATACGTGTTGTATTTTCCGAAGATATTTAAACGGTTAAAGTTTTGAGGCGAATCATAAGGACCATCAAACTGAATATGCTCTAATGCCACATACGCATTGGAATTTTTACTGCTATTTAAAAGATCAAACATACCAAGAGTTCGCATGGAATTAAACTGCCCTAAACTGAAGCTTACTTCACTATTTTTTAAATTGTTTTTTGTGTTAAAATCTACATATCCTGCTGTGTTAAAATCGCCTTTATTGGCATAATAAGGCCCTTTTCCAAAATTGATATTATTAATTGTTTCAGGGATTATAAAGTGCAAATCACTGTATCCTTGACCATGTGCATGTGAGACCATATTTACAGGCATACCATCTACCGATAAACTTATATCGGTACCATGGTCAATATCAAATCCTCTTAAAAATATTTGTTCGGCTTTTCCACCACCTGCATGCTGACCAATAATTAACCCAGGTACTTTGCGTAATATTTCTTGCGATGAGTTTACTGGACTTGTTTCTAAATCTACTTTAGCCACACTGTTCAAAGCGTTGACTTGTTCGGTAATTACTAATTCGTCCAACAAAATTGATTTGGCTTTTAAGATAATTTTAAGTCCTTCTGTTAAATGTGCATTTGTTACAACAACTATAGCTTTCTCATATCCCAATAAACCAATATTTAAGGTATCACCAACACTGTTGTTTTCAAGTATAAAAGTTCCGTTAGACAACGTATGTGCATGACTTAAAGAGTTAGTGTTATATATATACACATTTTCAATAGGCTGTAAAAATTCATCAGATACCACACCATTGATTTGTTGCGCATAAATAATTTGATTGAAAAAAAACAGAATGATAAAACTTTTAAAAAATTGATTTGGCATAATTGGTTGGTTTAGTTGTTTAAATTTGATTAATGTCTTGCTCCATGAGTGGTCCTAGCTCATAAATACTAGCTATTAGTTCTTGTTTTAAATCATTAGCTTTTTCATTTAAACCATTGGCTTTATAGATAATAGCTAAATGATACATAGCAAGAGGTTCAAAGGTATTTCCTACAACAAAAAACTCCATAAACCTTAACGCTTTTTTAACATCGCCTTTTTTGTAAAGTGCCCAAGCTAACAAATCGTAAGATTGTGCTGTTGGTCTGCTTTTAACTTCTTCTAAAGCTAGCTCATAAGCCTTCTGTATTTGCTCAGGATGTTCTGCCAATAACAATACATTGTATTTGTTGTACATGGCTCCATAATTCTCGTTTTCAGTTGCTAAAGCATACAGCATTAAATTGTTGTCTTTTTCTTCAACATTGTTCATATACTCTGCAATTTCAGCTTTTAGCAAATAGTAATCTGGTGCATTGTAATACTCAGTAATCGAGTTTAAAATGCGTAAAGCTTCTTTTGGATTTCGTTCATAAGAATATACAATCCAAGCAATTCCTTTTTTGGCATAGGCATCTTGAGGGTTTAGCGCCAAAGCTTTTAAGTAATAGTTGTAAGACTTTTTAATTTGACCATCGTGTCCATAAAAATCGGCAACATTGGTATAAGACCATTGTTTTAAGAAATCGTTTTTGGAGTATTCAGCCAATTCCATCGCTTTTTCCATATAGGTAATAGCTGAAGCCAAATCACCTTCGTGATCTTTCCATTTGGCAAGTCTTATTAAATAATCGAAATCATTATAGTCTATAAAGGTGTTTAAATAGGCTTTTGCCTCTTGCACATTACCAAGCTCAAGATGCACATCAAATAGCATTTTTTGAGTCGCTTCAAGTTTTTCTCCATTGGTTTCAGCTTTTTCAAGAAGCTCCAAAGCTTCCAGAAATCTGTGCTGAGAAATATAATTTCTGGCAAGGTTTCTTAAATAAGCTGCATTGTTGTAATTGGTCTTTTTATTTGCTTTTATTAAATGCTTTTCGGCTTCAATTAAATGCTCAATAGTTCCTGTTAATTCAAACAATTGAGATTGTGATGCTGCTATTTTAGCGTTATAAGGAAATTGGTTGGTGTCTTTTTCTAGCTTTTCTTCCCAAAAGTTGTTGTCTTTAAAAGTTTGGCTTATAAGCGTATTCTCATTGACTTCGAGATAGCTGTTATAGTCTTCAACGTTTGTAATCTGATGCTCTCGCGAATTACAGCTTGTTATAAAAACCGTAACGAGCAGTATGATATAAATATTTTTAATTGACATGTTTATTGTTTTTAGGGTTATTGTATTAGTTTAAAATATCATCAGAGCAAGCAAAAGCCTACTCTGATGAATTAATTTTACCAAGGCGCAGCTAGGTAAGGAAATGAGGTCAAAAAAGGCTTATCGTTTGCATCAACGTTATCGTTTGATAGTCCTGGATTTTCAGAAAAATCCTCGCCACCAAAAATCAATAAAAGTTCAACTGTAATAACATCATCAGCTAATGCACGACCTGTTAATACGTTGGTTCCATCGTAAAATGTTGTGGTTCCATCTAAGGAAACATTAAGTACGTCAGTTGCTAATAATCCTGTAAAGGTTGCAGCATCAAGTCCTAATGCATTAGTGTCTCCAGGATTTGCATACGCTGGACTTAAACCTTCCAAATTAGTTTGAAACATGGTTTGAAACGCTGCATTTTGTTGTGAAGGAATTGTTGTATTAAACATATCCTTGCTTGAAGATGAAACAAATACTGTGTTTACAGCTGGTCGTCCCATTTGATCTTGTTGTGCAAAAGTTCCAGAAAAATCAATCTGATTTTGCATATTGTTGTCATCATCGTTTGAGCAGCTCATTATTAAAGCAGTCATTAATAAGGTACTCAATACTAGTTTAATATGGTTTGTCATGTCTTTTGTGTTTAGTGCATGAACTTTATTTAAAATTTTCATAATTATTGTTTTTATTAGTTATTACTGTTTTCTTTTAGATTCAACCCAAGTGTTGATGGTTCCAGAAGTACCAATCATAGATTTAGGAACTTCTACAACAACAGACATCACGTTACTACCAGCAAACGTGTCGCTTCCAGGGTTGTTAAAACTTGTAGCTGTTCCTCCAATAATGGCTGAGTATTGCGCAAAATCCATAAAGAATGGATCATCACGTGGTCCTGCAAAAAAACGCATTCCAGCATTGGTTGCTACATTAGCAGACGTGCCATAAGTGGTAATATCTACCACAGACTGTGTTGCCATGGTTTCAATAGCACTGTTTAAACCTGTAGCTGTTGGAGCAGTTGGTCCGAAAAAGTACATTTTACCATCTCTCGGAATGGCTTGTATTACAAAATCTTCAACATTATCACCTGTAGTGTCAATGTTGAATTCTATTAATACATTTTCATCAAACGTAGCAGTTGCAGTTGCCGAAGGGCTTAATAAGCCTTGTACATTGGCCACAAATACCATATTGTTTGTGTCTTCGCCTTGAAAGGCATAAAAATCAGTGATATCGCTTGAACCACCTTGCACAGCAGGTGCATCAATATGATCTGCTGAAATCATAAAGAATCCTACTAAGGTTAGTGCAGCGATTCCTAAAATCAATTTGTTGTTTTTCATAATAAAGAGTTTTATTGTTAATTAAATTTGTTCTTCAGCCATACCTACGCAAAAAACTAAAAGGCGGTTTTGTTAAAGTTTTGTTAATAGAAAAATTGATGTGTTTTTAGGATTTAAAATTTATCTTTACACTAACCAAAACTTGAATGCATTATGAATCCTTCAGCCAGTGGATGGATTACAAAACTTCTAAAAGAATTATCAGAACATCAAGGATTTATAAATCAATCCGAAGCATCTCTATATTGTAGCCTGAAAGATTCCGGTTTTATTTATGGCAATAACAAAAGCCTGATTGTAAATTTTATTGAGGCACATGATTTAACTGATGAGGAAATCTGTAAAATAAACTTGTTCTTAGCATTATATTTTACACATTATAAATCTGAAAGTAAGTTGAAGTTTTTAGATTCTATAATTGAATTTTATAAGAATATTGATGTTTATAAATCATCCTTTTTAAATTCTATATTTTCTGGTAAAATATCGAATGGTTTATTAGAAAAAATCATTCACAAACGCGTTCAGATAGATGACAATATCTTAATTAAGAATTTTAATTATTTTGTTATCAACGCATTGCTTTATGTTGATATTCTTGCTTATAAAGAATATTTAAAAACTAACTTAATATCAATTGATTACATTAAAAAACTTGAAGCATCAATTGAAAAGATTGTTTTAGATGTTTTGAATGCAAAAATCATTAAAACCAAATATGACGAGAGCTTAATAAAGCTTTTTGAATCTTCAATGCGCTATCAAGACAATTCATATATAAGTCATGCTGATGCTATTGCAAATTTAACCTCAAAACACGAAAAATGGTATCTGTTTGACATCTCTTGTATGTCTACATGGAGCGACAAAATAATTGACGAAAAGGAACAGGCATTTCTATTTAATTTAGGAAAGGAATTAAATTTATCCAATGATATAATTACAAATTCCATAAACTCTGTAAATTCCTTTTACACTAAGCACAAAGACAGCATTGGTTTATTAAATTCAAGAAATATTGTTCAAAATTTTTATGATAATTCAAGTAAAATGGTGAGCAAGCTTGTATCTAGAAATAAAAAGCGATTACAAAAAGAGCTTCAACAAAGCAAAGAGCTTATGGTTTTAATTAGCCAATCAACCGTTAGAGATTTATCCAAAGAAGAGTCTAAACAACTACAAGAGCAACTCATCGATATCATAAAAACCATACCTAGTCTGGCAATTTTCATGCTTCCAGGTGGTGCATTACTACTTCCTCTATTTGTAAAGCTAATACCCAAATTATTACCTTCGGCTTTTGATGATAATCGTATTGAAGATTAAGCAATGATAGATTTTAAGCTCGCAATAAACACTAAAGATTTCAAGATTATTTCTGAATTGGCCAAAGTCATTTGGACAGAGCACTACACTCCTATTATTGGTACTGACCAAGTAAATTATATGTTGGAAAAATTTCAGTCTGAAAAAGCTATTAAAAATCAAATAGTAAAAAGTAATTACAAATACTTTATAATTTTCAACACAAACTCACCTATTGGCTATCTTTCAATTAAAAAGGAAAAAGCTTCTATATTTTTAAGCAAAATATATATTGACAAAGCTAATCGAGGAAAAGGAATTGGTAAAGGAGCTATGAAATTTATCGAAGAACAAGCTATAAGTTTAAACTGCAAAAAAATCTATCTCACAGTCAATAAATACAACACGAGCTCCATTATGGCATACCAAAAAATTGGTTTTAAAATAATTGAAGAATTAGTTATAGACATTGGCAATGGATTTATTATGGATGATTATAAAATGGAAAAATCCATATAATCCATTTTACTACAAAAAATTTCATTTTAAGAATCTTTTAACAACTAACAAAGCTTTATTATAATTTGATTTGGTATTTTTAGAACACACTTAAAAACCAACATTTTCAACTATTAAATTCTTATTATGAAACGCTTTACAACTTTTCTTTGTATTGCCCTGTTATCATTTGTATTTCATGGTATTACAGCGCAAAATTCAAATCAAGACACCGAAATTCCCGAAGATTTTTACAATCAACTAGAATGGCGAAACATTGGGCCTTATAGAGGTGGTCGCTCACTTGGAGCAGCAGGAAGCCCTGGAAGACCAAACGAATATTACTTTGGAGCCACTGGAGGAGGCTTATGGAAAACCGTCGATGGTGGCACCGAGTGGTTTCCAGTAACAGATGGCCAAGTTACTAGCTCATCTGTTGGAGCTGTTGCAGTAGCCGAAACCAATCCTGATATTGTATATATTGGAATGGGAGAAGTTCAATTAAGAGGTAGTATCACGCAAGGTGATGGTGTTTATAAAACCACAGATGGCGGAAAAACATGGAGACATTTAGGTCTTGAAGAAACACAAGCCGTTGCACGTATTCGCATTCACCCAACAAACCCTGATATTGTTTACGTAGCTGCTTTAGGCCATCCTTATGGTGATAATCCTGAGCGTGGTGTTTTTAAAAGTACAGATGGCGGAAACACATGGAAAAAAACATTGTTTGTGAGTGAAAAAGCTGGAGCTGTAGATTTAATAATTGATAGAAACAATCCAAACGTTCTGTATGCAAGCACATGGCAAGTTTACAGAAAAGCTTGGAAAATGTGGGGAGGAGGACCAGATTGTAAACTTTGGAAAAGTACTGATGGAGGAGAAACTTGGTCAGACCTCACTAAAAATCCTGGAATGCCAGAAGGTCCAATTGGGAAAATTGGAGTCACTGTTTCTCCAGCAGATTCCAATAGAGTTTGGGCCATTGTTGAAGCCAATGAAGGTGGTGTTTTTAGATCTGATGATGCAGGAAAAACTTGGACTAGAACCAACGATGAGCGCAAATTAAGACAACGTGCCTTTTATTATTCAAGAATTTATGCAGATCCTTGGAACAAGGATATTGTTTACGGACTCAATGTGGATTTTTGGAAATCTACCGATGGCGGAAAAACTTTTGATATCGAAATTAATGTACCACATGGTGACAACCACGATTTATGGATAGACCCAAATAATCCACAACGGATGATCAGTTCCAATGATGGAGGTGGAAATGTATCAATCAATGGAGGAAAAACATGGACTGAACAAGATTACATCACAACTCAACTATATCATGTCATGACAACTAGTGATGTGCCATATCACGTTGCTGGAGCACAACAAGACAATAGCACTATTGCAATGCCAAGCGATGGTTGGGATCACATGCAGGCAAGAGGCCCAAATCATGGTTGGTATTACGCTGTTGGTGGTGGGGAAAGTGGATGGATAACACAACATCCAACCAAACCAGATATTTTTTATGCTGGAAGTCAAGGCGCTCTTTTAACACGCTATGATAGAAGTAATGGGCAAACAAGAGATATTCAAGTATATCCTCGTTTCTTCTCAGGTGAGCCTGCTAGTGCATTACCAGAGCGTTGGCAATGGACATTCCCAATCATGTTTGCTCCACAAGATGAAAATGTAATGTACACTTGCTCGCAACATGTATGGAAAACTACAGATGATGGTCAATCTTGGGAAAAGATAAGTCCAGATTTAACCTATGCAGATCCAGAAACTTTAGGAAAAACTGGAGGTGTAATTACAATGGACATGAATGGTCCTGAAATTTACGCTACGGTATTTGCTTTAGCACCTTCAAATCATGATATCAATACTATTTGGGCTGGATCTGATGATGGGAAAATTCACATCACAAGAGATGGTGGGAAAAACTGGCAAGACATTACACCTAAAGATTTACCAAAATTCTCAAGAGTGAGTATTATTGATGAATCCATTCATAATCCTGGAACACTCTATGTCGCTGCAAACAGATACCAAGTAGATGATAGAGAACCTTATGTATTTAAAACGCATGATTACGGAAAAACGTGGACTAAAATCATTAACGGAATTGCTCCAGGTCATTTTGCTAGAGCAGTAAGGGAAGATCCTATAAGACCTGGATTATTGTTTTTGGCTACTGAGCATGGAGTTTATTTTTCTATGAACGATGGTGAGTTATGGAGAAGTCTTCAATTGGAACTTCCAGATACACCAATTCGTGATTTAGTTATCAAAGATAATGATGTGGTATTAGGCTCACATGGTCGTGGATTTTGGATTTTAGATAACATTCAACCATTACGTCAATTTAAAGGCGAAATGAAAACCAAAAAAGCCACGCTCTTTAAACCAGCTGATGCCATTAGAGGTATTAGCAATCTAGATCTTCAATATTATTTAAGCGAACAAGCAGAAACTGTTACATTTGAAATATTGGATGCAGATGGAAATTTTATAACTTCATTTTCTGGTGACCAACCAAAATACAAAAGAGATCCTAATGTTCCTTGGTGGCAACGTGAACCAGCCAAACCAACTACAGCCAAAGGCTTAAATACCTATTCATGGAATTTACGTTATCCTGGAGCCACAACTTTTGAAGGTATGATTATTTGGAGTGGTCGTCCAGCAAATGGGCCAAAAGCGCCTCTTGGCAATTATAAAATCCGAATGAAAGTTGGAGATTATTCAGAAACTCATGATTTTGAAATAAAAATAGATCCAAATTTAAAAGGCATTACCAAAGAAGATTTACAGGAGCAATACGAATTAGCTTCTAAAATTATGGGCAAAACTAGTGCTGCCAATGAAGCTGTTATTAAAATTAGAGAAATAAAATCTCAACTAAATGACGCTAAAGGAAAAATTTCCAGTTCAGATTATAGCAGAACAGTAGATCCTTTTGTAAAGAAAATTTCAGCCATTGAGGAAGATCTATACCAAGTAAAAAATCAATCTGGACAAGATCCACTTAATTTCCCAATAAAACTAAACAACAGATTAGCTTCTTTAAGACGTAGTGTTGAAACTGGCGATGCAAGACCCACTGATGGCGCCTATAAAGTTTTTAAAGAGTTATCTGCTGAATTAGAACAGCATTTAGGCAAATTAGACCAAACATTAAGTTCAGATTTATCAAAAATAAATCAACTTTTGAAAAAAGCTGGCAAAAAAGAAATAACTAAATAAGTTTTTCAACAGAAATAATACTATAAATTAGGATAGCCCAAATGAACATATTCATTTGGGCTATATCATTTATTATTTAATTTATCCGATTAAAAAATGTACATTTAAATTCCAAATCACTTAGGCTTCCTCTTAAATAAATAACAATTTTTGAAATACAAAGCCTTCCTTTCGTATAAGCATGGCAAAGATGATGCTCTAGCTAAAAGCCTAGAAAAATCTCTAGAAAAATTTGCCAAACCAACCTTTAAACGTCGTGCCCTTGAAATTTTCAGAGATAGCAATGATCTCTCAGCTGCAGCAGATCTAGGCGAAAAGATAAGAAACGGTCTCGCTGAATCAGAATATTTTATCTGTATGGCTAGTCCTGCTTATGCGAAATCCAAATGGTGTTGTCGTGAAGCTGAATATTGGCGCGATAACAAATCCATAGATAATTTTCTTATTGTTTTAACTGATGGAGAAATTCTTTGGGATGAATCTACGAATGATTTTGATTGGTCAGTTACAACTGCAATACCAAAGGAATTTTCAGGAACATTTTCGGGCGAACCCTTTTATATAGATTTTAGAAATGCAGGTTCTGAAGCAAGCTTAAACCTTGATAACCTAGAGTTTAAAAATCGTTTAGTACTCTTAGCAGCAACACTTCATAATAAAAGTATTGGCGACATGGTTGGTGAAGCTGTTAAACAGCACAAACGAACAATGCGTATAAGAAATGCAGCCATAACAACCCTTAGTATTTTGTTGTTTATAGCAGTTGCTTCAGCTATTTATGCAGTAGGTCAGAAAAACAAGGCTTTACTTTCTAATTATATAGCAAATTCTCAGGCACAATTTAATGAAGACCCAACAAAGTCCTTACGTTTGGCCGAACATGCCTATAAGTTTGCGAAATCTAAGAACCTTCCAACTGAAAATGCTGCCGAACAGCTTATTAAAGTATTTTATAGTGGCAATGGCTTTTATCAGGAAGATATGAATATTCAAGTAGATTTTGATGAAGGCAATAGTAGTTTATTTAAAAACTCTACAGCTTTTTTAAAGGTAAAAACCTTGAGTGATTCTATATTTCAAACCATTCCTGACGATGCATACTTACAAGAAGCTTCTGCTCTATATTTTAACGAAACAACCAATGACGCTATTTATGCTGTAGCAAGTCAAGCAATGGCCTTTCCAAGGATTTATTATTTGGATTATGACAATGCTAATTATTATATAGATTATGTTGAAATTAAACTCGATGGATTTAGTGGTTATACAGCTTACATTGAAAGTATTGCAATTTCTAAAGACGGAAGATATACACTTTTAGGTTCGGCAAATACAAAAACCGCTTTGATTGATAATGCCTTATATAAAATTCACAGCAACACCAATGTTTTTAAAGATAGAGCAATCTTAAAAACAAGTACAAATTATCCAATAAGTGTAGTACGTTTTATTGAAAATGACCACTATATAGCCACTTTGAGCTTTGATAGTCAAGATGTTAATGGAATCAGAAAAGATGTAAACAAAACGATATATTATTATAAAACCGAACCTTTTCCATATATAGAACTTATTAATGTAGATACCGAAGAAGGGAACATTTCTTTAGATGGCAAACATTTTATGGTTCCAGCTGATGAAAATAGCGAACCCTATGCATGGTTTCATTTCGCTCATGAAATAAGAGACAAAGACAACAATCTTGTTGTAGAATTTCCTGCTGCTAAAGAAGCAGATTTATATACAATAAAAAGTCCTAATGAAATGTATAATCTAAATTATCAAGGTGTATTTAATGCCAATAATGATTTACTCATTAGGTTTGATCTAGATAGAATTGACAATAGTGGTATTGCATATTGCTTTTCCGAAAATAGTGAGTTTATAAAAATTAGCTATTTAGATGGTCCTGAGCGCATTTTTTCATTGAATCCAGAATACATAATTAATCGAATTAATGATCAAGAAATTATGGGGAACATTGCTCAATTAACACAAGAAGACAAAGCTTTGTTTTTGGTTGATAATTAAAATGATTACAATTTTTCCATTAAAATTGCTGTAATGGTTTTAATTCCATCAATATAATTCCCTAAACGAATATTTTCATTTGGACTATGTTGGTTGTTATCAGGATTCACTGTTGGCACACCAACAGCCGGAAGACCTAAGGTAATAACAAATGGTGAAATCGGAATCGATCCTCCCATGGTTCTAATTTGAATAGGGTCTTTACCAAAAGCTGACTTCATTCCTTTACGAAGCCACGCTCCTATTTCAGTGTCAAATTCAGTTCTAAAGGCGCCATAAGAAACCTCAGCATTAAATCGAGCTATTTTATCATGTTTCATACGTTCTTCTTCAGTTGGTTGGTCTTCAACTAAATAATAACCTTGATTAACAATGTAATCTTTAAGTAGTTTTACCATTCTATCACCTTCTGTTTCCTTCACTAACCTAATATTTAGTTCAGCAATGGCAGATGCAGGAATTATGGTTCGCGTATTTTTACCAACCCAAGCCGCTTCCATTCCTAAAATTCCTAAAGCTGGATATTGTATTGCTTCTTGAAAGTTATTACCAATATTTTCGGTTGAAGCAATCCCGAAATCTTTTTGAATCTGTGCTTCATCATCAGGAACTTGTTTTAAAATTTCCTTAACCTCGTCAGTAATCGTAATGCCATCATACCAATTTGGAATTGCAACACGACCATCATCATGCCACATTGTGGCTAATAATTGTGATAATTTTCTTGCTGGATTTGGCGAGTAATTTCCATAATTTCCACTATGTAAAGGAACTCTTGGACCAAATACTTCTAATGAGATTGTGGCTATGCCTCTTGCTCCATAACTCAAAGTTGGTTCGTTTGATAAATGTCTTGGCCCATCAAAAATAACCAACATATCTGCAGCAAGTTCATTTTTATACTTGCTTACAGCTTCAGGCAATTGAGGTGAACCCAATTCTTCTTCAAAATCCATAATAACTTTTATGTTGAAGTTAGGCTGAATATTCAAATCGTTAATAATGTCCATGGCTTTTAAAAACATCATGTCTGGACCACGTGCATCAGAAGCAGAGCGTGAAAATATGCGCCAATCTCTATTGATGTTGCCATTTAAATTGTTCCAATCTATGATGTTCCAATTACCTTTACCATCTTGTTCTTTTAGAGCTGGAACGTAAGGATTTGGTTGATGCCATTTACTAATATCAACAGGTTGTCCATCTACTTGTAAATAGACAAGAACAGTCTTTTTTGCATTTGGATGGTTTTTTGTAGCAAGCAATAAAGGAACCGTTTCTGTCGCTAATCGTTGTGTTTTAAAGCCTCGCTTTGCAAACGCAATCTCACACCATTTTACGTTAGGTTCAATTTGCTCAGGCTCATAGGCATCGTTAGGTAAGCTGAAAAATTCATGTAATTCATCAAATGATGATTTTGCATATTTAAGAGATAAGGCGTCTAAATCTAAATTCTTATTTACTTGAGAAAAAGAAGAGAAACACACACAAAATAAAACAACAATTGAAAGTTTATTTTTGAACATAATATTGAAGGTTGAATATTGTCACAAGTTAACGAATTTTAAGATTCAAGACTAAAAACTGCAAACTGGTTTTTTAGATGCTGTAGTTAAAAGAGTCCCTTTTACAATATACCAGTTTTCCCAAGTGCCTCCAGAACCTGTATTCCAATCTGAGAGGTCAAAATAATTTTCACCTGTATTATTTCCTGGTGCTTTATAAACTTTTATAGCCTCACTGTTCCTATTCCAGGTTAATGGCGTTGAAGTCTCGCAAGTTTCAGGATTGAAATCCTTCGTGCAATTAGCTTGAAGAAAATAAGCATAACTTTCATGCTCAGGGTAACTACCAAAAACACTTGCCTTTCCTTCGGAATCAATACAGACTGCTGTACGTTCATTACAAGCAATCCCAAAAGATCGTGTTTCATAGTCAGTAGTAAAACGTGCTAAAAAAACACTATGTCTTCCACGTCTATTTCGAGCGTCGTAATGTGTGTCTGTAACTGTACTTTCTAAAAAAGGGATTGATAAAAAATCGTTATATCCAAGCGATACTTTTTCATCAAAAGGGTTTATAAGAGCTTCATCACTAGTCACAGTATCTTTTGATGCATCAAAATAATAATTACCAAGAATAGCCATTCCAGCACTTGTTCCTCCAATAACACCTTTTTTTGTATTGATGAATGCATTTAGTGCATCTTCCATGGCATTGTCTTTAAAATAGTTGACATAATTAAACTGGTCTCCACCAGCAAACCAAATGCCTTCAGCATTAGTTACTTTGCTAAGTACATAAGGGTCAATAGCTCCATCTTTATTATGAATAACAAATGTTGTCACAGAGTTAATTGCAACACCAAGTTTAGAGTACATATAATCGTTATAGCCATCACTACCAGAAGCACGAAGCACAACTATATCTCCTCCATCAGCTTTGTTTAAAAACCATCGCATCGCGTTATCGTTCTCACTCGAGCCTCCCATCATACAGATACCAAAACTATGATTGGTTGTTATATCTGTAGTGCTTCCTGTAGCATATTCAGTATAGTTTTGTGAAAATGAAATTGAAGCTATAAAAAACAAATTGTAGCAGATTTTATGAATCATAATTTTAATAATTTATAACCATCAATATTTCAATTAATTTTTATCCTCAAGTAAAGGCACAAATCTGAAATCGCCAAACTCGTGTTTTTCAAATTCCTTTGGTCCTTTTCTAATAAATAAGGTCATCACTTGTACATCATCACCAACAGGAATGACTAAACGACCTCCTACTTTTAACTGACTCAACAAGGGTTTTGGAACAAATGGTGCTCCAGCAGTTACAATAATACCATCAAATGGCGCTTCTTCTTTAAGTCCTTTGTAACCATCACCAAAAATGAGTTTTTTAGGTCGATATCCTAATTTTGGCAAAAACTTACTCGTTTTTTTAAACAACTCCTGTTGTCTTTCAATACTGTACACTTTAGCTCCAAGTTCACAAAGTACAGCTGCCTGATAACCACTTCCTGTACCTATTTCTAAAATTTTACTTTCTTTCTTTACCTGAAGCAGTTCTGTTTGAAATGCCACAGTGTATGGTTGTGAAATTGTTTGGTCTGCTGCTATTGGAAAGGCTTTATCTTGATAGGCGTGGTCCAAAAAACCAGAGTCCATAAATAAATGCCTTGGTATATTGCCAATAGCTTTTAGAACAGCTTCGTCTTTTATACCTTTATCAATCAATACGTTAACCAATTGCTGCCGTAATCCCTTGTGTTTAAAAGTGTCTTTCAAAAAAATTGGAGTTTTAAAAACTTAAAAGTAAAAGAATCGTGAAGAAGTTCAAACGGTTTTTTATATTTTCTTTTTCTTTTTTCTGCTTCAAAAAAACTATTTTTGTTGAAAACGAAACCTTATGCTAAAAGCTGGTGTTCTTGGTGCTGGTCATCTTGGTAAAATTCATTTAAGACTTCTCAATCAATCTGAAAAATATGAGTTAGTTGGTTTTTACGATGCTGACGAAATCAATGCGAAAAAAGTAGAAGCCGAATTTGGATACAAATACTTTAACTCTATAGACGCTCTTATTGATGCCGTTGATATGGTTGATATTGTAACACCAACCTTATCACATTACGATTGTGCCATACAAGCCATTGAAAAAGGCAAACATATTTTTATAGAAAAGCCTATTACCAACACAGTTGAAGAAGCTGAAAATATTAGAGAGTTATTGGCTAAGCATAACTTAAGAGGGCAGGTTGGACATGTGGAGCGCTTTAATCCTGCGTTTATTGCTGTAAAAGATATGTTAGAAAGTCCAATGTTTATTGAAACTCATCGTTTGGCAGAATTTAATCCAAGAGGAACAGATGTTCCTGTGGTTTTAGATTTAATGATTCATGACATTGACATTATTTTAAGTGTTGTAAAATCGAAAGTGAAACATGTGTCGGCAAGTGGAGTTTCTGTGTTAAGTGACACACCTGATATTGCCAATGCAAGGTTGGAATTTGAAAATGGTTGTGTTGCCAACTTAACTGCAAGTAGAATTTCGCTGAAAAATATGCGTAAAACAAGGTTCTTTCAAAAAGATGCTTATATATCTGTAGATTTCTTGGAGAAAAAATGTGAAGTGGTTAAAATGAAAG
>JAUIGO010000060.1 GCA_030429955.1 Bacteroidia bacterium
ACAATACTTGAGCCTTGCGAGGATTTTCTTGATGTTTCAACAGATAAAAACTCTTCAAAATTCAAATCGGTTCGCTCTTTAAAATCTGCAACAATCCCTGCAACTGTTGTTTGTATTGAATCATTATAAACCAAAGTTTTACCCAAAATGTCGCTTGGTGATAACGAAGGAAAGTATATATCTGCTCTGCTTTGCGTAAGTACAACTTGATTAGGAGCATTTAGCGCTTCCGCATTTGATCCAGCGAGCCAATCATATTTAAATATTTTAAAATATTCAGAATCTGTATATACAGCATGCGAAATATCTTTGAAGGTTTTTTTTGAACTAGTCTCTTCAACCTTTTGGAAATAGGCATCATGAAGCTGGCTAGCAACATCTATTCCACCAATATTAGTCTTTGCTTCAGCCATTAAAGGCACAGCCACACCTCTATTACCACTTTCTCCTTCGTTATAAAAATGATTGGTTGTTACTCTATAAATAAGTTCACTATCTGGATGAAATTTATCAAATGTGAGATCATAATAGACCATTAAACCTATGACAAATGACGCGCTAAAACCAATAGCCAAACTGATGATGTTAATGCTTGAAAACAATTTATGCTTCCAAAGGTTTCTCCAAGCTATTTTAAAATAATTTTTAAACATGATATTTATGATTGATGATGATTATTCTGTTCTTAAACTTTTTGTTGGATTGGCCATTGCTGCTCTAATGGAATGATAACCAACCGTTAAAAATGTGATAAACAAGGTAACTATAGCAGCAATGATAAACACGTACCATTCAGGTTCAATTCTGTATGTGAAATTCTGCAACCATTTTTTAGCAGCCCAAAAAGCTAATGGTGATGCAATAATGATAGCGACTGTTACCAACACTAAGAAGTTCTTGCTAATAAGCAACATGATGTTGCTCAAATTAGCTCCCAAAGTTTTTCTTATGCCTATTTCTTTGGTACGTTGTACTGTGGTAAAAGCTGCAAGACCGAACAAACCTAAACAAGCCAGTATTACAGCTAGTCCAGCTGCTACACTAAATAGAATTGCACTACGTTGTTCTGCTTGATAAAGCGCATTGTAATCTTCATCCAAGAAGTGGTAATTAAAAGGTCTTCCGTTTGTACGTTCATTCCAAAAAGACTCTAACCTTCCTAAGGTACCTTGCACATCTGAGTTAGAAATTCTAACCATATAATTTCTTGAAAAATCTCTCCCTAAAAACATAAGTAGCGGTCCAACTGGTTCATGTAGACTACTGAAGTTAAAATCCTTTACCACACCAACTACAGGACCTAAAGCTCTGTTACTAATGATTCTGCCTATAGCTTCATCTGGTGTCCATCCAATTTGCTTTGCTAAGGTTTCATTAATCAAATAAGGTTGTTGATAATTAGCCCTATTATTTGTGGTATCCATCAGAGCAAAATCAGATTGGATAAAATCACGTCCTGAAGCCATTTCCATTCCTAAAGTGTTTATAAAGTCTAGGTCTATTGGCATGGCATTGATTGAAATATTGTGCTCTCCGTTTTCATCAACAACATTCACTCCATCTCCCCATTCTACAAACTCAGGAGTTTCATAAGACGCTGTAACAGATTGTACACCAGAAACAAGTTTTAATCCATCCTTAAATGCTTCAAAATTATTTTGCATATCACCACCAATAGGCAGTACAACCACGTGGTCTTTATTGTATCCTAAATTTTTATTTTGGATAAAATCCATTTGCTGAAGAATCACCATTGTATAAATGATAAGAAATACTGAAATAGCAAATTGACCAACTATTAATGATTTTTTGAGTAACCCATTTCCTCCTGTACATCGGAATCCTTTTTTGAGCACACCCATAATTTCAGCTCCAGATAATACCAGAGCAGGATACAAACCAGCTAGGAAACTTACAATAATACAGAACAGAAACAGTAGCGTAATTGGTATTGGTTGAAGTAGTTCTAATCTAGTGAACTCTTTTCCTGTAATGGTATTGAAATAAGGTATAACAAGTACACTTACAAATAAAGCTAATCCAGCTGCAATAAATGTAATGGTTGTAGACTCACTAATGAATTGTAGAAATACTTGACGTTTACTTGCTCCCATTACTTTTCGCATTCCAATCTCTCCACTTCGAGAAGCTGATTGTGCTGTAGCTAGGTTGGTATAATTGGCACTTGCTATTAATAAGATAAGTAAGGAGATTATTATGAATATGTAGATATATGTCATATTTCCATTGGGTTCAAAACCAGCTAAATCCGATTTTAAATGCACATCCAATAAAGGTTGTAAATGATAGTTTAAATAGCTTTCTCCAACAGATCCTACCTGACTGCGTATAGCATCTGTTTGCATATAAGCATTTATTTGTTGTTCTAATTGATTAATATTTTCGTCATTGTTCAACAAAAAATAGGTTATCCAATTTGCTGTCCACCATTGTTCTTCTTTCACATTATTGCCAAGGTTCAGGAATTGGGTAACAAAATCAAACTTAATTTGTGAATTCTTTGGGCTATCCTCACAGATACCAGAAACAATCATCTCCTTTCCTATTACTGTAATGGTTTTATTAATAGGATTTTCATCACCAAAATACTTTCTAGCCATTGATTGTGTAAGTACAATTTTATTTGGAGCATCTAGAACAGATTCAGCATTTCCTTGTAAGAGATTGAAAGAAAACATCTTAAAAAAAGGAGGGTCAGCAAACAAAATTCTATCTTCATTAAAGAGTTTGTTGTCATATTTGACATTACTACTACTAATAAAAGTTCTTACATATTCTTCAATTCTTGGAAATGTTCTTGCAAATTCAGGACCTACTTTAGTTCCTGTTGTAGCTGCAAAATTAACTTCATCAGCCAATTTGTATTCCATAGTGGCTCGAACAATACGATTTGCTTTTTCATTAAATTTGTCATAACTAAGTTCGTTAACAATATAAAGACCTATAAGCATGCAAGACGCTAAACCTATAGCCAATCCAAAAATATTGATACTTGCATATAATCTATTTTTCTGTAGATTTCTTAATGCTATTTTAAAATAATTTTTAAACATGCCTTTAGTTTTTGATTGATGATGACTATTCTGTTCTTAAGCTTTTTGTTGGGTTAGATAATGCCGCTTTAATAGCTTGAAAACTTAAAGTAAATAAAGCGACTAACAGAGCTATAATTCCTGTCGCTGCAAAAATCCACCAGCTTAAATCTATCTTAAAAGCAAAATCTTGCAACCATTTATTCATAAACCACCAAGCTATTGGTGTAGCAATTATAAACGCAAGAAGTACTAATTTTACAAAATCAGTAGAAAGCATTTTTATAATATTGGCAACTGAAGCTCCAAGTACCTTTCGAATACCAATTTCTTTGGTACGTTGTTCTGCTATATAAGTCGCAAGCCCAAACAAACCAAGGCAGGCAATAATAATAGCCAACAAGGCAAAGGTTAACGCTACCTTTCCGACACGTCGTTCTTGACGATACATACTGTCAAAAGACTCGTCCATAAACTGATACTCAAAAGGCATTCCAGGTACAGCAGCATTGTATTTACTCTGTATTTTATCAACTAAACCAGCAACATTAGTCGTGTTAAATCTGTATGCTGTTTCCCAGCTATTATTACCCAATCTAAAACTCAAGGCTCCAACATTTTGTCTAAGCGACTCATAATTAAAGTTTTTTACCACACCTATTATAGTATATACCAATTGACTTTCATCACCATCTGCTGTGTACAACTTTTTGCCTATTGGATTATCAAATCCAGCTAATTTTGCAGCAGTTTCATTGATAATCATCGCTGTAGAATCTGAACCAAAAGAAGGTGAAAAATTTCGGCCATCAACTAATTCCATTCCTAATGTTTTTAAATAATCATAATCAACTCTCCAATATTGCATATTAAATGCATTTGAAGTTGTCATTACGGTTTCAGTTGAAAATGTAGTGTCACTTCTTGACGATCCAGATACAGGCAAAAATCCTGCAAAAGAAGCCGATTCAATTTCTGGAAATTGCTCAATTTCATTTTTTAAGGATTGTCTGGTTTCGGTTGGAATTCCAGAATTATTAACTACTAAAACTTGATCTTTATCAAATCCGATTTTTGCAGTTTGAATATGTTGCAATTGCTTATAAATAACAACAGTGCCAACAATTAATATAATGGACGTTGCGAATTGAAATACCACCAAAAAGTTTCTCAAGGTATTCTTTTTGTGACCAGTTGATAATTTTCCTTTAAGTACTGTAATTGGCTTAAATGACGACATAAAAAATGCTGGATAGATTCCTGCCAAAGCACCAATAATAAAAGGAAGGACTAGTATAAACACTAAATATTTTGGTGTAAATAATGAGTTTATGAGCATTTCTTTCCCAGAGATACCATTAAACCAATCTAGCGATAACCAAACAAATAACAATCCAATTACTAATGCCAGAATTGAAATAAGGGTTGATTCGGTTAAAAATTGCCATATTAATGATTTTCTTTCGGTACCTAATACTTTTCTTATTCCAACTTCTTTAGCTCTGCCAGAAGATCGAGCCGTTGTAAGGTTCATGAAATTAATGCAAGCAAGTATTAAAATAAAAAGTGCAGCAGCCGAAAAGATATACACATATTGTATGCTGCTATTAGCATTCAACTCAATACTTCGATCAGAACGTAAGTGAATATCAGTTAATGGGAAAAGAGAATACTCAACATGATTTCCAGATTTCTCAAACTCTTCCATGCTACTAATCTGCATAAACTGTGAGGCTTGAGGTAGTATATACTTGTCAATAACGTCTATAAAATTCTTATTGAATTTCTTATAATCTGTACCTTCTTTTAAAACCACATACGTATGGAAATTATGACTTAAGTAATTACCATAATCGTAATTGACATTTGCCATTGAAAAGAAAAAATCAAACGTAAAGTGTGAGTTTTTGGGCATATCTTCAACAACAGCCGTGACTTTGTAAAGTGTGTTCCCATTGTCATCTGTCTCGAGCATTTGTCCTACAGCATTTTCTGGACTTCCATAATAACGCTCAGCAGCAGATTTTGTAATTACAACTGTATTAGGTTCGGTAAGTGCTGTTTTAGTATTACCAAAAAGTGCAGGTAATGTAAAAACATCAAAAAAAGTTGAATCTACATGAACAACCTTCTTTTCGTCAATATGTTCCAATCCTTTTTTAATTAACTTAGAGCCATCTGAAGCATATAATCTAGTATACTGCTCTACTTCAGGATAATCATTCTTTAAAGTTTCTCC
The DNA here is from genome assembly GCA_030429955.1 of Bacteroidia bacterium. Lineage (GTDB taxonomy): Bacteria > Bacteroidota > Bacteroidia > Flavobacteriales > Flavobacteriaceae > CAJQLB01. The sequence goes on from JAUIGO010000060.1 coordinate 5,293, forward strand.
CATAGGGTCAGCACTTACAGCCATAACCAAATTGGTGCCACCAAAAAGAATGTCTGAGTTAATTCTATAAATACGATCTGCTTTCTCGTTGTAACGATCATAGCTCAACTCATCAGTTACAAACATGGCAATGACTATAAAACAGCCAATACCTAATGAAAGGCCTATAATATTAATGGCGGTGAAGCCTTTGTTCTTCAAAAGGTTTCTCCAAGCTATTTTAAAATAATTCTTAATCATAATTTTCGTTTTTCTTAGTTAGCCGTAGCTTTAGCGAAGGCTTAATGATGATAGCTTTTACTCTGTTCTCAAGCTTTTAACAGGATTTGATATTGCTGCCTTAATGGCTTGGAAACTAATGGTAATAAATGCAATTAATAATGCTATAATTGCTGCTGCAACAAATAAATCCCAAATTGAACTGATGCGATAAGTGAAATTTTGTAACCACTTATTCATAGCATACCAAGCAATTGGCACTGCAATAACAGTTGAAATTAAAATGAGTTTTATAAAATCCTTAGATAACATTCCAACAATATTCCCAACAGATGCTCCTAGCACTTTTCGTACTCCAATTTCATGAATACGTTGACGCGTTGTATATGCAGCAAGTCCTAAAAGTCCAATACACGCAATGAAAATGGTTATAAAAGAGAAAAAAGTAAATACTTTTCGCGATGTACTTTCTGCTTGATATTGAGCTGCTACTGTTTCATCTAAAAAGTCATAACTAAAAGGTTTGTCTTTTATGAATTTTTTCCATTTGGTCTCCATGGCATCCAATGCACTTGTAAATGAAGCACCTTCAACATGAACTGCTACGAGACCCATAACATTGTTGAATTTTGAAGCGTTAGTAAAGACTAAAGGTGTTATTGGTTCGTGTAATGATTGGTAATGAAAATCTTTAACCACACCAATAATCGTGTATACATACTGACTGCCATCATTTGCATTTAAAAAACCTTCAGGTGTTACAACACGTTTACCAATTGGATCCTGTATTCCTAGTTCAGCAACTGCTTTTTCATTCATGACAACAGTTAATGAATCTGTTGGAAAATCTTTTGAGAAAAATCTGCCTTCTACTAATTTCAAGTCAAGGGTTTCCATATATTCATCATCAACAATGATACCTCTTCCTGTCATTGGTTCATTTTGATTTTCAATAGAAGCCCAACTTATTCCGAAATAATTTTGCATCCCAGGTAAGGCTGATGCACTTGATACTTTAGACACACCATTAATGGCTTTTAATTCGTTTTTAAAAGCTCTTGTGTTTTCACCTAATAAATCGGTTCTTTCAATAATAACGGTTTGTTCTTTTTTAAAGCCTAATTGTTCACTAGTCATAAACTCCATTTGCCTATTTACAATTAGTGTACAAACAATCAATATCACTGAAATGGAAAATTGAAATACAACCAAACCACTTCTGAGCGCTTTACCTTGTTTACCTGATTTAAATTTTCCACGTAAAACCTCTATTGGTTGAAATGATGAGAGGATGAATGCAGGATAAATACCTGCCAAAACGCCTGTAATGCATGTAAAAGTGATGAGAAGTAAAATGGCATTAACACTCAACAAATCACTCATTTGAAGCCCTTTCCCTGAGATATCATTAAATATAGGAGGCAACAATGCAAAAAAGCCAACTGCAACAATCATTGCAAGGATGCTTATTAAAAATGATTCTGTTATAAACTGAGTTATTAGAGCCTTTTTTTCTGAGCCAAACGTTTTACGCACACCAACTTCTCTAGCTCGTTCAGAAGATCTTGCTGTAGAAAGGTTGATGAAATTTACGCAAGCAATAAATAATATAAAGAAAGCTACAAGCCCAAAAATATACAAGGTGGATTTGTTACCATTAACTCTAAACTCTCCTTCTAGATGTGATGTTAGATAAATATCCTTTAACGGTTGCAAGTAATATTTATAACCATTTCCTGCACTACTGAACTTTTCATAAGACGTTGCAAATTGTCTTTCAATATCTCCAAGCGCAAACTTCTGAATAATTCCAGGAAAGCTTGATTCTACTTTTTCTTGAGTCGCATTTTCATTAAGTCGTAAATACGTATGAGCAGAAAACCCAACATAATTTTCTTCTTCAAACCCTGGGTTTGCCAAAGAGCTAATAAGCATATTAAAGTTGAAATGCGAGTTTTCTGGCCAATCTTCATAAACAGCCGAAACCTCCATAGGCTCAATGTTATTACCTTCAGGTTTTAATAATTTACCAACCGCTTGGCTAGCATCGCCAAAGTACTTTTTTGCTGTGGTTTCGTTAAGAACAGCACTATTGGGTTTAGAAAGTGCCTCCTCTTCTGAACCATAAAGAAGGTTTGATTTAAAAACACTGAAAAAACTTGGATCTGCAAAAAAGACTTTAGTTTCTTCATACTTATTATCGCCTATATTGATTTGAAACGTGCCATTGTTTAAAAAATTAAAAACTCTCGTAGACTCTTCAACTTCAGGTAATTCCTCCTTTACAGTTTTGGCAAAAGATTGTGGTATGAATGCATAAGATGTTTTACGTCCTGGATACATTCTGTCTAAAACCATTCTGTAAACATGATCACCATCTTCACGCCAACTATCAACACTACTTTCACTTTTTATAAATAAAACAATAAGTAAACAAATAGCAGCACCTAATGCTAATCCTGAAATATTGATGATAGCATAAGATTTTCTTTTTAAAAGATTTCTCCAGGCAATTTTTAAATAATTTTTAATCATGACTATTTGTTTTAAAATATTCTATTCTGTTCTCAAACTTTTAGTAGGATTTGATAAAGCCGCTTTAATAGATTGGAAACTAACAGTTATTAAAGTAATAATAAGGGCTCCTAAACCTGCTGCTACAAATATCCACCATGAAATGTCGGTTCTGTAAGTGAATTTTTGAATCCATTGAGACATCATGTAAAAAGCTATTGGTGTAGCAATAAGCAATGCGATAATAACAAGTTTTACAAAGTCTTTTGATAGTAACATCCAAAGATTACTAACGGTTGCACCTAATACTTTACGAACACCTATTTCTTTTGTACGTTGTTCGGCTACAAATGATGCCAATCCAAATAATCCTAAGCAACTGATAAGGATTGCCAGAATGGTAAATACTCTTGCTAAACTTGCTACACGTTCTTCTGCTGCAAATTTTTGCGCATATTGTTCGTCTATAAATTCATATCTAAATGGAAGGTTAGGAAAATGCGTTTTGAACGTCGTTTCAATGATGTTCAAATTTTCAGAAACACTTTTGTTTGGATTTAATCTAAGGTTATAATAATTACCATTTCCTTCTCTATCAAAAACATACAAACCTTGTTTAACTGGTTCATAAGGTGATTGGGTGATGACATCTTCAACTACACCAATAATTTGTAAAGAAGGTTCTGGATCTTCTTCAGCTTCATCTCTAATAAATTTACCAACAGGATTGGTAATTCCCATATATTCAACTGCTGTTCTATTAACCAACACAGCGTTGGAATCTGTTGCAAATTCACGTGAAAAATCACGTCCTTCAACTATTTTCATACCAAGGGATTTTACATATTCTGCTGAAACCTCTGTCCATGCAAAATCTTCTTGAAAACCTTCTGGCTTACCTTCCCAAGTATAACCTCCTCTATTGGACCAAATGGCTGTGGTTGGACTACTTGAAGTAGACATTTCAATAGCACCACCTGAAGCTAGAAATTGATTACGCATAAAATCTTGCTTTCCATTAAACTCTTGGCTCATTACAGGAATTTGTATCAAACCACCTTTGTCATATCCTATAGGTCTGTTTTTGCTGTATTCAATTTGAGACATTACAATTAAAGTCCCAATAATTAATGCAATGGAAACTGTAAACTGTGTCACTACAAGAACTTTTCTTGGTAAGGCAGCAAAACGTCCTGCTCTAAAAGTCCCTTTTAACACTTTTATTGGTCTAAACGATGATAAGTACAAGGCTGGATAACTGCCAGAAACTAGAGCTGTAAAAAGGATAAAAATTATTGATAGGCTCCAAAAATTAATATTACTCCATGGGAAATCTATTTCTTTACTAGCAAGCCTATTAAATCCATTTAGTGATAATAAAACAATAATAATGGCAACCACAAAAGCAAAAAGCACAACAAGCAACGATTCACTTAAAAATTGGTTGATTAATTGTTTTCTGTTAGAGCCAATGGCTTTTCTAATACCAACTTCCATTGCTCTTTTTTCTGATCTAGCTGTACTTAAATTCATGAAGTTTATGCATGCAAGAAACAGCACGAAAGCTCCTATAATAGCAAATAACCATATATTTTCTATACGTCCTCCAGATTGTACACCATTTTCAAAATTGTTTCTTAAATGCCAATCTTTCATCGGCTGTAAAAAAATCTGCGGATTATATTCTGCTACATTTGGATTGGCTTTTTTCTTTGAATCCAGAATTTTATTGGTAACATCAACCATTGAAGTGTTATCAGCTATTTGCACAAACATCTGAAAAGAGTTATTTCCCCAAGAATCTGCTGCATTTTCAATCCAAGATTGTGTGGTAATGTAATGCTTCCATGGCATGATAAATTCAAGTAAATCTAAATCGGTATTAGTTGGCAAATCTTCATAAACACTAGTAACCAACATATCATATTGGTTGTTAATCTTAATAACTTTTCCAATAGGTTCCTCATTACCAAATACTGCTTTTGCTGTTGATTCTGACAGCATGATACTGTTCTTTTCTTTTAAGCCATTAGCTTCTCCTTTAATTATTTTAGGTGTGAAAATATCTAAAGCTTCTTCTTGCATGAAATTACCACGTTTAGAAAGCGTATTGTCTCCATATTGCAGGTACATTGAATTGTTCCAAGAAGACATAGAAAGATGTTTGAAATTATCGCCATACTCTTGACGCAATAAAAACTCTAAAGGTCTAGGTATAGCTTGGCCTGTCCCAATATCACCATTGTGAGCTTGACTTTGATACACTTGTGCAATTTGGTCATGATTCTCAAAAAACTTATTGAAACTCAGCTCGTCAATAATCCAAAGTGAAATCATTATGGTTACAGCCATACCAATGGCCAGACCAAAAATATTAATGAACGAGTAGACCTTGTTTTTTAAAAGGTTCCTCCAAGCGATTTTAAAATAATTCCTAAACATGATTGTTCGTTTTTTGATTGATTGATTAATGATTAAACAAGTACATTTTCAGTTACTTTTTGGCCATCTAACATTCTGATAATTCTGTGACTATACTTTGCGTCATGCTCACTGTGAGTTACCATTATGATAGTCGTTCCAGCTTCATTAAGTTCAGTAAGCAAATCCATAACTTCGTTACCATTACTACTGTCTAGGTTCCCTGTTGGCTCATCTGCAAGGATCAATTTAGGATTGTTAACCACTGCTCTTGCTACTGCCACACGTTGTTGCTGACCTCCAGATAATTGTTGCGGAAAGTGTTTGCGACGATGCATAATCTGCATTTTCTCAAGGACTTCTTCTACGCGTTTTTTACGTTCGTCTGGTTTTACTCCTGTGTATATTAATGGTAGCTCAACATTTTCATAAACAGTGAGTTCATCAATAAGGTTAAAGCTTTGAAACACAAAACCTATATTATGTTTTCTAAGATTTGCACGTTTTCTCTCATTGAAATCTGATACTTCAATATCATTAAAAATGAAACTTCCTCCATCTGGATCGTCCAATAATCCAAGGATATTGAGTAGCGTAGATTTGCCACAACCTGATGGTCCCATGATGGCTACAAATTCACCTTCATTGACTTTAAAAGATAATTTATTTAACGCTATAGTACGTACTTCGTCTGTACTATAAAATTTTTCTAAATCTGTAATTGATATAATTGTTTTCATTATTTGTTCTAATTGATTTTATAAAATGTTCTATTCGTTTTTTGATTTTAATCTTTTAATACTAGTTCCTCTACATCTCCATAATTATCATAGCTTGATGTTATGACTTTATCACCAGCTTGAAGACCACTTAATACTTCATAGTACTCCGTATTTTGGCTTCCTAAGGAAATATCTACTTTATATGCAGAGTCACCATTTTCACTTACCTTAAAAATCCAATTCCCACCTGTTTGTTGGAAGAATCCTCCTTTAGGAATTAATAATGCTTGCTTTTCTTGACTAAGTGCTACTCGTATTTGTAACGTTTGACCACGTCTGATACCTTCAGGTACTTCATTTTCAAACTCCATATCTACCTGAAAACGTCCATTGGTTACTTGAGTGTACACTTTTTTAATCACTAAAAAATATTGGTTGTTATTAAAGGTAAATGAGCCTTGTTGTCCTGTATAAATTCGGCTTATATAATGTTCATCAATATCCACACGAACTTTAAAGCCACTCAAAACATCAATTTGCCCAAGACGTTCGCCTTTATTTTTTGATTGACCAATTTCAGCATCTAATGAAGTTAGTTGGCCATCAACTGGTGCTTTTACAACTAAATCTGCAACTTTTCTACGCATTAATTCTAACGCATTTTGCGTACGTTGATACGAATTTTGCACTTGACTCTGTTCCTGTTTAGTAGCAACAGAGTCTTGTTGCAAAATCTGGTTGGCTAGTTGCATTCTCTCTTTTTGGTAGTTATATTCGTTTTCTGATTTGATTAGTTCTTGACGTGCAATTGCATTCTTTTCATAGAGCTTTTTGTTGAGCTCATAAACACGCTTGGCTTCAATAAGACCATTTTCCACATCAGTATATTGGTTAAGCCTATTAATAGTGTTCTGTGTTGCTGCATTTTTTGAAATTTGCATTTGAGTCAATAAATTATAAACTGAAGTTTCTTGATTCACAAGACTTAACTCAAGATCTGTATTGGATAGTCTTAGTATTGGCTCGCCTTTTTTCATGATGGCACCATCTTCAACATATTTTTCTTCAACGCGTCCACCTTCAATGGCATCAAGATATATTGTTGAAATAGGCATCACTACTCCATTTACCGGAATGTTTTCTTGAAAAATTCCAGAACGTGCTTCATTAATACTTAAACGCTCTTTCTCAACATTAAGTTTAGAATTACCTGAAGAGTTTATAATTACAAATAGTATCAATGCAACTAAAGCTACTCCAGCACCTATCATTAATAATTTTGATTTTGTAAATTTCTTTTTTTCAATTGGAACATCCATATATGCTTAATTTTATAATATAAACTTATAAGTAACTTTTATGCCAATATTATAAAACTTTGTTTTACAGTGGTTTAAATGTTTTTTATATATCAAAAGTGTTCGGTTTTGATACACTATCTGTTCGGAAATAATACAGTTTTATACCTTTTAAAAATTACTTCATGATAACTATTTAAAAAGACCATGAAATCATTAAATTTGAATAATGCTTTTAAAAGATGCCAACATATTGATAATTGATGATGACGAAGATGTACTAACTGCGTTACGCCTTTTACTAAAATCTTCTGTAAACTCTGTTACTGTTAATAAAAACCCGAATGCCATAAATGAACTTTTAAGAAAGCATAGCTTTGACTTAGTTATTTTGGATATGAACTTTAACGGACTTGTAAATACTGGAAATGAAGGTATTTATTGGCTGAAAAAAATTAAGGAAATCAATTCTAAAATCGATATTATTTTAATCACTGCCTATGGAGATATTGACTTAGCTATTAGATCCTTAAAGGAAGGTGCCTCAGATTTTCTAGTAAAACCTTGGAAAAATGACAAAATGGTTGAGGCAATAAAATCTGTTATTTCCAAGAAGAAATCATCGAAGTCTCATAATTTGGAAACCAAAAAAGGATTAAGAATTATAGGCTTAAGCGATGTAATGCGCGATGTTTTTTTAAAAATAAATAAAGTAGCTCCTACAGATGCCAACATTTTAATTTTAGGAGAAAATGGTACAGGAAAAGATTTAATTGCTCAAGCCATTCACGAAAATTCCAACAGAAAAAACAAACCTTTTATTAAAGTAGATGTTGGCTCACTAACAACTTCTTTATTTGAAAGTGAGTTGTTTGGTTACAGAAAAGGTGCATTTACTGGCGCAAATGAAGACCGAATTGGGAGATTTGAAGCTGCCAATGGAGGTACACTTTTTTTAGATGAAATTGGAAATATTTCGCTTAGTCAACAAGTGCGTTTATTGAGTGTGCTACAAAACAGACAGGTCATTCCTTTAGGTTCTAACACAGCAATAAATTTAGATATAAGGCTTATTTGTGCTACCAATCTCAGTCTAGCTGATCTTGCTAATGAGCAAAAGTTTAGAAAAGATCTCATCTATAGAATCAATACAGTTGACATTATCATGCCTCCATTAAGAGATAGAGGAACAGATATTACATTATTGAGTCATTATTTTGTTGATTTATACGCTGAGAAGTATTTTAAAGAATCTTTTAAACTAACTCCAGAATTTATTACAAAACTCAAAAGTCATTCATTTCCTGGAAATGTAAGAGAGCTTCAGTATATTTTGGAAAGATCTGTTATTATGGCCGAAGGGAATGTACTAGATGCAGATGATTTAGTGTTTTCTGCCATTGAAAGACCAACTACAAGCACAACTAGCACATCTATGAATCTTGAAACTTTAGAAAAAAATGCAATTCTAGATGTTATAGAAAAAAATAATGGTAATATTTCAAAATCGGCTAAAGAATTAGGTATTACTCGTACAGCGTTATATCGAAGACTTAATAAATATGATATATAAATCCTTTTTTTTCTTCTTACTCTTTAGGATACTTATTTTACTAGCCTCTGTAACGCTAATTGCCTACGGCATTAATTACAAAATTAACTATGCAATTTTAGGAGGAGGGTTTATTACCATAATTACCTTTTTTAATCTATATAAATTTGTCACAAAACGATTTGTTGAAATAGATGATTTTTTTGAATCTGTAAAATATAGAGATTTTTCTCGTTGGTTTAGTGAAAAGCATGGTCCAAGAGATATCAGAAGCTTGCGCAAAGGCTTCAACTTAGTAAACAAAACAATTAAAGACATTAATAGTGAGCGTCAAGCACAATTTCTCTATTTGCAAAAAATATTAGAAATGGTTGATGTTGGGATAATAGCATATAATTTGGAAACTGGAGATGTACTTTGGGTGAATGAGTCTATTTTAAATATCCTAGATTTACCATCCTTTAAAAATGTCAGGTTTGTTGAAAAACGCCGAAAACAGCTATATGAAAAAGTATTTGAAACATACCATTCAAAGAGTAAATCAATGAATTTAGAAATGCGTGAAGAAAACTTAAAAGTGTTAATATCAGATACTATTTTTCAAGTTGGCGACAATGCTTTTAAGCTTATAGTAATGCAAAATATTGAAGATACATTAAATAAAAATGAATCTGAAGCATGGAAAAAATTACTAAGTGTAATGACCCATGAAATCATGAATAGTATAGCTCCAATTTCATCATTATCTGAAACGCTTCAAACTGAAATTGAATACAAAATCAATAATCCAGAAACTTATGATTTAGAACTTGATGATATCAATGCAGGCATAACAAGTATAAAAAAACGAAGCGAAGGATTAATGAAATTTGCGAAGACATATCGTACCTTAAATAAAGTAAGTCAAGTCACTAAATCAAAAATACTAGTCACTGAATTATTTAATAATATTAGAAGTCTCCTTGAACCCTCTTTAAACAAAAAAGATATTCAATTAGAATTTAATGTTACAAACCCAAAGTTAGAATTGAACATTGATATCCATTTAATTGAACAGGTTCTCATTAACTTAATTATAAACGCTCGTGACGCCTGTGATGACATGCCAAACTCTGAAATTTTAGTTACAGCTGAAAAATTCAGGGAAGGTGTTCAAATAAAAGTTATTGATAATGGTAAAGGCATTCCTTCTGAAATATTAGAGACCATTTTCGTGCCTTTTTTCAGTACCAAGAAGACAGGAAGTGGTATAGGTTTAAGTCTTTCAAAACAAATAATGATGCTACACAATGGTCGTTTACAAGTGCAAAGCGAAGAAGACAAAGGCACAGTAATGAGCCTAATATTCTAACTAAGCCGCTATTGCTGAAAACAAAAAAGCCTAACTCTTTTGAGTTAGGCTTTTTGTGATGGCACTAGGATTCGAACCTAGGACCGCCTGCTTAGAAGGCAGGTGCTCTATCCAGCTGAGCTATGCCACCAATAAATTATAAAAGTCGGGGTGGCAGGATTCGAACCTGCGACCTCCGCGTCCCAAACGCGGCGCGATAACCGGGCTACGCTACACCCCGAAAATATAAAAAGCGGAGAGACTGGGATTCGAACCCAGGCAACACTTACGCGTTGACAGATTAGCAATCTGCTCCATTACCACTCTGGCACCTCTCCTATTTCTTAGTAATTTTAAGAACTTAGCATTATGGTCTCAGAATGCGGTTGCAAATGTAGGTTTTCATCTTAAAGAACGCAAGCAATTTTTTTAAATTTTTAAAGAAATATCTACTCAGGATATTCTATTCGTAAATGGTAGATATTTGCCAACTTATGCTTTAGTACTTTTTTAATTGATTGTATTTCCTTAAAAGTTATGTTAGCGTTTAAAAACTGCTCACTTTCCATTTGTTTGTTAATAATGTTCTCAACAAAAGCATCAATTTTTGTAGAAGTAGGGTCTTTAAGACTTTTTGAAGCTGCTTCAACACTATCACACATCATCAAAATAGCTGTTTCTTTACTAAACGGCCTTGGTCCAGGGTACATAAAATCTTCAGTATTTATTGTGTCCTCATGAAGTTCTTTCTCTTTACTATAAAAATAATAAACTAAACTTGTTCCATGATGTGTTCTTATAAAATCGATAACACGATCTGGTAAATTATACTTTTTTGCAATCTCAATACCTTCTAGCACATGATTTATAATAATGGATGCACTTTCTTTATATGAAAGTTCGTCATGTGGATTAATTCCTGTGGATTGGTTTTCAGTAAAGTAAGTAGGATTATTCATCTTACCAATATCATGGTACAAAGCTCCAACTCTAACTAACATTGCATTTGCACCAATTTCATTGGCAGAAGCTTCTGCTAAATTTGCCACATTTAATGAATGGTGAAATGTTCCTGGTGCTTTGTTTGATAATTCCTTAAGTAATTTGGTGTTGGTATCTGACAATTCTAATAATGAGACATCTGAAACCAAACCAAATAATTTTTCATAGGCATAAATTAATGGCTGTACAAATAATGTTGCTAGACCACAAAGAATGAACATTACAAAGGTTTCCCATTGTAAATTGTCTATACTTCCTTCGTGAATGACAAAAAAGGCAAAGTAAGCCACAATATATATAAGTGTTATTTGTCCAACCGAAATAAACAGATTAGCTCGTTTATAAAGCTCTGAAACTGTTAGTATAGTAACAATTCCAGCAATTATTTGTAAAAACATGTATTCATAGTTGTTGGCAACAACAAATCCTAAAAGCAACACTGTGATAACATGGGCAAACAATCCTAATCTTGCGTCAAAAAAAGCTTTTAAAACCAATGGTAAAATGCAAATTGGTACAATATATATATAACCTGAATTGTAGTTTACCACTAACGTTGTAAGTAAAACCATCAACAAAATATTGAAGAAAATAAAAGTGACTTTTGTATTGTTGTTAAACACTTCTATTCTGTATTTTCTTAAAAAAAGTAAAAGCATTAAAAGCGCTAAGGCTACAAGTAATGTATAGGCTGCTAATACCCAATTATAATTGGCCTCACTCCAAACTTGTGATTGATACTCGGACTCAAGTGATTTTAATATATTAAACTTATCTCCTTCTACAACTTCTCCTTTTGAAATAATAATAGTACCTTGTTCTATGCTTCCTCTAACTGATGAGACATTGTTTAATTCTTCTTCAAGAGTACTATTAGTAATAGTTCTGTTTAAAACAATATTGGGTTTGATAACATCAAAAAACAATGACAGAAGCTTATCTCTATTAGCAAAAAAATCGCTCTCTGAGATTTTTTCATCAAGAAATGCGGTAATTTCATTCAACGAGATTAAGGTTCCATAATTTATTTTTCCAACCTGTTCTCTGTTACTTAGCAGGACAATATTTTTATTTTCAGGATAATCATAATCTTTATCTAAAACACCATTTTCATATAAATCATTTAAGACGTTTTTACCAAAAATTTTTAAATCTCTTTTATTGGCAATTGGCAAAGAATCCGGATACTCATTAATAAACTTTATTTCGTAATCTTGATATATGCTTTCTTTTAAATCTTTATCAATATCAAAATAAACTTGAGCGTTTTCGGTAATATCCTTAAGTTCAGAAGCTAGTTCTTCTTCAGTTTTCTTTATTGCAAAATCAAAAGGTGCATATAGGTTTTCAGATTGCCAAGGTTTACCTTTTTCAAAACTGTATCTGAATTTTCCGCTTTTTGGAAATAAATACACAATTAAAAAAGTGGTAGATATAAAAAGAAGTACCTTATAAAGCAAAGAGTGATTCTTATATAGTTTATTAATGAGGTCTTTCATTTACTTATCTGAGTATTACTTTACAAGTTATATGAGTAGCAACATCAAAAGTAATAAAAAAAAAGCGAGCAAAAGCCTATAAGGATATTGTAGTAATCATTCTATTTTCTTCTAAATTTTGATTAATTTTGCAACATCAAATTATAAACAGATTACAAATGAATAAAGAAGTAGTCATAGTTTCCATGGCAAGAACTCCAATTGGAAGTTTTTTAGGAGCATTATCAACAATTCCTGCACCAAAATTAGGTGCAATTGCTATAAAAGGCGCTTTAGACAAAATAAATTTGGACGTAAATTTAGTTGAAGAAGTACTAATGGGTAACGTTGTGCAGGCAGGAACTGGGCAAGCACCAGCAAGACAAGCTGCTATTTATGCAGGAATTCCAGACTCTGTTCCTTGTACTACAATAAATAAAGTTTGTGCTTCTGGAATGAAAACAGTTATGCAGGCTGCGCAGTCTATCGCTTTAGGTGATGCCAATGTCATTGTAGCAGGTGGCATGGAAAATATGAGCTTAATCCCTCATTATTTGCATGCTCGCACTGGCACAAAGTTTGGTCCAACAACTTTAGTTGATGGTATGCAAAAAGATGGATTGGTTGATGTTTATGATGGTAATGCTATGGGAGTTTGTGCTGATGCTTGCGCTACGGAATATAACTTTACTCGAGAAGATCAAGATGCTTTTGCCATACAATCTTATGAGCGTTCTGCTGCTGCATGGAATTCAGGTAAATTTGATAACGAGGTTGTTCCAGTTGAAGTACCTCAGCGTCGTGGCGAACCAATAATTGTAAGTAAAGACGAAGAATATACTAACGTTAGAATGGACAAAATCCCTTCCTTACGTCCTGCATTTACAAAAGATGGCACAGTAACTGCCGCAAATGCTTCTACTATAAATGATGGAGCTGCTGCTATGGTATTAATGAGCAAAGAAAAAGCTGATGAATTAGGATTAAAGCCAATAGCAACAATAAAAAGTTATGCTGATGCAGCACAAGAACCAAAATGGTTTACCACTGCTCCAGCAAAGGCATTACCAAAAGCATTAGCTAAAGCAAATATCTCAATTGAAGATGTTGATTATTTTGAATTTAATGAAGCATTTTCAGTTGTAGGTCTCGCAAATATGAAAATTTTAGGCCTAGATGATAGCAAAGTAAATGTTAATGGTGGCGCAGTCTCTCTTGGTCATCCATTAGGATGTTCTGGAGCCCGAATTATTATTACCTTACTAAGTGTTTTAGAACAAAATAATGCGAGAATTGGAGCTGCAGCTATCTGTAATGGTGGTGGTGGTGCTTCTGCAATTGTACTGGAACGTAATTAATTTTTATGCAATACGGAATTTGCCAATTAAGCATTGTTTCATTGCGCTTTGAACCTTCAGATAAAAGTGAGCTTGTATCCCAAGTTTTATATGGTGAAGTATTTAAAGTAATTGAAGAACGCAAAAAATGGAGCAAAATACGATTAGCTTTTGATAAATATGAAGGTTGG
>JAUIGO010000105.1 GCA_030429955.1 Bacteroidia bacterium
AGATCTAAAACTTCTGCTTGTATAACACCTCGTTGTTTTGCCACTTCAATAGCGCCTTCAGAAACATCTATGGCTTTGACATCAAACCCTTTGTTTTGCAAATACAAACTATGACTTCCTGAGCCACAACCAACATCAAGAATTTTTCCTTTGGCTAATTGCAAAGCTTTCTGTTCGAGCTTTGGCATTTCAGAAAAACGTCTAAACAAATAGGGAAGTGGTAAGGTGTCTTCATCAGAAATACTTGTAGAGGTGATGATGTCTTCAGTATAATTCCCGTTTTGGTAATCTAATAAGGCTTTTCCGAATAGGTCTTTCATATTTATTTCCTGCGAAAGCAGGAATCTCTTTTTGTTATGCTGAACTTGTTTCAGCATCTTATATTAATTCTTTTATTTGTCAGTTCGAGTGATTTCGATTTATCGAAATTGTATCGAGAACTTTAGTATTTTTACACGATGCAAGACACTATAAATAATCTTCCAAAGCTGGCCAAAGATAAGCATAAGGAAAACAAAACCTTTTTTACTAAGCTTAAAAAAAAGCCGCCAAAGCAATTAGATTACTTAATGCAGGAATTGCATGACGAAGAATTTAAACGTACAGATTGCTTAGAATGTGCTAATTGTTGTAAAACTACTGGTCCATTATTTACTGACAAAGACATTGAGCGAATTGCAAAGTTTTTTAAAATGAAACCACAACAATTTACGGAACAGTATTTGAGGCTAGATGAAGATAATGATTACGTGCTGCAAAGTGTGCCTTGTACGTTTTTAGGAGCAGATAATTACTGTTCCATTTATGAAGTTAGACCTAAAGCGTGTAGAGAATTTCCGCATACTGATAGAAAGAAATTTCAGCAAATTTCAAACCTAACACTTAAAAATGTAGCTATTTGTCCAGCAGCATTTAACATTGTTGAAGCTATGAAAAAAAGAATTCAATTGTAATTTAACTGCCAGTGAAAAAGCTAATTGTTCTATTAACTATTACTCTGCTATCGCAAAACATTTGTTTGTCGCAGGAGTTTTTTACTTCTATAAGTATTGCCAAACGCTTGGCTTTGGTGCAAGATAAAATGATGTTTGTAGTTTGGGAAGAGTCGTTAGATTTTGCGTATCCTTTGTTGTATAATGACAGTAAGGGAAACTTAATCATTATTGATTTATCAGAAGACAAAAGTCTAGATCCAATTATTTGGGAACATTTTATTCCTGTGATTCTTTCAGAAGCAGAGTACGACAGATTGATAAAAGCAGCCGAAGGAAGAACTTCTAGTTACATTACAAGGCTTAATGACGATAGTATTAAAATAATGGATGCTAACGAGAATATTTTAAATACTAAAATTAACTATGATATTGAACAGAATCTTTCAGATTTAATTAAAAACTATTCGCTTAAAACGACATTTTTAAAACAAGACTTAATAAACTATTCTCAACAAGTAAATTTTACAACCTCTTACAATCTTGGAGATAAATACATTGATTTTTCTTTATTTGTAGAAGAGGAAACCAGAGAGGAAATTATTGAATTAGCCAATTTGTATTTAGAAGAGTCAAAAAAGCATTTAACAACAAACAATTTGCCTGAAAAAGAAGCCTATTCACAACGAATGGATTTATTGAGCCTTAAGCAAGATTTGATTTTAAATAATCCGAGAAAAGTTAGAAGACTTTTAAGAAAAATTGATGAAACAGATATAGATGAGGTAAATAAAGGTTTATATAGTTTCTTAAATTATACTACATTTATGCTATTAAATGATGAAGAAAATTCAGCTGTTTGGAAACCAAATGTTTCTGAGGCAGACTTAAAAAAAGCTGAGTTGATTTTAAACATTAATAAATAAACAATTTGGAATCACTTTTAAACTACTTTGAAACCATACCTACTTTACACAGAAGTATTATTCTTGTTGGTGGACTTACATTTTTTTGGTTGCTTGAAGGCGGACTTCCACTATTCAAGTTTAAGTACAACAAATGGAAACATGCTGTACCTAACATTTTCTTCACCATCACAACCATAATCATCAATTTTGCATTGGCTTTTTTACTGCTAAAATCGGCAGACTATGTTATGGCAAATGATTTTGGAATTCTCAATTGGTTGCCTGAACTACCAATATGGCTTTACATTGTAATTGGAATTTTATTGATGGATTTTATTGGTGCTTATCTTCCACATTTTATTGAACATAAAGTAAAACCATTGTGGATGATTCATTTGGTGCATCATACAGACCACAAGGTTGATACAACAACTGCCAATAGACATCATCCATTAGAAAGTGTTATTCGTTATACGTTTACTTTACTTGGTGTTTTTATTATTGGAGCTCCAATTGGTATTGTGATGCTGTATCAATCGATGTCATTAGTCGCTACACAATTTAGTCATGCCAATATAAAATTGCCTAAAAAAGTAGATCATGCATTGAGCTATTTTTTAGTGTCACCAGATATGCATAAAGTACACCATCATTATGTGTTGCCTTATACAGACTCTAATTATGGCAACATCTTTTCAATTTGGGATAGAATGCTTGGCACTTATATGGAATTGGACAGGGATAAGTTAGTGTATGGTGTTGACGTGTTCCCAAATGAAAAAGAAAATGGAAACGTTTGGTCATTGCTTAAACAACCATTTCAGAAGTACCAAAAACCTACCATTATACCTAACAAAGAGCTAGATTGATATTCATTTTCAATCTTTGAAATTACATTTTATCGAGTAAAACAGCACGATAAACTCCTTTTTGTGCATTTCATAGATTTTTTTATTCTTTAGAAGATGAATTAATTTAGATTTACCCAGAGGGATCACTAATAACTGTTGAGTTTAAAATTATTGAACTTAATAGTAAAGCACATGCACAAAACTACATTGACGCTTTTAATAGCGTTTTTTTGTCTCTCAAATTCTCAGCTATTTGCTCAGCACGATTTTGCCAAAATTGAAAAAAACATCAATGTTTTGGCTAGTGGTTTGTATCATGATTTAAATGCTACTAAAGATACTTTGGTACTTAAAAGCGATAGTAAAATAAGCTATATCTATGACATATATAATAAAATGAAATACGATATAAATAGAAGAGTTTATGCTTCAGACTATAAAGTGGCCTTACGTGATCTTGATATAGGCAAGCATATTTTTGTGGTTGTAAAAGATTCGTTAAAGATTGTCTTTGTTGTTCGTATTTATGGAGAAGATCCTACCATTGTTGCATCAAGCAATTAGTTAATAAATACAGCCTCAAGTTGTTCTCCAAAATCACGAATTGGTAATCCTGACATATTAGTGACTATCGAGATTACAATACCTTCTTCAGGATACATTAATAGTAAGGTTGTGGCTCCAATACCACCACCAGAATGGCTATAAGAAACGGTTCCATTTTTTGTTTTACCAATTCCAAAACCAACACCATAACCAGTTCCTTTTCCATTGGTTAAATACTGCTCTT
>JAUIGO010000106.1 GCA_030429955.1 Bacteroidia bacterium
TATAAAGCGAATCTGTTTGCAAGGCAAAATGATCCATACCTATTTCAACATAACCAATATCTGACAATAGTTTTTTTCCTAATTCGTATTGCTTACGTTTTAATTCTGGTGAAGGTAAATTAGCTTCGTTAAAACCACGTTGTCCATTTCCTTTTATCCATGGTACATGAGCATAACTATAAAAGGCTATACGATCTGGCAACAGCAACTTTGTTTTTTCAATAGTCTCAATAACGTGCTCAACAGTTTGAAAAGGTAATCCGAAAATTAGGTCGTGACCAATACTTGTGTAGCCAATTTCCCTTGCTATTTCAGTAACACGCTTAACATTTTCAAATGGTTGGATTCTATGAATGGCCTTTTGAACAGTCTCATTATAATCTTGCACACCAAAACTTACACGCTTAAAGCCCAACTGAAACAAGGTCTCTAAATGATCTCTGGTGGTGTTGTTTGGGTGTCCTTCAAAACTGAATTCATAGGCATCTGCAAGTTTTGCCTTGCTTAAAACACCATGAATAAGTTTTTTTAAGTTATCAGCACTAAAAAAAGTTGGTGTTCCTCCTCCTAAATGAATTTCCTTTATTAATGGCTTTGCATCAAACAACTCACAATATAAAGACCATTCTTTTAAAACCGCTTCAATATATGGCGATTCCACTTCATGGCGTTTGGTAATACGTTTGTTACAACCACAAAATGTACAAAGACTCTCGCAAAATGGTAAATGAATATAAAGGCTTATGCCTTCACTCTCATTACTTTCATTAAACGATTTTATTAACGATGTTTTCCAATTTAATAAAGAAAACGTACTGTCATCCCAATAAGGAACCGTTGGATAACTTGTATACCTTGGCCCAGGAATATTATATTTTTCTACCAATGATGTATTCATACCTAACATTTATAGTGCAAAATTAAATTTTGTCATCTCAAAAAACTATGACATTTATCATATAGAGATCAGCTTTAATTTATAAAATCACTAAAATATTTCTAAAAAAGAAATTTGCAATTCGCTTAATATTGAAGTAACTTTAAATCCAAAATTCAAACACTATTAAAACATGAAAAAATCATTTATATTGTTGATTGTTTTAGGTTTTGCTTTTACAACGTCTTGTAAAAATGAAAAGAAAAATACAGAACCTGAAGCAGTAACAGAAACTCAAGAAAAAACAACCAATTCAGATGCTACAAACTCATCTACATCTGAAGATTCAGACAAAGTTATAGTCATGATGGAACCTAAAAGCGGCAGCACAGCTCAAGGAAATGTTGTGTTTAGACAACGTGCTAATACGGTTTCCATGACTGCTGTTTTTTCAGGACTGGAAGAAGGAGAACATGCTGTACACTTACATGAAAAAAGCGATTGCTCTGCTGAAGATGGCACCTCATCTGGAGGTCATTGGAATCCAACAGGTCAGCCACATGGAAAATGGGGAGATCAAGCAGGATACCATAAAGGTGATATAGGCAACTTTACCGTAAATGCTAATGGTACAGGAACTATTACTTTTGTTACAGACGAATGGTGTATTGGTTGTGGAGACGAAACCAAAGACATACTTGGAAAAGCAATTATTGTTCATCAAGGCATAGATGATTTCACATCGCAACCATCAGGTGCAGCAGGTGCTCGCATAAGCTGTGGTGGCGTTATTCAATAAACAATTTTAAAAACATTAAAGGCTGCTTGAATAAGCAGCTTTTTTTATTCATTAATAAAATAACTTCATGCAATTAGAACAACTGGTTTCTAAATTTCAACAAAAAGATGTCAAGGCTTTTGAAACGCTGTACAACATGTACAGCGAGAGCATGCATGGAGTGATTTATAATATTGTGAGAGATAAAGAGATTGCCGAAGAAATCATGCAAGATGTGTTTATAAAAGCTTGGCATAAATCGGATTCGTATTCTGCGAGTAAAGGACGTTTTTTTACATGGATTTTAAACATTGCTCGCAATGCTGCTATTGACAAAACACGCTCTAAAAATTTTAAGAATTCCAACAAAAACCTCAATGCCGATTTTTTCGTAGGTATTCTTGAACACAGTGATAGTTTAGACAATCAAACTGATGCCATTGGCATCAAAAAGTTTGTGACGAAGCTCGCTGAAAAATGTAAACAAGTTATTGAGTTGCTTTACTTTAAAGGATATACCCAAAAAGAAGCCTCAGAAACATTAAAGATGCCTATTGGCACCATAAAAACAAGAAATAGACAATGTATTAACGAGCTTAGAACCATGCTCGACGTATAATTATGGATATTAAAGCATACACAGCCTCTGGAATTCTGGAACTTTACGTTGCAGGAGCGCTTTCTGAAAAAGAAAGTCAGGAAGTCTATGCGCTTACACAACAATATCCTGAGTTGTTGGAAGAAGTTAAAAGCATTGAAGCAAGCATTGTTAAATTAACTACTGCTGTGGCTCCTAAGGATGCCTCACCTTCTTTTGAAACTATAAAGGCACAAATTACCTCTACTGATAATGATGTTAAAGTAATCCCTCTAGATAAACAAAAAACAAATTGGTTTACTTATGTTGGTTGGGCTGCCTCCTTAGTATTGGCAGCAGGATTATTGTGGATGGTGAATGAAAACAGCAAATTAAAACAACAGATTGAAGTTGTTGAAACTGATAAAGAGTTTTTAGAAACTCAAATTGAAAATGCCAACAATAGCTTAGCCGAGGCTGAAAAACTGGTTGATATTTTACGCGACCGAAACATCATTGAAGTGCCATTGGCTGGTCAAGGCAATTTTGCCAATTCCTATGCCAAAGTGTATTGGGACAAAAACAGCAATAGCATTTACTTAGATGCTAAAGACTTACCTGAAGCTCCTGAAGGAAAAGTGTACCAAGTATGGTCACTTACCTTAAACCCATTAACGCCAACCAGTTTAGGTACTATTGACGACTTTAACACAGATGCCAACAAAATATTTGCCATAACCAATACCAATGCCTCTGAAGCGTTTGGTATTACGCTTGAACCAGCTGGTGGAAGTGAAACACCTACCATGGAACAATTATATACTTTGGGTGTTGTAGCTTCTGCACCATAAAGTTTGTATAATTATAATAACTTAAAAGTTCCAATTATCCGGAAAATAAATTGGGATAATGTGTATATTAGTAAACATATAACACGTTGGCAATAATTAAAACCAAAGAATAT
>JAUIGO010000107.1 GCA_030429955.1 Bacteroidia bacterium
AGCACTATGAAGCTCTCTTAAGTGATCTATCAGATGAGCTACGCAATCAATTGGCACAGTATCATTTTCAATATTTTCTTTGAAGAATTTTGGTAGCTCACCATTTTTTATTTGCTGATTTAACTTGGATAAATTTCCATTAAATAGTAAATCAGCTACTTGTATTAATGTTAACTCCTTTTCACATTCGAATTGTGTAAGTAATAAGTTTTTTGTTTCACTCATTTAAGTTTCCAGTATTTGGAGTTATTTAACAACAAAGTTATTTTCACAGATTATCTATAAAAAAAAGAATTTACTGGTTTCGAAAAAAATTAATCATTTTCCATGTGACGTTCCTAGTTGTTTATGAGTTAAAAAAATAAGGAACATTATGCAAAAAATAATAACTTCTCAGCAGCTAATAAACTTACTCGATGATTTGAGCCGAGCGATATACCTTTCCGATGGTGCCATAACAGATTATAACTTAGATCATATAGATGAATCATTTGATGAAATTTGGAAAAAAAGTATAGAAGTGCATTATTGGGGATGTAGTGATTACGAATATGAAGCGGCTAAAAGAGTCTTTGAACAAAGCTTAATAATTCTCGGTGAATTAAAGCAAACTGAAGACCCCTATGTTGATCGAGATAATGATTTTTATGGCCTCCAATATGCTTTCGACTTTGATGAAGACGAATAATTACCATAAAAAAAACCTAGTTAGTTTTGAGGTCAAAACTAACTAGGAAAAATAATGAGCCAAAACCAATTTATTCGTAAATATAAACGCATTTCAAAATCTAAGTGGTCAACACAAGATGTGAGTACAATTTTGCTTTTAGCTGATGTAACAGGCACTGCTGAAAATGAAGTCGAATTAGGCTTTACAAAGTACATTTACCTTCATCGTGATGACGTTGGTAAAGTATTAGGTATTTCAATATCTAAATCGATATTTGATGCGCACTCAACACAATTTGAAGATAGGTATCTTGAAGGTGAAGATATGCTGACAGTGATGCTTATTTATATTGATGAGATTGTAGAATTTTGTGAGTTATTTGCGCATGAGTTTGAAAGTGTTTTTATGTTATCACCAAAAGTGTATTTTGAAGCTGCAATACCGCAGTGGTGTGAACAAATCGAAAACGCTTAACCTAAGCGAGCCATTAGGCTCGCTTATTTTACATTCAGTTCAAGTCCTGAAAATTATTTTTCAAATCTAGGCAAGCTTCACAATCACTCTAAGTTCAAAAATCAGGACAACTCATTTGACTAAAAACTAGTACGAACAAATACAGTGTTGCTTTTTATCTATCTCTTCTAAAAGGAGATAATAACGTTTTAGCAATATTATGTAGTCAACTCAGGTTAAAAATGTGTGTTTTAAATAACTTATTAACCTTCAAAATCAATAATGATAAGGACACTTTTAGCTGTGTCATACAAAACAAGAAGAGAGTAGGTAAACACACCTATAGTTAATACATTAAGTAATAATTCTGCATTTTCTATATCTTTAATGTGCTCTGAACCTTTAATACTAAATACAACAACAGAAACTACGATTAAAGCTATTTGTTCTTTCACTGATAACAGCATTTGATCTCTGGTGCTTTTGAAGCAATTAGCGCCTCCTTTAGAATCAACCATATCTCTAACTTTTGTTAGAACTATACCCATAGTTGTTGCATTAATTGCGAGAAGAGCAATTAGAATGGTAACCAGGTTTTGTGTAAGAAATTTGTGTAAAAACTCAGAGCCAAGCCAAGAATTAGAGAGTTCCATAAGAAACCCTATTCCCAAAGCAATTAATGTAGTTTTTACAACATGAGCGATCATTTTAGTAACTCTTTAAGTGTACTAGCTCAGACTTGATCTGACAGTTACCCGTTTTTCAATCGGTGACTGTCAGTTTAGATTTGAGCTAAATTCTTTTCTGCCCAAATGCGTTTTCCATCTTCTAATGTTGCTAATGGCGTTCTGCCACAGCACATTTTTCCTTGATGAGTTCGGTCATTATTGTAATAAACCATCCATTCGTCCAGATCCATTTGCAATTCTTCTAGCGAGCTATACAGCTTTTTACGGAACGTTACCTGATAAAACTCGTTTAGTATCGTCTTATGGAATCGCTCGCAGATACCATTAGTTTGAGGTGACATCGCCTTCGTTTTCGTATGGTCGATATCATTAATCGCCAGATAGAGTTGATAGTCATGATGCTCGACTTTTCCGCAGTATTCAGTACCTCGGTCGGTTAAAATTCGGAGCATGGGCAGCTCATACTGCTCGAAGTAAGGGAGAACCTTGTCATTGAGTATGTCTGCTGCTGTAATAGGCGTTTTGGTGGTGTAGAGCTTAGCGAATGCTACTTTGCTGTACGTATCAACGAACGTTTGCTGGTAGATACGTCCAACCCCCTTGAGATTACCCACGTAAAATGTATCTTGTGAGCCAAGGTAACCAGGATGAGCTGTTTCAATTTCTCCACAAGCTTCGTCATCGTTTTTCTTTTTCTCAAGCGCTGCGATTTGGCTGTCAGTTAAGATAATGCCTTCGTTAGCTACTTTATCTTCTAAGGCTTTCAGGCGCTTCTTAAAGTTCTCTAAATCGTGACGTAACCATATTGACCGAACACCGCTACCTGATACAAATACACCTTGTTTCCTAAGTTCGTTGCTTGTTCTGTGCTGGCCGTGAGCTGGGTAGTCAATAGCGTACTTAACCACTGCTTGCTCAGTGACTTCATCTACTCGATTTTTAATATTTGGAGACCTGCGGCTTTTATCAATTAACGCATCCAAGCCACCGTCTTCTACTAACTCTTGGTATCGATAAAATGTGTCTCTTGAAACACCCATCACCTTACAGGCTTTAGAAACGTTACCTAATTCTTCAGCAAGATTAAGCAAACCAGTTTTGTGTTTTATGATTGGATTGTTAGTATGCAACATGAGAGTTACCACCTTTTCGGTTGTTTTGATTTAAGATTCGACACCTTTATCAAAACGGGTAACTCTCAATTTTTCAAATCGAAATGTCAGATCAAGTCGAGACTAATTCAACT
This sequence comes from Bacteroidia bacterium, assembly GCA_030429955.1. GTDB lineage: Bacteria > Bacteroidota > Bacteroidia > Flavobacteriales > Flavobacteriaceae > CAJQLB01. The sequence continues at coordinate 3,059 of JAUIGO010000107.1, forward strand.
AACGTTGTTAACACCAAGCGATTTTGTCGTACTTTAATTACCAAGCGATTCTGTCGTATTCGCTAATTACCAAGGGAAATTGACGGTTATCTTGAACCGTGCTTTTTAAATAACTATTTGAGTATTT
>JAUIGO010000061.1 GCA_030429955.1 Bacteroidia bacterium
ACCCTTTGAATAACTACTTTCATTCTTTTTCAAAATTGTCGGTTCTGTAATGTTCGTCTTCGCCTTCTAAAATTTGCAAATAACTTCTGTATCTTGAGAAAGCTATTTCATTATTTTCTAAGGCTTCTTTTACAGCACATTGAGGTTCGTGAATGTGCAAGCAATTATTAAACTTGCAGTGTTGCTTTAACTCAAAAAACTCTGGAAAATAATCACCAACTTCTTCTTTTTCCATATCCACTACACCAAAGCCTTTAATTCCTGGTGTGTCAATTATTTTAGCACCAAAACTGAGGTCAAACATTTCTGCAAAGGTCGTTGTGTGCTGTCCTTGTTGGTGCTGCTCTGAAATTTCTTTGGTTTTTAAATCCAATCCTGGCTCAATGGCATTGATTAAGGTAGATTTTCCAACACCAGAATGTCCAGTAAAAATACTTACCTTATCAATCATTAATTGCTTTACCTTATCAATGTTCTTTCCTGTTTTTGCTGAAATTCCAATACATTCATACCCAATTTTTCTGTAGATAGATGCTAAATATTTTACCTCCAATAAGGTGTCGTCATCATAAGTATCAATTTTATTAAACAGCAAAATAGTTTTAATGGAATAAGCTTCAGCCGAAACTAAAAACCGATCAATAAAGCTTGTAAAGGTTGGAGGATTATTAATAGTGACAAGCAAAAATATTTGGTCTACATTACTGGCAATAATATGTGTTTGCTTTGACAAATTAACTGACTTGCGAATGACATAATTTTTGCGTTCTTGGATTCTATGAATGATGCCAGTAACTTCATCATTTTTAGTTTCCAACTCAAAATCTACAATATCGCCAACAGAGATTGGATTTGTACTTTTAATACCTTTAATTCTGAATTTTCCTTTTATTCTGCACTCATACACTTTTCCGTTAAGGGTTTTAACGGTGTACCAACTTCCTGTAGATTTATAAACGAGTCCTGTCATTAAGAATTTTTGTTAATGCAAATTAACGATTTAATATAAAGAATAAATTATCTTAGCTCTTAAAATTTAAATTAATAAAAATGAAAAAATTAGTAGCCTTTTCAGTCATTGTGCTTCTTTTTAGCTTAGACACAATGGCTCAAGTTGAGTACAAAGTCATCACAAGTGTAGAATCAATAGTTCCGGCAGGATTAGGACGATCAAGAATTATTTCTGCTGAGGAAGAAAGAGATTATAAAGAATTTACTTCTGAACAGACTGAAGATGACAATTCCAGAAACAAATCAAAAAGAGGTGATATTAGAGTTAAGGATTTTGAAGAAACCAAACTTTTGAATTTCTTTAATTTAGGTGGTATTCGTTTTCAAAATATAGCAGCAAACGATGCTGTAATAACTTCTAAAATTAATACCATGGTTAGTGAAGGTTGGGAATTAGCTTTTGTTACAAGTGCTGTTGAAAGTGATAGTGGGAAAGACGATGGAAACGGAATTTTTATTACGCGTTATATTTTTAAGAGAAATAAATAAAAAAAGCGCCTTTTGGCGCTTTTTTTATTGCTTAAACACTTTTTCCTGATGATTAATGGATTCTTGATGAATCGCTTTAAACATTCTAAGCACAAACTCTTCACTTAAATTGTTTTGCTCGCCTTCCAAGATCATTTTACCAAGGATTTCATTCCAACGTTTTGATTGTAAAACGGCTACGTTATTAGCTTTTTTAAGGGCTCCAATACTATCAGAAACTTTCATTCGTTTCCCCAAAACCTCAATCAGTTGATGATCAATCACGTCAATTTGAGTTCTTAGTGTATTAATTTTATTATTATATTCAGCTTCTGCAGATGTTTCTTTTCTAATTTTTAAATCTTCCATGATTTTCACTAAGGTCTTTGGTGTAATTTGTTGTGCAGCATCAGACCAAGCATTGTCAGGATCGTGATGCGTTTCTACCATAAGTCCATCAAAATTTAAATCAAGTGCTGTTTGACATAAATCGAAAATAATATCACGTCGACCAGCAATATGTGAAGGATCTAAAATTAAAGGCAAATCTGGAAAACGGTTTTGTAAATCGATTGGTAATTGCCATTCAGGATTGTTACGATATCTTGTTTTCTCGTAAGCCGAAAATCCTCTGTGAATCACTCCCAAATTGTTGATTCCAGCAGTATAAAAACGTTCAACAGCTCCAAGCCACAACGATAAATCCGGATTTACTGGATTCTTAATAAGCACAGGTTTATCAGTTCCTTTTAAGGCTTCAGCAATTTCTTGAACAATAAAAGGGCTTACTGTTGTACGTGCGCCAATCCATAAAATATCGACATCGTGTTGTAATGCTAAATCCACATGATTGGCATTAGCAACCTCAGTTGTAATGAGCATTCCAGTTTCTTCTTTTGCTTTCTGCAACCATTTAAGACCTAAAGCACCTACACCTTCAAAATTCCCAGGTCGTGTTCTTGGCTTCCAAATGCCTGCACGAAGTACTGTTGCATCAGTATCTTTAAGCTGATGTGCAATTTCCAGCACTTGTTTTTCGGTTTCTGCACTACATGGTCCAGCGATTACTAATGGATGATTTAATTCAAAATCATTTAACCATGTTCTTAATTCTTTCTTGTTTTCCATTTTTCTCTTTTTAAGCGATTCCGTTTAATATATCTTTTATGTGATTGGTGTTTTTCATTTCGTTATAGATGGCTTCAAAATCATCCTTTTCCATGAATTCTTTAAATTGTTTTAAGTTACTTATGTATTCATCTAATGTTTTGATGACATTGTTTTTGTTTTGCTCAAAAATTGGTGTCCACATTTCAGGTGAACTTTTGGCTAAACGTACGGTCGATTCAAATCCACTGCCAGCCATGTCAAAAATATCACGTTCATTTTTTTCTTTTTCAATAACTGTTTTTCCAAGCATGAATGAACTAATGTGTGATAAATGCGATACATAAGCAATGTGTTTGTCATGCGCTTTGGGTTTCATATAGCGAATTCGCATTCCGATTTCACTGAATAATTTCAATGCTTTTTCCTGTAGCTTAAAGGCAGTGTCTTCTACTTCGCAAATGATATTGGTTTTGCCATTGTACAAATTAGGAATAGCTGCTGAAGGTCCTGAAAACTCAGTTCCTGCAATAGGATGCATCGCTAAAAAATTTCTACGCTTCGGATGATTTTTAACGACGTCACAAATATCTTCTTTCGTTGAGCCAACATCAAGTACCAAGGTGTTATCTGAAACCTTATCTAATATTTCTGGCAATTGTTTTACAGTTGCATTTACTGGAATAGCAACAATAACCAAGTCTGCGTTTTTTAAATCTTCAAGAGTTGCAGAACCATCAATGATGTTTAAGGATAGCGCTTCATTGAGATGTGCTTCGTTATGGTCAATTCCGAAAATTTTAGTTTCAGGATACAAACGCTTAATATCCAAAGCAAAACTTCCTCCTATTAATCCTACACCTATTATGTAAATCTTTTCCATCATATTCTTGAAATTGCTTCTTCTAAATCTTCAGTGCTTGCACATAATGAAAACCTAATATAACCTTCTCCATTGCTGCCAAAAATAGTTCCTGGAGCAATAAAAATGTGATTGTTTTTTAAAACGGTTTCTATAAACTCTTCCGACTTTAAAAATGGTGGCAGTTTTGCCCAAACAAAAAGCCCTGTTGCGTTTTTATCGTATCTACAGTTTAATGCATCTGCTAGTTTCCATATTAATTCTCGTCGTTGTTCGTAAACACTATTTAAACTCAAATACCATAATTTTGAGCATTTCAAAGCTTCTATCGCTCCTTTTTGAATGCCGTAAAACATCCCTGAATCCATATTGCTTTTTACTTTTAAAATAGCATTGATATGTTCATTATTTCCTAACACCATACCTACTCGCCAACCTGCCATGTTAAAAGTTTTACTAAGTGAATTCAACTCCAAACAAACGTCTTTAGCGCCATGAGCACTTAAAATACTTCGAGGTGTATCGTTAAGAATAAAACTGTATGGATTGTCATTCACAATTAAAATTTTATTATGTTTAGCAAATACTACCAACTTATTAAAAAACGCATGTGACGCTGTTGCACCTGTTGGCATGTGAGGATAGCTAATCCACATTAATTTCACTTTGGACAGATCTTGTTTTTCTAAAGCTTCTAAATCAGGCAACCAATTATTTGTCTCTTTTAAGTCGTAAAAAACGGGTTTTGCTTCTAACAACTTAGTAACGGCTTGATAGGTTGGGTAACCAGGATTTGGAATCAGGACTTCGTCTCCAGGATTTAAAAATGCCATTGAAATATGCATGATGCCTTCTTTGCTTCCCATTAAAGGCAATACTTCCGTTGAAGGACTCAGATTCACCTGATAGTGTTCTTTATAAAAACTAACTATAGCTTCTCTTAACTCAGGAAGTCCTTGGTAACTCTGGTATTTATGAGCGTTTGCATCTGCCATACTTTCGGTTAATGCTGTAATTACTTTTTGAGGTGGTTGCAAATCTGGACTACCAATTCCTAAATTAATAATTGGTTTTCCGCTTGCTTTAAGTAAAGCCACCTCTCTAAGTTTTTTAGAAAAGTAGTACTCTTCAACGCAATGTAATCTGTTGGCAACCTTTATCATAACTTGGCGTTTTTATATTCTCCTAAAACTTTAAAATTGTGAGCCATAATATTGATAATGGATTTTGCTTTTTTAAAATCGTCATAACTCTCAAATGTTACATCAACAAAAAAGGCGTATTTCCAAGGTGTTTCAATTTTTGGCAAGGATTGTATTTTAGTCAGATTCAATTTGCAATCACTCATCACATTAAGCAATGCAGCTAAGCTTCCTCGTTTATGATCTACATCAAATTTTATAGAGGCTTTATTTATTTCACTTTCTGGGAATTCATGATTTTCGCGCTTTACAATCACAAAACGTGTTTCGTTATGCTTGATGGTTTGAATGCTTGGTGCTAAAATTTCAAGTTGAAACAACTCAGCAGCCAATGTACTTGCAATAGCAGCAATCCCTTTAAGCTGATGTTTTTGAATACGCTCAGCGACCTCAGCTGTATCTTTATCTTCTACCAATTTTATGTGTGGATGTTTTTTTAAAAACTCTTTACACTGCAACAATGCCATTGGATGCGAATACACCTCTTTAATGTCATTAAGCGATTGATTTGGTAAAGCCATCAAATTGTGTTGAATATCTAAATACTGCTCACCTACAATGTGCAGATTTTCATTATCAATAAGTGCATAATTTGGTATGATGGAGCCAGCAATAGAATTTTCAATAGCCATAACTACAGCATCAGTTTCTTCATTAATCAGGCTCTCCACAGCACGATCAAACGACAAGCATTCTAAAATATAAGTGTCTTCACTAAAATAGTTTTGAGACACAATATGATGAAATGATCCTTTAACGCCTTGTATGGCCACAGATTTAATCATAAGCTTTTTTCTCTTTAAATAATAAGATCCCGAAGCAAGTTCGGGATAGTTCGATTAATTCATTTTAAATATTCGCTCTGCGAATTATAAAACGAAAATCTCACTAAAAAAAAAGTCCCGATTTAAAATCGAGACTTATATTAAAATTTATATTATAAATTATACATACATCATCTCGTTTCTTCTGCTAAAAAAGAAATAAAACCAGTTGTGATATGTATAAGTTGTTGTTTTCATCTTAAATGATGTGGCTAATGTAAATAATATTTTCACAAATCAAAATACTAAAGCTTTATTTTTAAGGTTTTATGTAAATATTTAAAGATTTCATAGGAAAACGTGGTATAAATTAATTAATGTTTATTTTTATGCCTCACCCAGAACTGCCTTTGCGTCAGTTCTGACCTCTCCTAAGGAGACGTAAATTGGATAATTATTTAAATTAAATGTTTGCATGTCTATAAAGGTTGAACAACTCTCAAAAGTTTACGGAAATCAGAAAGCATTAAACAAGGTGTCTTTTAAAGTAGATAAACCTGAAGTGGTTGGTTTTTTAGGTCCAAATGGCGCTGGAAAATCAACGATGATGAAAATATTAACTACTTATTTAAGCGCTACTGAAGGTCAAGCAGAAGTGAATGGCTTTGATGTTAGTGCCAATGCCAAAGAAGTGCAACAAAGTGTTGGCTATTTACCAGAACACAACCCTTTGTATTTGGATATGTATGTAAGAGAATATTTGGCCTTTAATGCCAATTTGCAAAACGTAGATGTTTCAAAAATTGAAGAGATTATCCAACTGACTGGTTTAACTCCTGAAGCTCACAAAAAAATTGAGCAACTCTCTAAGGGTTACAGACAACGTGTTGGTTTGGCTTGTGCTCTGCTGCATGATCCTGATGTGTTGATCCTTGACGAGCCAACTACAGGTTTAGATCCAAACCAATTGGTTGAAATACGTTCACTGATAAAAACCATTGGTAAGGAAAAAACAGTGTTTTTATCCACGCATATCATGCAAGAAGTTGAAGCCATGTGTGACAGAGTAATCATTATTAATAAAGGTGAAATTGTTGCCGACAAAAAACTGAAAGAACTTCGTGAAGGCAAAGATCAGATTGTTATTGTAGAGTTTGATTTTAGAGTGGAAGATGCTTTTTTAAAGAAATTACCAAAAGTAAAGAGTGTTGTAAATACGCATGATTTTGTTTACGAAATCACGTTTGCAACTCAAGAAGATATGCGTTCCTATGTGTTTGATTTTGCACATGACAACCAATTGAAAATCTTACAATTGAACCAAAAAAATGCAAGCTTGGAAAGTTTGTTTAGAGAGTTGACGAGTTAGTTAAAAATGAAAAAAGTTATTCTATTTTGTTGTGTATTGCTTGCTTTTTTGAATTGCTCGAAACAAAAAAGTGAAACTCTCATTAAAGTGAAACTCTCATTGAATTTGAACAAATTATTGGTGAAGAAAATGCCTCTTTAATTGAAACACTTCTATTTGATTTTGAGAATAATTTTCTTAAGAAAAGGTATGCTGACAAATCTATACCTGAAGCGTATAATATTTTTATAATGGAAGTTAAAGATAGTTCTATTTTAAACTGGATTACAGTTTCTGATAAATCTAAAAGCTTATTTTTAAACAGTAAACTCAATTTACATTTATATCAATATGTTGATTCAATATGGGTTGAAACAGATACTAGCAAACTTCATTTTACAATGCAAAACCCAATCAAAAAAAGGTGGTATTATTTAAATCAAGATAACTTAATTGAAAACTATATAGGAAATGGGACCCTCAATCCAAATGGAATTAGCAGGGATTCTCTTCTTTTTAGAGAAAAAAACATGAGACAATATAATCCTCTGGGAAAATTTCATTTGGCATTATTCAAATTAAAAAGTAAAAACAACCTAGCTGCATATATGTTTGATATTAAAGATGCAGTAGGTTTACAGCCTTATTATTTTATTGCTTCTGATTTTTTAAAGATTGATGTTGATTATGCGGACGAATTAAGCAAAAGATTAATAATGTTAGAATTTATCTTCTAGATTCCTGCATTCGCAGGAATGACAGATTAATCAAAAATAAGCTTCCCTGTATAAAACTGTTCCACAGTAACAGTTGGTGGTTGGTTTACCGAAATTAGGTTTCCAGTGCCACGCAATTCTCCAGATAAAGACACTTGCGGATTGACAATCATGTCGTTACTGCCTCTGTGAAACACCTCAATAGTTTGAGCGATTAAGTTTTCGCCTTCAAAACGTCCTGCTCCAGAATAAAAACCAACAAACAAATCATTAACGGTTCCTGACACATAGAATGAGGAAATGTTATTGGACACGATACTTAATTTTTCGCTGTTGATTTGCAATCTAAAATCGCCAACAGTAAAGCTTCCGGGTGCATTAAAATCTTCAGAAACCAAACTTAGTTCTTGAAAAGCGAGAACTCCATCAGAAGACACTTCATACTGAGAAGAATTTCTTATACTTTTTAGATTTGGTGCAGTGACATATACTTTGGTTATGCCGTAATCTCGCACATAATTGCATGTATTAAAATCTGTGAGTTGCAATTCATTTGCAACAACTTCTGCTAAAACATCATTGAGTAAGTTTTCACCAGTTTCAATAATCACTTTATATGCGGCACCTTCTTTTACAATAAGTTCAACATCACGATTTACTAAAATACGTTCAAAAGCATCAACTGTTATTTCTTGCTGAACCAGATTGCCTTCCGTTTGAAAGCAATCAGAAGCGTCTTCGCTGTTGCAAGCAACAATGAGTATTAAACTTAGTATGTATATTATTTTCTTCATATAACCCTTCCGTCTTTAAACGCTTTCAGCACGTTTAAAGGCACCTTCCCTAAATTAGGGAAGGAGTTTGCTTGATATTTTCTTCTGACTTCTAACTTCATACTTCCAACTTATAATCTAATACCTATTCCTAATTCTACTGCTTCGGCTTTTGCTGCATGCGATTTTAAAGTTACTGCTGCAAACCACTTGTCTCCAAAATAACGTTTCAAACCAATGCGTTGATACACTCTTCCTTCAAAATCGTAAGGATAATAAGCGTAAAAACCAAACTGCGTAACAACAGATAATTTATTAACAAACAACTCATGACCAACAAACACGCCTAAGCGTTTATAATCTGTATCTGCATCAATATCATTCTCAGGAAATCCAACAGACTGATAGTAAATCAATTCTTTTAAAAAATTAGAGAAAAAGGCATCAACACCAAATTGAATGGCACTTTTCCGATTCAAACGCTTGTCTGCATAAGCAGAAACAACATAAAATGGGAATTGACCACTGCCAAGCACATCACTTTCATTCACTCCACTTCTAAAAGCAAAATTATACTTTATTGGTTCTTTGTATGGCTCGTCATCACTTAAGTCGTATTGGTATTCTGGATCTTCATCATCAAAATTATAAGTTAATCCAGCACTAAGTGTTAATGAATTGATGCTAGTATTTGGTGCTTTTACATTGGCATTGGAATAATGTATGAGCGACAATCCTGCTTGAAATCCAAACTTATTAAAAAGGCGTTCTTTTTTATAATTAATCATCGCATAGGTACTACTCATTAATGTACTACCAAAGGCGATATTTTTATGATTGGTTTCTTTATCATAAGGATTGGTTGTAAAAGCCAAACCTTGACCAATACGAACCATTAAATTTCGATTAAAAAAATAGAAATTATAATGTCCATAAAGCGCATAATTGCTACCAAGGAATTCATTTTTTAAATCCTGATAACTAAACGATACACCATAATCTGGATAGTTATAGCGTTGTTCCCAAACGTTTTGTCCAAAGGTTTTTTTGTTCCAACTAACGATAACACCTTCAGGATGTCCAGTAATTAAGTGTAAGATATCATCGTTATGAAGTGCAATGTTTCCAGTGAAATAATTAATATCTAGACTAGAAAATGTAGGTGATTTTTGTTCTTGAGCAAACCCAAGAAAATGAAAACCAACAGTAAGTAAAAGCAAAAATCTCCTCATAATTGTTGGTAAATATAGCGAAATAAAGTAATGCTAAAATACCTGAGAAGCGATGGTTTTTATGTTATCGCTTTTTCCCATAGAATAATAGTGCAGTACAGGAATTCCAGCTTTCTGTAATTCTTTAGATTGCTCAATGCACCACTCAATACCAACTTGTTTTACTTGTGCATTATCTTTACATTTTACAATTTCAATAATTAGGTCTTCAGGTAAATCTACATGAAAGCGATGCGGAATTAAATTGAGTTGCTTTTTGGTTGCTATAGGTTTCAGTCCTGGAATGATTGGTACTGTAATGTCAGCTCTTCGACATTTTTCTACAAAATCAAAATACTTTTGATTGTCAAAAAACATCTGAGTCACGATGTATTCTGCGCCATTTTTTATTTTCTTTTTCAGGAAATGAATATCACTGTCTAAACTTGGGGCTTCCATGTGTTTTTCTGGATAAGCAGCCACTCCAATACAGAAATTAGTAGTTGAGGAATTAAGAAGTTCTTCATCTAAATAATTGCCTTTATTTAGCTCTTGAATTTGCGCTACCAAATCGCAAGCATAAGAATGACCTTCACGTTCTGGTTTAAAATAGGTTTCACTTTTTACAGCATCACCACGTAAAGCCATCACGTTCTGAATGCCTAAAAAATCTAAATCGATTAAGAAGTTCTCTGTGTCTTCTTTAGTAAAACCACCACACAATATATGAGGTATTGCATCTACTCCATATTTATTTTGAATGGCTGCACAAATACCAACAGTTCCTGGTCGTTTTTTTACCACTTGCTTTTTAAGCAACCCATTGTCAAGTTCTTTAAACACATATTCTTCGCGATGATAAGTCACATCAATAAAAGGTGGTTTAAACTCCATTAAAGGATCAATATTGTCAAATATTGATTGGATGTGTTGTCCTTTTAAAGGTGGCAAAATCTCAAATGAAAACTGTGTGTTTCCGTTGGCTTTTTTTATGTGTTCTGTTACTTTCATAGGCCTCCGAATCCTCCAAAGGAGGACTTTAATTACTAATTACAAGGTCAATAAATATGCTGTTAGCAACGCAAATGTTGCCAACATTACTATTTGCAATACAAACCTTAATTCCATTCGATACTTTTTCATTTCTTTTCTTTTTTAAATCTTAAACAAGATTATAGCTTTCAAATATCTAAACGATTAGTTAATCTCAAACAAATTGTTAAGTTTCAGCTAAATTTGGATTTAGCCATTTATTAGCTTCATCAACAGAAATTTTTCTGCGATTTGCATAATCTTTAACTTGATCTTCAGTTATTTTTCCAAGCCCAAAATATCTTGCTTCTTGGTTTCCGAAGTAGTAGCCACTTACACTTGCAGCTGGCCACATAGCCAAACTTTCGGTAAGTTCTACTCCAATGGATTCATATACGTTTAAAAGTTGCCAAATGGTTTTCTTTTCTAAATGATCTGGACAAGCAGGATAGCCAGGAGCTGGACGAATGCCTTTATAACTTTCATTAATTAATTCTTCATTAGTCAAATTTTCATTTGATACGTAGCTCCAATGCTTGGTTCTCACTTCTTTATGTAAATATTCTGCAAAGGCTTCCGCTAAACGATCTGCCAAAGCTTTAATCATAATCGCATTATAATCGTCGTGATTTTTTTCAAATCCCTTTGCTAAAGTTTCTGTTCCAAAACCTGTACTAACACAAAAACAGCCAACATAATCTTGAATTCCTGTTTCTTTTGGCGCAATAAAATCGGCCAAGGCTATATTTGGCTTTCCTTCTGCCTTTTTGGATTGTTGTCGAAGGGTTAGGAATTTAATTTTTTCTTCTTTGTCTTCGACTGCGCTCAGACTGACAGAAGAATGTTTTATTTCAATATCATCATCATTTATTGAATTTGCTGGAAACAGACCAAAAACGGCTTTGGCTTTCAACAATTTCTCATTAAAGATTCGTTTTAGCAATTCTTGAGCATCTTTAAATAACTCTGATGCTTGTTTACCTACCAGATTATCACTTAGAATTTCAGGATATTTCCCATGCAAATCCCAACTTCTAAAAAATGGACTCCAATCAATATAGTTTTCTAATGTTCTGATATCAAAATCATCAATAATTTGAACTCCAAGTTGTTTTGGTTTTATTATTTCAGTTGAATTCCAATCGATTTTAAATTTATTTTGTCGCGCTTCTTCAATGGATAGGAATTCTTTCTTTTTTCCTCGTTTTAAGAATTGCTCACGAAATGCATCATACTCATCCCTAATCTGCTCTTTAAAAACTTTATTGTCTTTTTGAAGCAAATTTCCAACCACAGTCACAGCTCGTGAGGCATCATTAATATGAACCACAGTGCTGCTGTAATTTGGAGCAATTTTAACTGAAGTATGTGCTCTAGATGTTGTTGCACCTCCAATGATTAATGGAATGTTTAAATTTTTCTTTTCCATTTCTTTGGACACAAAAGTCATTTCATCAAGAGAAGGTGTAATCAATCCGCTTAAACCAATAATATCTACATTTTCTTTTATGGCAGTTTCAATGATTCTTTCTGGTGGCACCATAACACCTAAATCAACTATTTCATAATTGTTACAACCTAACACAACGCTCACAATATTTTTACCTATATCATGCACATCACCTTTTACAGTCGCCATTAAAATTTTGCCTGCAAATTCTTGTTTGCCGTCTTTTTCTGCTTCAATAAAGGGTTGTAAATAAGCAACGGCTTTTTTCATAACTCTTGCTGATTTTACAACTTGAGGCAAAAACATTTTTCCGCTTCCAAAAAGATCTCCAACAACGTTCATTCCAATCATTAAGTGACCTTCAATAACTTCAATAGGTTTTGTTACTGCCAAGCGAGCTTCTTCAACATCTTCAATAATAAAGGCATCGATTCCTTTTACTAAGGCGTGAGTAATTCTATCTTGAAGCTCATCATTTCGCCATTCTAAAATCTGTTCGGCACTTTCTCGTTTCTGGCCTTTTACAGTTTCAGCAAAATCCAACAAGCGTTCTGTGGCATCATCACGTCTGTCAAACAATACATCTTCAACGTGTTCCAATAAATCTTTATCAATTTCATCATAAACCTCCAGCATGGCTGGATTGACGATTCCTAAATTCATTCCATGCTGAATGGCATGATACAAAAACGCTGCATTGATAGCTTCACGAACCACATCGTTTCCTCTGAATGAAAACGACACATTGCTCACACCTCCAGACACATTTGCATAAGGCAGATTTTCTCTAATCCATTTCGTTGCTTTGAAAAAATCTAAGGCATTTAAACGATGTTCGTCCATTCCTGTGGCGACAGGAAAAATATTAGGATCGAAAATGATATCTTGAGGCGGAAAGTTGACAACCTCAACCAATATGTTGTAGGAACGTTTGCAGATTTCTATACGTCTATCCAAAGTGTCTGCTTGACCATCTTCATCAAATGCCATGACTATCACAGCAGCTCCATAACGCTTTACCAATTTGGCTTGTCGAATAAATTCAGCTTCACCTTCTTTTAAACTAATGGAGTTGACCACACTTTTTCCTTGAACGACTTGTAGTCCAGCCTCAATGATTTCCCATTTAGAACTATCAATCATGATAGGAATTCGTGCAATATCAGGTTCGGAAGCAATGAGATTTAAAAAGGTCGTCATGGCATACTTTCCGTCTAGCATACCTTCGTCCATATTCACATCCAGAATTTGTGCACCACCATCAACCTGATGTCTTGCAACCTCTAATGCCTCATTATATTTTTCTTCTTTAATTAATCGAAGAAATTTTCGTGAGCCTGTGACATTGGTACGTTCACCAACATTGATAAAGTTACTTTCTGGAGTGACCACAAGTGGTTCCAATCCTGATAAGGTTAAATATTTGTTTTGTTTGCTCATTTTATAGTTTAGTTCTCGACTGCGCTCGAACAGACAACATTTCGTGGTTTATAATTTTTAGCGACTTCAGCGATGGCATTTATATGTGCTGGAGTTGTGCCACAGCAACCACCAATAATATTGATGAGTCCATCTTGAAGGTAATCTTCTATTAATTGTTGCATTTGTTTTGGACTCTGATCATATTCTCCAAAGGCATTTGGCAAGCCAGCATTTGGATGTGCTGACGTGAAAAAGTCTGTTTCGTTAGAAAGTCTTTGCAAATAAGGTTTTAACTGCTCGGCACCAAGAGCACAATTAAATCCAACACTTAACAATGGAATATGAGAAATGGAGGTTAAAAAAGCCTCAACGGTTTGTCCTGATAAAGTTCTACCAGAAGCATCTGTTATGGTTCCAGAAACCATAATTGGAATGTCAATTTGTCGTTCTTCCTTAACTTGTTCAATAGCAAAAAGTGCTGCTTTGGCGTTTAGCGTATCGAATATCGTTTCAACCAATAATACATCAACGCCTCCATCAATCAACGCTTCTACTTGTTCTTTGTAGGCAATACGCAGTTCATCAAAGGTAATGGCTCGATATTCAGGTTTATTCACATCTGGAGACAAGCTTGCAGTTTTGTTTGTTGGCCCAATACTTCCTGCTACAAATCTTGGTTGTGCTGAATTTGCTTTTGTAAATTCATCTGCAACTTGCTTGGCAATTTTAGCTGATTCATAATTCAATTCATACACTAAATCTTCCATCTTGTAATCTGCCATAGCTATGGAAGTTCCTGAAAACGTATTGGTCTCCACAATATCTGCTCCAGCTTCAAAATATTTACGATGTACTTCTGCTATGGCTTCTGGTTGCGTTAAAGACAACAAATCGTTATTCCCTTTTAAAGATGAAGGATACGCTTTAAAGCGTTCACCACGATAATCTTCTTCAGTAAACTTATATGCTTGCAGCATGGTTCCCATAGCACCATCAAGCACAAGGATTCGTTTTTGTATTTCCAGTTTTATATCGCTCATCGCTTTTAATTTAAACTATTTGAAATTTTAATCACATCACTCAAAACACCTCTTGCTGTCACTTGTTTTCCTGCTCCAGCGCCTTGAATGACTAAGGGTTGATTGCCATAAGATTCTGTAAAAATTTCAAAAACAGAATCTGCGCCTTTTAATTGCCCTAAAGCCGAATTTTTTTCTTCTTGAATTAGTTTTACCTCCAATGTCTTTTTTGTGACATCTAACTCACCAACATATCGCAACACCTGAGTTTTAGTCAACTTCTTTTTCAACTCTTGAAAAGGGACATCTAACTCCTTACTTCGATGCTTAAATTGATGTAAGGTTGTTTTTCCGTTGAGTTGTTTAGGCACCAAAGATTCTATAGAAATATCTTGAAATTCGGTTTTAAAATTTAATTCTCTTGCTAAAATCAGTAGCTTTCTGGCTACATCATTTCCAGACAAATCTTCACGTGCATCAGGCTCAGTAAGTCCTAAACTTGAAGCCTCATTCAATACTTTAGAAAATGGCTCTTCAGATTCTGAAAACTGATTGAAAATATAACTCAACGAACCTGAAAAAACGCCGCGAATTTTTTCGATTTTCTCTCCCGAATTATGTAAATTTTTAATCGTTTCAATA
Organism: Bacteroidia bacterium; assembly: GCA_030429955.1. GTDB lineage: Bacteria > Bacteroidota > Bacteroidia > Flavobacteriales > Flavobacteriaceae > CAJQLB01. Next base: position 15,028 of record JAUIGO010000061.1, read on the forward strand.
ATAGGTAATCCTGCGCCAACATTAGTCTCATACAAAAATGATTTGTTGTGCTTTTTTAATGCCAATCGCAAGGCTTGGTAAAATTCATAATGCAAAGTATTTGCCACTTTATTGGCAGAAACAATATGAAATCCGTTTTCAATTAGTTTGATATAATTCTGCGTAAACGCAACACTTGCTGTAGCGTCTATGGCAATTAAGTTTTCAAACTCGTGATGTTTTACAAATTGAATAATTTCATCTGTTTTATAAGGCACTGAGAATGGTTCAAAATCTGTTTCCCAACTATTTGAAATTCCATCCTTATCATAAAATGCTAATTTAGAATTTGCTATTATAGGAATTTTTAATTTCAAGTTTTGCTCTTGTAACAGTCTTGATTTAGCTTCATTAATCTGATTGATTAAAGTGCTTCCAACTTGTCCAATTCCGAATAAGACAATATGTATGGTTTTACTGTTTGACATATTGTTTATCTTTTAATGATTGAACCGATTTAAAAGCTTGTTGCAAGTCATTTATCAAGTCGTTTGCATCTTCAATACCACAGGACAATCTGATTAAGGAATCTTTGATTCCAGACTGTAAACGTTTTTCACGCGGAATAGATGCATGTGTCATTTGAGGTGGATGACACAACAAACTTTTTACGCCTCCTAAACTTTCAGCGAGCTTAAAATAATCTGTGTTAGTGACAAATTGATTAGCTGCTTCTTGAGTATCGTCTTTAAGTGTGAACGACACTATGCCTCCAAATAATCCGTTTTGCTGACGCTTAGCAATTTCATGGTTTTTGTGCGTAACCAATCCTGGGAAATAGACATCCTGAACAGCTTCATGATGATTTAAAAATGCTGCAACAGCAAAAGCATTTTCACATTGCTTTTTGTATCGAAGCTCTAAAGTTTCAATACCACGAATGGTTAAAAAACAATCCCAAGGCCCTAAAATTCCACCAGAGGCGTTTTGGATAAACTTTATCTTTTCTGATAACTCTTGGGTTTTTGTGACCACCAAACCTGCTACCAAATCAGAATGACCTCCAATATACTTGGTACCACTGTGAATGATAATATCTGCTCCTAAAGATAATGGTTGCTGAGCTATTGGACTTGCAAACGTGTTATCGACTACTAAAAGGGCATCAACGCTTTTTGCGATTTTTGAAATTTCTTGAATATCTGAAACCTTTAATGTTGGATTGGTTGGAGATTCTATCCATACTAATTTTGTTTTGCTGCTGATTTTTTCAGCGACATTTTCAGCATCAGTGGTGTCAACATAGTGTACTTTAATATCTAGTTTTTCGTACACATGTGTAAATAATCTGTATGCGCCTCCATAGATGTCGTCAACAGCAATGATTTCATCACCTGCAGATAATAATTTTAAAACCGAATCAATGGCTGCCAATCCTGTTGCGAAGGCAAAACCAGAGTGTCCTCCTTCAAGTTGTGCCACCACGTCTTCTAACACTTTACGCGTTGGGTTGTTGCTTCTTGCATAATCGAAGCCTTTGTTTACTCCAGGAGCTTCCTGAATAAATGTTGATGTTTGGTAAACTGGTACCGAAATTGCTCCAGTGAGTGGATCACTTGGAATTGAATGAATAATTTTTGTTGCACTCATTTTTCTAATTTTTTTTGAGTTAATAGATAAGTGCTATTTGCAAAGCGAAATTAATGGTGTAAAAAGTTTCTTTTTTACTTATCCTTCGAGATAAAAATAAACCGTAGCTCTGCTATGCTTGATTTTTCTCTCTTCGCCTAATAAAAAAATATTTCTGTTTCCACTTCATCAATTCCACTCTGCAAACAGCACGATTAAACCAAAAGTCAAATGCGTCATTACTGACGTACCTAATAGAAAAATGTTATAAGAAAATTAGCAATTACAGATGAGTAATTACGTTTGAGTTATCTATCCAAATCTGCGATAAATGAATCGCATTTTCAGGTAGAATTTAGCACCTTCTCTATTTCTAAAGGGTTGCTAAGGCTTCAAAGGGTCTATTCCCTCCACCTTTCTTGATAACATTTCAGTAAGTTTTTGAACTTTGTGAGCACAAATATTCAGTAAGAAATCATTAATAACCAAATTTTTTTCGGTTTATTTTAATTTAATTCGTTTTTGGCTATAAATTTTTCTCTAATTATTAAATCGACAGATTTATTTTCTATTTTACTTTCAAGCCAGGAAATAATATCTAAATATAAAAAGGCTCGACTTTCGTAAGGATGGTCTTCGTAGGTTTTTAATTTTTCATGAAGTTTTACAAACTCGCCTCGTAATTGATGCGGAAAAATATCACCTAAGCCTCTTAGGAATTTTATCATTTCTTTTTGCACCTCATATAAATCTTCCATACGAATTAAAAACTTGTAGGTGCTTTTTATAA
>JAUIGO010000062.1 GCA_030429955.1 Bacteroidia bacterium
TGGCAATGATAAAGATGAGGCAAATGAAGCAGCTGCTGATATTCCTGCCACTCAAGAAATGATGGCAGAATTGACTGCACCACCAAATGTGCCAAGAGGTGTAGGGAAACGCAAAGCCAAAAAGCTAAAAGTTAATATGGAAATTCTTGAAAAAGTAGGCACCATGACAGATGGTACTACTTATATGTACTGGACATTTGGTGGTTCTGTTCCAGGAAGTTTTATTAGAACAAGAGTTGGTGATGAAGTTGAGTTTACGCTTTCAAACCACCCAGACAATAAATTGCCTCACAACATAGATTTGCACGCAGTGACTGGACCAGGTGGTGGAGCAGAATCTTCTTTCGTTGCGCCTGGACATGAAAAAGTGTTCAGTTTTAAAACATTAAACCCAGGATTATATGTGTACCACTGTGCTACAGCTCCTGTTGGAATGCATATTGCCAATGGTATGTATGGTTTAATACTGGTAGAGCCAGCTGGCGGATTAGCTCCAGTAGATAAAGAATATTATATCATGCAAGGAGATTTTTACACCAAAGGTAAAAATGGTGAAAGAGGACTACAACCCTTTGATATGCAAAAAGCAGTTGACGAAAATGCAGATTACGTAGTTTTTAATGGTAGCGTTGGAGCGTTAACGGGAGATAATGCAATCACAGCTAAAGTTGGAGAAACCGTGAGACTGTATGTGGGTAATGGTGGGCCAAACCTGGTGTCATCTTTCCATGTTATTGGGGAAATATTTGACAAAGTACATGTTGAAGGAGGTGATATGGTCAACGAAAATGTGCAAACCACATTAATTCCAGCTGGTGGAGCCGCCATTGTTGAATTTAAGGTAGATGTGCCTGGCACATTCATATTAGTAGATCACTCCATTTTTAGAGCTTTTAACAAAGGTGCCTTAGGAATGCTTAAAGTTGAAGGTGAAGAAGACAAGAAAATTTACTCAGGTGAAATACGCGAAGGTATCTATTTGCCAGAAGGACCTGGAATACAGAATATGCCAACTACAGACGAAATCGTAGCATCTGAAGTTCCAGCAAAATCGTTTGATGAACAAATGGAATTTGGTAAACAAACCTACATGCAAACCTGTTTTGCATGTCATCAAGCCGAAGGTCAAGGAATACCTAATGCATTTCCACCATTGGCAAAGTCAGATTATTTAAATGCTGATGTTAATCGTGCAATTGGTGCTGTAGTCAACGGTTTAACAGGCGAAATCACTGTGAATGGTGAAAAGTATAATAGTGTCATGACAAGACAAATGTTGTCTTCTGAAGAAATAGCAAATGTTTTGACCTACGTATATAACAGTTGGGGGAATTCAGGAAAAGTGGTTACCAAAGAAATGGTAGATAAAGTAAAACAAAATAGGTAATTAATAGCAAGATGAAAAGCCAAGCCTTTAGGTTGTTATTTGTTTTATTGGTGTTTCAAACTGTTCTTTATTCACAGTCTGAAGGCATGGCTTTTATTCAAGGTAGTCGCTACATTCCACTTTATGGACGCGATTCAACAGTTGTTGAAGTCAAGGATTTTGAAATGGACAAATATCCTGTTACCAATGCTGAGTATGTAGATTTTGTAAAGAAATATCCTAAATGGCAAAAATCAAAAGTTATTAAATTGTTTGCAGATGACAGTTATTTGACCAATTGGAAAAATGACTTGGAACTTAAAGGTTCAGAAAACTCTAGTAGTCCTGTTACCTACGTTTCTTGGTTTGCTGCAAAAGCCTATTGCGAGTGCCAAGGGAAACGCTTACCAACTGTTGATGAGTGGGAATATGTTGCTATGGCAGATGAAACCACTAAAGATGCACGCATAAAACCTTCTTATAACGAGCAAATTTTAGCGTGGTACGAAGCACCACGCTCCAACGAGAATTTAATCGGTCAAACACCAAAAAATGTGTGGGGAGTTTTTGATTTGCATGGTTTGGTCTGGGAGTGGACCTTAGATTTCAATTCAGTGTTAATCACTGGAGAATCAAGAAAAGATGTAGATAAGGATAGTAATTTATTCTGTGGAAGTGCTGCGGTGAATGCAACAGATTTAATGAATTATGCTGCATTTATGCGATATGCCATTAGAGGAAGTTTAAAAGCTAAATACTCCATGAAAAACTTGGGCTTTAGATGTGTAAAAGATATAAACGAATAAAAAAATGAGGTATATAAAATCAGTTTTAATGTTGTTTATGGTTGTCATGTCATTTTCGGCATGCAACTCTAAAAGATCCGATAGTGATTTGGCAGTGTATCAATGTCCAATGGAATGTGAAGGCGATAAGACCTACAACAAAAAAGGAAGCTGTCCAGTTTGTAAAATGGATTTACAACCAATAGAAATTGAAGATTCAACGATATTGGATGAAGATGGTATTTCAGATGAATCTATTTTCAATTTAACCTCAAATTGGAACACAGAAGAAGGCGAAGTAATTCAACTAGAAGACTTAAAAGGAAAGACTTTGGCCATGGTAATGATTTATACAACTTGTAAGGCAGCCTGTCCAAGATTAGTGGCAGATATGCGCAATATTGAATCTAAAATCCCTAAAGAAAATATTGAAGACCTACGTTTTGTGCTCGTAAGCATTGATCCAAAAATAGACACGCCAACACGTTTAAAGGAATTCGCCATTGAAAATGAAATGGATGGTGAACAATGGACCTTTTTACAAGGAACCGAAAGTGGTGTAAGAGAGTTTGCCAATGTATTAGCAGTAAAGTATAAACAAATATCACCAATGGATTTTTCACACTCAAATATAATAAGTGTATTTAATCCTGAAGGAGAATTAATACATCAACAAGAAGGCTTGGGAGTTGATAATAAAGAAACAGTACAAGCCATTTTAGATTTAACCAATTAAATCAATACTAACCAAAATCAAATAATATGTTATCAAAAAAACAAGCAAGAGCCTTTTTTCTAGGCGGAACGCTGGTAACTTTCCTGATTTTTATTGGACTTACCATTTACTCGTTTGGTAAACCACAAGATCAATCAAATTCAGAAAATATTACAGAAGCTGTTGTAAGAGGTAAAACTCTATGGGAAGAAAATAATTGTATGGGTTGTCATACAATTTTAGGTGAGGGAGCTTATTATGCTCCAGAATTGACAAAAGTAATTGAACGACGTGGTGCTGGCTATATCAAAGCCGTATTAATGACACCAGTAGCTTGGGAACCAAACGGAAGAAAAATGGTAGCCTATGGATTTACCGAACAAGAAGCACTCGATTTAATTGAATTTTTCGACTGGATTGATGATGTTGATTTAAACGGATTTGACACAGTAGTTTCACCATTAGCAAAAGACAATAACTAAACTAAAGATCATGAAATATAAATCACAAAAAGTAGCGTATTGGTTTTTTGCCCTTTCAATGTTACTATTCGCACTCCAAATAATTTACGGATTTATTATGGGATTTGCTCATGCAGGTTTTGATGGCTTACATGATGTTATCCCATTTAATACAGCAAGAGCTGTACACACCAATTTATTAGTAGTTTGGTTACTCTCAGGTTTTATGGGAGCAGCCTATTATATTATACCAGAAGAAGCCCAACGTGAGTTAGTAAGTGTAAAATTAGCTTATGTGCAATTAATTAGTTTAGCTGTAGTTGGTGTTATTGCCATTGTTGGTTATCACTTTAATTATTGGGAAGGACGTAAATTCTTAGAAATCCCAAGACCTTTAGACTATTTAGTAGTTGTAAATGTACTTTTATTCCTTGGTCTAATTTTGGTTACATTATTCAAAGGAAAACGCAGAACCACAACAGCGCTGGTACTTTCAATGGGATTACTGTTTGCAGCCTTACTATATTTACCAGGAATGCTTCCTTTTGATAGTCAAGTAATGGATTCGTTTTTCAGATGGTGGGTTGTTCACCTTTGGGTTGAAGGTGTTTGGGAACTGATAATGGGAGGTATTCTTTCGTTCCTATTAATTAAACTTACTGGAGTAGATAGAGAAGTTATTGAAAAATGGCTTTATGTCATTGTAGGTTTAACTTTCTTATCTGGAGTATTAGGTACAGGTCATCACTATTACTATATAGGTGTTAACAAAATTTGGTTAATTGTAGGTGGTATTTTCTCAGCACTAGAGCCTTTAGCATTTTTGGCAATGGCATTATTTGCTGTAAATATGTATAGAAAAGGGGAAAAGAAACACCCAAACAAACTTGCATTGTATTGGACTCTTGGCGCAGCTATAGTTTCTTTTATTGGTGCTGGATTATTAGGGTTTGCGCATACATTGCCACAAACAAACTTATATACCCACGGAACCTTGGTTACTGCAATGCATGGTCACCTTGCGTTTTGGGGAGCTTATGCTATGATTGTACTGGCAATAATTAGTTATAGTTTGCCAAATATGACTGGAAGAAAACTATATGAAAGTACAAGAGGACGAATGGCATTCTGGATGTCTAATATAGGCATGATAGGCATGACGGTTGCTTTTGGAGTTGCTGGTGTAGTTCAAGTATATTTAGAGCGTAAACTGAAAATGGAGTTCATGGAAGTACAAAAAGAGATTGAAGTTCATTTTGTTGTACTTATTATCTGTGCTACATTATTCATGACCGGAATTATACTCTACATGGTAGATTTCTACAAGCATGGAAGACCAACAGATGAAGCATTGGAAACTGCATCAAACGACTAAAAAAAATCTAAAATAATGACAAAACATATAGTATGTTTCACCATTACAGCGTTAATGGCACTAAATACTTTTGCCCAACAATTTGACTTATCAGCAGAGCTAAGACCACGATATGAGAACAGACATGGTTTTGGTACTTTGCTTGATACTGATGAAGATGGTTCAAATTTTGTGTCACAACGAACTCGTTTAAATTTTGCTTTTGTAAATGAAAAAATGAGGTTTAAAGCTGTACTTCAAAATGTAAGAGTTTGGGGTGATGTTGGCACTATGTCAAGTGACGATAAAGCAACAGCTTTACAGGAAGCTTGGGCAGAAGCCATTTTAAGTAGTCAAATTTCCATAAAATTAGGTCGTCAAGAAATTTCGTATGACGATCAAAGAATTTTTGGGAACGTTGGTTGGGCACAACAAGCCAGAAGTCATGATGCTTTCTTGTTTAAATATGCTCCAGATGCAAACAATAAGATAGATGTTGGTTTTGCATTGAATTCTGATTTGCAATCCAATACCGATAATTTATACAGTAATGCGGCAGGATACAAGGCGTTTCAGTATGTTTGGTATCATGGAGATTTTAAAGCATTTGGATTGAGTTTTTTAGCATTAAACACAGGTGTTGAATATCTTGAAAATGAAGGCCTGTCCAATGAAAAACAAACCATAGATTACATGCAGACCATTGGACCTAGATTAACGTATGCATCTGGAAAATTTAGTGCTGATGCTGCTAGTTATTTTCAAATGGGAAAATCGTTGGATACAGACGTGAACGCTTCTTATTTTGCAGGAAACATTGGATATAAAATAAATGACAATTTTGATATTGGCATTGGCATGGAATATCTTTCCGGTAAAGATATGGATGATTCAGATTCAGAAATAAAATCGTTTGCTCCACTTTTTGGTACCAATCATAAATTTAATGGTTTAATGGATTATTTTTATGTTGGAAATCATGCCAATAATGTTGGTTTAACTGATGTCAATGCTTCCATTGGTTACAAAAAGAATAAAGTTTCAGCCAAAATAATGCCTCATTTCTTTTCGGCTGCAGCCAATGTTTTTGATGGTTCCGAAAAAATGGAGAGTAATTTAGGTACAGAAATCGATTTAACATTCGGTTATCAACTATCTAAAGACATAACTTTAAATGCTGGATATTCAAAAATGTTTGCAACAGATACCATGGAAATTTTAAAAGGAGGAGATAAAGAAGAGAACAACTCTTGGGCTTGGGTAATGATTACCTTCAAACCTAAATTGTTTTCTCATAAAATAGAATAATTAACTATTAAATTTAAAAGACCAGAGTTAAAATATATAAGTAAATTAACACTGGTCTTTTTTATAAACTAATCAAACACTAACAAATGAGTAAACCATATTACCATCCCATAGGAAAGGAAATTGATGTTTTTGAGCATGCCTATAAATGTAAAATACCCTTTTTGTTAAAAGGACCAACAGGAACTGGTAAATCTCGTTTTATTGAATATATGGCTCATGAATTGGATACAGAATTGCTTACTATTTCTTGCCATGAAGAAACATCATCAACAGATTTAATAGGACGTTTTATTATCAAAGGAGCAGAAACCGTTTGGTTAGATGGACCATTGACAATAGCAGTTAAAGAAGGACATATTTTGTATTTGGATGAAATAGCTGAAGCACGACCTGACGTTATTGTTGCCATCCATTCTTTAACGGATCATCGTAGGGAATTGTTTATTGATAAGTTGGGAGAAACCATAAAAGCGCATGAGAATTTTATGTTAGTAGCCTCCTTTAATCCAGGCTATCAACGTGGCTTTAAAGAATTGAAACCTTCAACAAGACAACGTTTTGTAGCTATTTCTTTTAATTATCCAGATGAAAAAGTTGAAGCAGAAATTTTAATGTCTGAAACCGGAATTGAAAAGGACACAGCTAAAAAATTAGTGAATATTGCCACAAAAATCAGAAACCTAACAGAACTAGGTTTAACTGAAACAGTATCAACAAGATTATTGGTTGATGCGGCTCAATTAATTCATGTTGGTTTGCCAAAACGACTTGCTGTGCATGTTGCAGTAGTTGAACCTTTAACTGACGATTTAGAAGTGATTCAAGCCTTAAAAGATTTAAGTGATTTAATGATATAGCATGTTTGAGTTTGAACCAGATGAATATATTTTCACCAAGTTTGCATTCTTTTTCAAAAAGCGCAGAAGAAAAAAAGAAGCAGAACTTCAGCACGTTGTATATTTAAATGAACTCAAACCTCGATTGACCATTTTTGCTCGAGCCATTACTGGAGAGTCTATAGAACTTTATGAGGCTGAAAGAGAAGGTGGCTATAAAAACAATAGCTTTTTTTTACCAACTAAATTTCACGAGTTTCAATCTGTAGAAGAAAACTTGTCTTACTACTTATTTAGAATCTTGTATTTATCCATTCAAAAAAACTTGGGATTGAATTGGAAAGATAATTTGGAACATGATATTTTAGAGTCACAACAAATTGCCAAAGAAACTTCACAGAAAGTACTTCAAAACGTATTTGAACAATTTCCTAGTTCAGAAATCTATTATAACAAATTTGTTTTGCATTATGAAAGTAAAGCAACAGCTAAATTACCAGCAGATTATTCATTCATCTATGGAAAATGGATGAAAGATTCACCAAATGACGACCCTGAAAAAAAGCTTAATAACTTTACTGATAAAGTAAAACAAGCCAACCCAGAACAAGCAACCACTGTTATTAAATCAAAAGCTGTTGAAGAAATCATCTCAGTACAGATTGACCAAAAACAAATGGATGATGCTGTACTACAGCACCAGTTTGAGAAAGTGGAAACTGCTGAAGAATTTGGAGGTAATTTTAGGGATTTTGATGGCGATGATGATTTAGACGATCATTCAAATGCTTTGGATGAGGTGAATATGAAGTACACAGTTCGCGTTGATGATACTGCGCATTCAGTGTATCAAGCTGAATTCATGGAGAATACCACAATTGCAGAAAGCGCTGAACATGATAGTTCTGGGCATCATATTACGTATGACGAATGGAATTATGCAAATCGTACTTATAAAGAAGATTTCTGTAAAGTTTACCCAAAAACACAGTTGCAATCTGATGTAGATTACTATAAAAAAACCTTGAATGATAATAGATCTACACTAGTAGGTTTACGAAAAATGCTGACTACTGTAAATAATAAATACCAACAACAACGAAGACAAACACAAGGTGAGGAGTTTGATATAGATGCTATAACCGATTTGTTTGTTGATATAAAATCGGGTCATACACCTTCAGAAAAAATATACCTTTCCAAACGTAAAAAGGAAAAAGATCTATCCATTTTATTGCTTTTGGATATTAGTCTTTCAAGTGATGGTTATGCAGCTGGAAATCGCGTGATAGATGTTGAAAAGCAAGTGTCTATTTTGTTTGGTGAAATTCTGGATGAATTCAATATTGATTTTTCTATCAATTGTTTTTACTCTAAAACGCGAAACCATTCCACTTACTTAACACTTAAGGGATTTGACGATAATTGGAACACGGCAAAATACAGAGTAGGTGATATATCACCAAGTGGTTATACACGTATTGGTCCAGCTCTCCGTCATTCGGGAGCATTATTGGATAAACGTGACACAAAGAATAAATGGGTGATTTTAATTTCTGATGGTAAACCTAATGATTATGATAAGTATGAGGGCAAATATGGAATTAACGACGTAAAACAAGCATTAAGAGAGTTAAATGAGCGTCAAATAAACTCTTATGCACTAGCAATTGAAGCACAGGCCAAGTATTATCTACCACAAATGTTTGGGCAAAACCATTATCAGATTCTTACAACTCCAGTAGAGTTACTTCAATCTTTAGTGAAGTTATATGAAAGAATTAAACATCAATCTTAAAAACATTTTTGTTAAGAAATGAATAACACAATAATTGATTATAAGAATATATATTATCCTCCTGGAGGCATCCTAATTTGGATAATCATTTTCTTGGAGCTTATAACCTTCGGAGCTGCTCTTATAGCAATGGCTTATTATGGTAATCAAGAACAAGAACTGTTTCACGATTCAAGCTTAAAACTCAATAAAACCTATGGTATGATAAATACTATATTTTTATTGACAAGTGGTTTTTTGATGGCAATATCAGTTTCTGAAATAAAGAAAGGAAATACTAAGAAATTTAACAAGTTATTGCTTTTAACGATGCTTTTTGGGCTCTTTTTCCTAGGATTAAAGAGTTTAGAGTATTATGATAAAATTGCCGATGGAATTGGAATTGGCTATAATACATTTTTCACGTTTTATTGGATGCTAACACTGTTTCATGTTATTCATGTTATTGTTGGTTTGGTCATTTTAACATCAGTTTATTTTGGAGTAAGAAAGGAAAACTCTAAAACCAGTATTGATGATGTTGAAGCAAGTGCTGCCTTTTGGCACATGTGCGATTTAATATGGATATTACTTTTCCCTATAATTTATTTACTTTTTTAGATATGAAAATGAACTCTAACTTAACTTGGGTAGTTCTCATTATACTTACAATAGCTTCGGCATTGGTTTCAAAATTAAACAGCCATTATGTAGTGCTGATAATTTTAGTGTTTTCATCATTAAAATTCTTAGGGATTGCGTTTCAATTCATGGAACTGAAAAAGGCACATCTATTTTGGAAAGCAATGATTGTAAGCTTTCTGGTTATTTTTGTTACTTCTATTGCATTGGTTATTTAAAAACACTTTTGGTTATTTCCAAAATTCATCATCCATTTTATCTTCAAAAGATTCTGGCTGGTGAATTTTTTCAATATAAAGCATTTGTTCTTCCGTTGCTACTTTTTGTATCTCTGGAAAAAGAACACGCTCTTCAAACCTGATATGCTTCTCTAATTCTTCTTCAATTTTACTCAAAGCTCTTGCATTATCTTCGTTTTCGGTAAATAAACGGTTTAAGCGTCTATGGTCTGCCAAAGCACGTTTAACCAGTTCATTATTGGCATCTAAAATTGGAAATATATGATTTTCTTCCATATTAAAATGCGGAATTAAATGCGTTTCAAAAAACCAATCTGCGTAAATTTTTATACGTTTTGGATCGATATTTTTGCTGAAACCAGACCTGATTTTCCAAGACAAAAGCAGTCCATGATGATGTTCCCTGCTTAATGGTTGTAAAGCTTTATGACGTTTTTGTGGTTTGTGCTTCATGGTTTGAATTTTTAATAATGTTGAATAAAAGGAGAAATATCCCTAAGGGTAAGAATACGCTAAAAATGAACAATTGCAAATAGTAATTGCTAATCATTCCGTTTCCGTAATAAAATTTATAACCTTGAATCAATAATAACAATTCGGTTAAAACAAAACCAAGGATAAAACTATAAATGCCTATATAAAGTGATTTTGAATATGATACGAGGTTACTTTTTGCTATAAAGGACAATAGGAACCCAGAAATTACTCCAAGCATTAATAAATGGATAAATCCAATCACAAAATTACGATGCGTGTATACAACTTCAGAAAACCCTGGGAGCAATGTTATAATTTGCAATAATACTTTAATAACAAAGCAAAGAATGCTAAAGCTAAAAAGATAAACAAGCAATTTGGAATGATGTTTTATGACTTCAAGAAGTTTGGGCTTAATAATTTTTAAAAAGAAAAATAATGTAAATAGCTGAAGAATTACACCAATCCCGTTAATCCATAATAGAGTTTCATGAGGAGCAAACCATTGAATTGGCAATGCCAATGTTAATATGGTAGACGCCATTAGGAAGTTGAAAAACAGCTTAAATTCTTTGGAGTTATTAATACCTAGTATATGAAAAAACACTGCGATGACTGCAATTAAAAACCACCCATTAAATTGAAAATGTAAAAAGAACTGTATGGCAATTTGATAAAAAGCAGAAGCTTGTCCAAGCATTGAAACCGCTGGTCCCAAACACCAAACACCAACAGTGGAAAATAACATGAACAAAAGTGATGCCTTAAGTAATTTGCTGGTTACTATAGATTTGGTTTTATGATGCTTCCAAATAAGATAAGCAAAGTAATAACTACATAAAATATGTAACGTTGAAAACGTAATGGATATAACTGCATAGCCTTGAAAAGGAAAGCTTACCATCATACCAACAACCGAAAATTCTGTAAGCCAAAACAAACGATTATAAACTGGTTTTTTCTCCGGAACAAAGTAATGAACAATTAAAACAAACAGCATTAAATAAACCCAACCCAACATGGCTACATGAGAATGAGCATGTGTAAGATATCTATAATTTAAATTTATTGAACTTATAAAAGAGTAGCGTAAAGCCAAACCCATCATTGCAGCGATAAAAAAATTAATCAAGCATATAACAACGAGTTTTTTCTGCATTATAAAGTATATAGGATTGCAGCTGTAAAAATAAGAAAAACACTTCTCTAATTAGGGCAAAAAAATTTGAACTATTTGATTTCTCTAGCTATTAATCAATAATAAAAAAAATAATTGTCTTAGAGAAGTGTTTGTCAATCTAAATGAATGAATGTTAATGTTTAATTTTAAGGTTATTCAAAAGCTTGTTCCAATTTAAGGGCTCCTGGAAATAAAATATTGTTTTCTAAATGTATGTGTAAATGCAAGTCTTTTTCAAATTCATCCAACATAGCAAAGGTCACTCTGTAAGTATTGCAAGCATCTGCAGGTGGATTGTAATCGTCTGTGAGTTCTGCAATCTCTCTAAAACGCTCACCTTCAGTATCGTGCTCATGCATCATCATTGCAATTGGATTTTCAACGGTTCCAAACGAAGGTGATTGTATTGCACCATTTTCTATTTTGGCTTTTACCATTTTTTTAATGAAAGGGAAGAGGATAAGCTCTTCTTTTTTCATGTGTGCAGCTAATTCACCAGCAGAAGCAGTGAATAAATCATTAATTTTAAACAGCTCAGGATGACGATCACCATGCACTCGGCACAATTTATCTAAAAACTGACGTAATACTGGGATTTTTTCCTCTACATATCTATGATGCTTTTTTTCAATATATTCTGCCAATAAATCTAAAGGCCATGATTTGTAATCTATTGTTTGATTTGTTGCTGTATTTAATACTGCATTGAGCTCATCTATTAAACGGTTACTGTCAATTCCTTTCTTATTGCAAGCTTCCTCAACAGTTCTATTGCCATTGCAGCAAAAATCAATTTTATATTTTGTAAAAACTGCAGCAGTTCTAAAGTCTTCTGCTACAAATTCTCCTATTTGTTTTTCAGCGTTTTTATGTAATGTTTCCATGTTTTGTTTATTTCGGATAAAACCATCCTATTTATGATCAATTTTTTTTAAATTTTTAAAAATGCTACTCCAGATTTTATGTCAAGGGCTAATTGCTCTAAGTTGGTGTTTTCTAGCATATCTTTAAGCTCTGTTCTTACTACCTTAAATTTATCGTGAACAGGGCAAGGATGCTCTTCGTCACAAGTATGCAGACCTAAACCACAACCTTTATAAATTTTATCACCATCTATTGCATTTACAATTTGTGCTAGTTTTATGGATGAAATCTTTTTTTTATCAATTTCAAATCCTCCATAAGCACCTTTAACAGAATCAATAATATTGTGTCTTACTAAAGCTTGTAGTATTTTTGCTGTAAAAGCTGTAGGCGAGTCTATTTCTTCAGATATCTCTTTAGGGCTCACACGTTTATTTTCAAACGAATTAATCGCTATGAAAATTGAAGCTTTTATACCATATTCACAGGCTTTCGAAAACATAAATTATTTTTTGTTTATGCAAATATATAACAATATTTTAATTAGGACAAAATTATCTTAATTAAAATAAACATCATTATTTGTTAAAAAAATCATTATAAATCGCCTGACTCAAAAGCCAAGCGATTTAAGTTGGTTGGTTAATTAAAATTGTTCAATTAAATAGTTTATTAAATCGGTTGTGGTAACAATTCCTACTAGTTTATCTCCATCAGTTACTGGCAAGGCATGAAACTCTTTTTTTGCTAAAATTTCGGCAACTTCTTTAATGGTTGTATCGGCATTTACGCTTATAAGGTTTTTTGCCATTACTTGTTCAATGGTAAACATATTGTAGACTACTGTATCTATTTCTTGTTCTTCTTCATATACAGCATCGGCAAAACTAATTCTAAGTAAGTCTGTATAACTTAACATACCTATAATATTGTCTCCGCTAACTACTGGAATATGTCTAATTTTATTTTTTTTGAATAATAGTTCTGCATTTTCTAAAGTGTCTGAATGATTTAATGTAATCACATCTTTAGTCATTATTGTTGAAACTGGCGTTCTTTTTTTCATGGTTTAAAGGTTTTAAATTCACTATTAAAGATAGTCTCTTGTTCTATGAAAAAGTATGATAAATGTCAGTTGAAGGCAAAAAGATTTGAAATAAGATTTAATGGCAATCTACTGCACTTGAAACCATTTCAACCACTGGAGCAGGAGAGAGGTAAGGGATTCCTAAACCTAGTCCTCTTAGGATGAAAAGTAAACCAATGAATATTACGAATACTGGTATGGCTTTTTGAATACGTTGTTTAATTGTTGTATTTAAAAATTTACCCAAATAAATAGCAGAAGTCATTAACGGGATAGTGCCTAATCCAAACAAAGCCATATATAAACTACCTTGAACGGCATTTTGCATTGTTAAGGAGGCAAAAACTGCCATGTAAACCAAGCCACATGGTAAAAATCCGTTAAGGAAACCAATGGTTAAAAAAGTATCGGCAGTTTTCTTTTTTAAAGCAGATCCTAAAGCTGTTTTTACTTTGGAAATGATTTTGTAAATAGGTTTTGAAAAATTGTATTTATTAAAAGTTTGCACAGGAATTAAAACCACTAGAATCATCAAAACTCCTATGGCAATAGAGAGTTGTTGCTGAATGCCAAATATATAAAGGCTTTTACCAATCAAACCAAAAAACAAACCAATAAGACTGTAAGCTAAAAATCTGCCAAAGTGATAAATAAATATCTGACTAACTTTTCTAAAAGAGTTGCTTCTATCTACAGGTAACATAAATGCTATTGGACCACACATACCAACGCAGTGAAAGCTTCCTAACAAGCCGAATATGAGTGCAGACCAAAGCATATTTTTGGGTTTAGTAAATTATTTCTTTTTTGTAGAGATAGGATTTTCCGTTATATTGCCAATCAACTTTAATGTTCCAACGACCATCTAACAAACGTTTGTCAGGTATGAGCAAATTATGGTTTGACAATGAGATTGTTGTTTCAAAGTCAAATTGTTTATTAGATGGTCTGTATAGGAACACTTTTCCTGTTATGTTTTCTGTGTTAAAAACTTTAGGGAAAGTTAGCGTAATACCTTTATCTGATTTTTCCCATTCAATATTTTGTGTTAAACTTTTAGCATTGGTTTCTTTATTGATATCGTTTTGAAACTCTAGTTCTTTTTTATAATAGTCCTCTGTAACCAGATCATGATCGTACTTTTTGTTGATGTTCATATTTATTACAAAGTACATGATAAAGCTAATAAAGGCTATAAATGCTATTACAATTCCTGTTCCCCAATTTATTTTCATCTCTTAGTTCCCACGAAAGAGGGAATCTCCTTATTTAATTAAATATACTATTTCCTTTTACACTTCGACTGCGCTTAGTGTGACATTACTTTCTAATTATAACTTCTTGGTCCTAGAAAGTTAACAGTTGTGGTTTCAATGAGTTTGTCGCCACTGTAAACCTCAATCATTAATTTATTTTTATCTCCTTTTAATTGGCTTTTATCAATTTCAATAAATAAAGTACCTTCAGCTAAGCCTTGTTCTGGAACTTCAAAATTATCATGAGTTGAAACCAATTTGATTTCTCCAGTATATTTTCTAAGTTTAAAGTTTACATCTTCAATAGTTTTGGAAGTTTTATTTACAAGTTTATATGTAAATACATTACTGATAATATCGCCTTCTTTGTGTTCATATAATTGACCAGGAAGCCTTAAAATTCTTGCTTCAACATCATTTCTTAAAAGAAGCATTCCACTAAGTACACCCATAAGAATTACAAGTACAGCAATATAGCCTTTCATTCTGGCTGTGAGCTTAAACTTTTCTTTCTTTTCAATTTCTGCTTCGCTAGCATAGCGTATTAATCCTTTTGGAAGATTGATGCTCTCCATTATATGGTCACATTCGTCAATACAAGCAGTACAGTTCACACACTCTAATTGTGTGCCATTTCTAATATCAATTCCAGTAGGACAAACGTGTACGCATTGCAAACAATCTATGCAATCTCCATGACCTAAGGCCTCTCTGTCTTCTCCTTTTCTAAATTTTTTTCTGCCATTTTCTGCTTCACCACGTTTATGGTCATAAGCAACTACGATTGATTTATTATCAAGTAAAACACCTTGAAGCCTACCATAAGGACAGGCTATTATACAAACTTGTTCTCTAAACCAGGCAAATACAAAGTAGAAAACTGCTGTAAAAATGATTAGTGGGAACAAAGTGCCTAAATGTTCAGAAGGTCCATCTGTGATGTATTGAATAAGTTTATCACTTCCTATTAAATAGGCTAAAAATACATTAGCGATTAAGAAAGATATAACGAGAAAGATAAACCACTTAAAAACTCTTTTTTTTATTTTTTCAGTGTCCCAAGCTTGTCTGTCGAGTTTTCGTTGTTTGTTTCGGTCGCCATCTATCCAATACTCAATGCGCCTAAAAACCATTTCCATAAAAATGGTTTGCGGACATATCCAACCACAAAAAATACGTCCAAACCCAACAGTAAATAGTGCGATAAAGATGACACCAATTATCATGGATATTACAAACAAATGAAAATCTTGTGGCCAGAACGGAAATCCAAAAATATTAAAACGACGCTCAAGAATGTTGAACATTAAAAACTGGTTACCATTAATTTTCACAAAAGGAGCAGCAAATAAAAAGGCAAGTAAAATGTAACTAACTATTTTACGCTTTTCATAATACCTGCCACTTGGTTTTTTTGGAAAAACCCAAGCGCGTTTACCTTCTTCATTAATGGTGCCAATTGAATCTCTAAATGTTTCGTTTTCTGGAGCTTCCAAATCTGTTATAGTTTATTGGTTGTCATGGCCTTCCCAAATATCTCCTTCCGGAGCTTTTGGTTCAGCTGGAGTAGTACCTTGAAATTGTAATACATAACTAGATACTTGAGCCATTTCAACTGGTTTTAATAGCTGTTTCCAAGCGATCATACCTTTTCCATCTCGTCCACCTTCAGATACGGTTTTAAATACATTTTTGATTCCACCACCTAATATCCAATATTCATCAGTTAGGTTAGGACCAATGCTACCACCACCATCAGCTTTATGGCAGGCAACACAATTGGCTTCAAAAATAGCTTGACCAGCTTTTAAGTCTGATGCATCTGTTAAAAGTTCAACAGTATTTATATCTACCAAATCTTTTGCATTTTTTTTGTAGTTTTCTATAGCAATTTTAGCTTCAGCATATTCTGTTTCTAGTTCATCAAATTGAGTATATCCATTAAAGACATGAAATCTTAACAGATAAATAGCCGCAAAAATGATGGAAGCGTAAAAACCATATAGCCACCAAGGTGGTAAGCTGTTGTCCAGTTCTTTAATGCCATCATAATTATGATCTAAGATAATTTCATGTTCTTCTTTAATTGGCTTCTGTCCCAATAAGTTTTTATAACTATTTGCTATCCATGTTATGATTTTTGGAGTTTTTACCTTTTGTGCATCGTATTGAGCTTTGGCTTCCTCACTTAAACTTTGGTATAAAATATTGTCCATAGAACCTACAATAGCTTCAATAGCTATTAGTATAAGTAAAACTAACAGTAAAAATAACATGATTATAGGCTGCTCTATAAATGCTGGCTTTTCGCCAGAATCTATAAAAAATTCTATAAGTCCGACGATGATAAAGAATACAACAGGTACTCTTATCCAAGATGGAATAAACTGTCTCATAGTTCTGTTTGGTTTTGGTTATCTAATGGTATATTACTTACGGTTTTGATATAGTCTTTATTGGCAGTGAAAACCCACCAAAACAGGACTACAAAAAAAATGAAAAAGATGAGCAATGATATAATAGGATATATTTCTATCCCTGTAATGCTCTCCATATGGTTTTTTACAAATTTTAGCATAATCTTAGTTTTGAACGGTTTCTGAATCTTTTACTTTTATGTCTGTTCCCAATCGTTGTAAATAAGCAATAAGTGCTACAATCTCACGATTTCTCATTTCAATGAACTCTGCTCCACCAGCTGCTTTATCTGCTTCGTAAGTTTCAGCAAAATCTGGATCTGTATATAGATTTTTTTCAATTTGAGTACCTTGTTCCAACATCATTTGTTGTGCATTGGCAATATCTTCATCAGAGTATGGAACACCTAGTTTTACCATTGTTCTCATTTTAGCTTCAGTTAGTGATTTGTCCAACGCGTTTTTAATGAGCCACTTATAGCCAGGCATAATAGAACCGGACGATGTGCTTTGTGGATCATACATATGATTTAAGTGCCAGTTATCAGAATACTTACCACCAATACGATGTAAATCTGGACCAGTACGTTTACTTCCCCAAAGGAAAGGATGGTCATAT
>JAUIGO010000002.1 GCA_030429955.1 Bacteroidia bacterium
GTAACTATCCAATAACCTAAAGAGTTGTAAGCATTCTGCATGTACTTCTGTTAATGCATTATACAAGGGCACTTCGTTTACTGTGCCATATTCACAAATCGATTTTGCATCACTCTTATCGGTTTTTGCTTTTGCTAGTTTCATCTGAATAAAACGTTTTACAGACAATGGATTTACTACAGATACCAATACGTTGTTTTTATGTAAAAACTGTGCTAACCTATAATGATAATAACCTGTAGCTTCCATAACGACTAAAGCTTCTTTTGGCAGCTTTTTTAATAGCCCATTAAACCCTTTGGCTTCATTAACTAATTGAAAATGACCTGTCGTTTCACTGTAAACATCAAATACACTTTTACTAATGTCGATACCATAAATTTTTTTATCTTTAGTCATAAGAACTGAATTTTGGAAAGAACAGATGCTACTCACATTTCAACAACTTGAAAACGAGATCTAGGTCTCACAGAACTGAACGAAGTTTAAGTAGTAAAAGAGAGAGGATTATCAATGTTGCCGAAGTCTATTTGCTTCACCGTGTATACTAACCTTATTTCTCTCTTTTGTTCTTTCTGATTAATACTTAAATTTAGTGAATTACAAACTTAAGGCGTGTATAGCGAATGAGGCGCAACTATGGCTCTCCGTGAGGCGCGCCTCACTACGCCATACACAGTGGACATTACAAACAATATAAAAACCGAAAATGAAAAAAAACTTTCTACTACTGATTTTAATCATTTGCATAACATCTTGCAAGAACGAAAACACAATAGCCGAATTAGGAAAAACAGTACCAAACTACAAATTCAGTAATATTTTAAATAGCAAACAAAGTCAAATATCATTAAACGATTTAAAAGGAAAACCTGTCATTTTAGAATTTTGGGCGACTTGGTGTGGCCCTTGTATTCCTGCAATGAAAAAACTAGATAGCCTAAAAAATCAATTTGGAGATAAAATTGAAATCATTACTATTTCACATGAAAATCAACAACGTTTAGAACAGTTTATAAAAAACTCTCAAACATCATTACGAGTTGTTTCAGATACAACTCATAAAAAAAACTTCAAATATAAAGTAATTCCTCATTCCATTATCATAGATAAAAATGGAGTTGTAAGAGCAATTACAAGCCCAAAAAATATTAACGAAGAAGTCATTAAAAATCTCATTTTCGATAATAAAATCGATTTAGAGATAAAGGATGATTTCTACATCAACCCAAACTTGGAAGTTGAAACAATAAATACTATTGCTAACAATGATTATACGATTGCACTAAAGAGTTATGACCAAGAAAAAAGAGGTGGTTTTGGACTTTTAATAGATTCGGAGGGTAATATAAATGGTGTCGATATGTGGAATAGTACAATTCCAAGACTTTATCAGACTCTATTTGGTATTGCATCTCCGAGTAGAATGATTTTTAAAGACAGTTTGAGTGAGAAAGACTTTCCTTACAAGAAAGAACATCAATATAATTTTATGATTCAAGTTTCAGATAAATATCAACAAAAATGGAGAGAAATTGGAATTGAATTTCTCAATGAAAATTTTGATGTTAATGCCAAAATGGGAGTCGATTCTCTAGAATGTTATGTACTAAAAAATGTGGACAGGACAATTAAACCATCAAAATCTGAATCGCCCGAGTTTATGTTTATGGGTACAATTCTAAAAACTAAAAAAATTAAAATGTCAAAATTAGCTGAGTATTTAGAAAACTTCACACCAATTCCTGTTTTGGACAAGACAGATTTGAATGGCGAATACGACATTGATTTGGAATGGAAAGCTGAAGATCCGAAAACAATGCATTCTGAATTGAAAAAATTTGGGCTGGAATTAATCAGAGCAGAAGAAAAATTACCAGTCGAAATAATGGAAATTTATAAAAAACAATAAATACTGTTGCCAACAATAGCTATAAGTAATTGCTTGTTCCCGCCTACTTCTGAAAATCCGTGAGGATTTTCAGTTTGGTGTATACTTGCAAAATTCAGTGATAACCCACGCAACTACTCATAGCCGAGACCGTTAAACGAAACTCTAAAAACTACAACTCGTAATTTCAGTAACACGTAGTGTGTTTACCATCCCTTTATCTTGTATTGGCATGGCTGCCAAGCTAATAAGCATATCGCCTACTTCAAGATAGCCTTTTTGGCAAGCAATGGCGTTTACATCTTCAATGGTTTCGTCTGTACTTACAAACCTATCATAATAAAATGCCTTAACTCCCCAAAGTAAGCTAAGTTGCGTTAATATACGTTTGTTGGACGTGAATACTAAAATATGGGCTTGTGGTCGCCATGCAGAAATCTGAAATGCTGTATAACCACTATTGGTCAATGTAGAAATAGCTTTCGCGTTAATTTCATTGGCCATATTAGCAGCATGATAACAAATAGCTTTTGTGATATAACGATTGGTGCGAATGTGAGGTGGAGATTGAGGCACTTTAATAAGTGGTGAGTCTTCAACACTTTCTAAAATACTACTCATTTTCTCAATCACTTGTACAGGATAATTACCTACAGAAGTTTCGCCAGACAGCATAACTGCATCAGCACCATCCATCACAGAATTGGCAACATCATTCACCTCAGCACGTGTTGGTGTTAAACTGGTAATCATTGATTCCATCATTTGAGTTGCAATGATTACAGGGATTCTGGCACGTTTAGCCCTAAGCACTAATTGTTTTTGAATTAATGGTACTTCTTGCGCAGGAATTTCAACACCTAAATCACCGCGAGCCACCATTAAACCATCGCAATACGCTACAATTTTATCGATATTTTCAACAGCTTCAGGCTTTTCTATTTTAGCAATGATCGGAATTTTATGGTCGCTATGTTCTTTAATGATGTCTTGAAGCTGCATTAAATCTTCAGCATGTCTTACAAAGGATAATGCTAACCAATCTACTTTTTGCCCAATGGCAAAAATGGCATCTTCAATATCTTTTTCTGTAAGTGCAGGTTGTGATATGTTGGTGTTAGGTAAATTAACGCCTTTTTTCGATTTTAATGGTCCTCCTTGAATAACACGTGCTTTAACTTCAGTCTTTTGGTCAGATGAAACCACTTCAAAAATCAATTTCCCATCATCCAACAAAATACGTTCTCCTGGTTTTGCATCTTGAGGAAAATTATCATACGTCATATAAACACGCTTTTTGGTTCCCATAAACCGTTTGCCTGTAGCAAATATGATTTCATCACCTTTATTTACCACAACTTCCTCTTTCATTGTGCCAACTCTCAATTTTGGCCCTTGTAAATCGCCTAAAATTGCTGCATTGTAACCAAATTCTTCGTTGAGTTCTCTAATTGTTTTGATGCGCTTTTTTACATCGCTATAATTAGCATGCGAAAAATTGATTCTAAACACGTTTACACCTGCTTCCAACATATCCTTTAATATTTCTTTGGTGCTAGTTGCTGGTCCTAGAGTGGCTACAATTTTGGTCTTTTTTCTGTGTATTGGCATTAATTGAATATTAAATTGTTTTTTGATTTTAAAGTTGTTGTATCAACATCATATATAGTAACTACTTGTGGTATTTTTTGAATGCTATTGATAATATGCTTAATATCTAAATTACTGTTATCATTCTCTATTTTAAGAAAATAATTTACTCTTTTATATTCTGGTATTAGGTTATAAATCTTGATGACTTTTGATGATGCATCAAACAATGAGCCTGTACTTACAAGACTATCTTCTTCTTTCTTACAGATATTTGAAACCAAGCTCCACATTGTTTCGTGTTCCTTATCTTCCCATTCATAAATTGAATATGAGGCTGATGTGTACTCAAAATCTAAATCAGCTTTATCTCGTTTTAAGTTAATGTTTAAAAACTGGTTTAAAAGATAGGCTAACCGATAATCTTCCAAATCACAATGAATGGCTAATAACGAGTAAGCCTCATCATAGAATTCATCAACAAGTAACTTGTGTATTGCCACAATCAAAATATTATTAATTGTAAATATAACATTTTGCTATCATTAAATATAGGCTTTAGGTTATTCTTAACCTTAAATTTAAACCCTTATACTTTAAGTAATAACAAGTTTAGAAAGCTCTTGATATTTTATTCTGAAACGCAAAAAAAGCACGTTTTGAAGCCTTTTCTTCTGCTTTCTTTTTAGAAGTTGCCCTTGCCTTTGCAACAATTTTATTATTGATAGATAGCTTTACTGAAAAATGTCTGAGTTCATCGTTTCCTGTATCTTCATATACATGATAATCAAAGGTCTTTTTTTCTTTTTGGCACCATTCAATTAAAAGACTTTTATAGCTTATTACTTTACCTTCAAGTTGTTCAATATCAACATGAGGAATTATAATTCTATCATAAATAAATTTTTCGCAATAGTCGTACCCTTTATCAAGGTAAATGGCTCCAACTAAAGCTTCAAAGAGGTTGCCGTGAATATTATTGCCAAAATTATCTACTGGGATTTTGCTTTCAACCAAATCAATAAGATTTAAATCTTTTCCAAGTTCATTTAAATGCTCACGACTCACTATTTTGGAGCGCATTTTTGTTAGATAACCTTCATCACCTTCTGGTACTTCATTATACAAATGCGAGGCTATAACAGCACTCAACATAGCATCGCCAACAAACTCCAAACGCTCATAATTAATTGGTGTGCCATCTTTATCACGAATATTCATGGAACGATGCGTGAATGCCTTCTCGTAGTAACTCATATTACTAGGCTTGTAACCAACTATATTTTTAATTTGAATAAAAAAATTCCCGTTTCTTTCAGAACGGGAATTAAGTATGTTACGAATGAAATTCATTCAGTAATTAATCTAATTTTTTGAATAATACACAAGCATTGTGTCCGCCAAACCCAAAGGTATTGCTCATGACTACTTTAACATCTCTTTTTTGTGCCTTATTCAAAGTTAAGTTTAATTCCGGATCTATGTTTTCATCTACTGTTGTGTGATTTATTGTTGGAGGCACAATACCATGTTCCATTGCAAGAATGGAAGCTATGGCCTCTATAGCTCCAGCAGCACCTAACAAGTGACCTGTCATAGATTTAGTTGAATTGATATTTATGTTTTTAGCATGATCTCCAAAAACTTCTGTAATCGCTTTTAGTTCTGCAACATCACCCAAAGGTGTGGATGTACCATGTGTATTGATATGATCTACTTCTTGAGGTGAAACACCTGCATTTTCTAAGCAATTTTTCATCACTGCAATAACACCAATCCCTTCTGGATGAGGAGCAGTCATGTGATATGCATCAGACGACATTCCGCCTCCTAATACTTCAGCATAAATTTTTGCGCCTCTTGCTTTTGCGTGCTCATACTCTTCAAGAATAATTGCTCCAGCACCTTCTCCTAACACGAAACCATCTCTGGTTGCGTCAAAGGGTCTAGACGCTGTTTCAGGACTTTCGTTTCTTGTTGAAAGTGCGTGCATAGCATTAAAACCTCCCATTCCAGCAATGGTTACTGCTGCTTCACTTCCACCAGTTACAATAACATCACAATGTCCTAAACGTATATAGTTTAAAGCATCAATCATTGCATTTGCAGAGGAAGCACAAGCGGAAACCGTTGTGTAATTAGGTCCCATAAAACCATGTTTGATGGAAATATTCCCAGGAGCAATATCTGCAATCATTTTTGGGATAAAGAATGGGTTGAATCTTGGTGTACCATCTCCAGCAGCGAAGTTTAATACTTCTTCCTGAAAAGTTTCCAAGCCTCCAATTCCTGCTCCCCAAATAACACCTACTCGTAATTTATTTACTTTGTCTAAATCTAACTTAGCATCTACAATGGCTTCGTCTGAAGCCACCATAGCATACTGTGTAAATTTGTCCATTTTACGAGCTTCTTTCCTATCAAGAAAATCTGTAGGCTCAAAGTTTTTTAATTCGCAAGCGAATTTCGTCTTGAACTTTTCAGTATCAAAATAGGTTATTGGAGCAGCACCGCTTTTCCCACTAATAAGAGCATTCCAATATTCATCTTTGGTATTCCCTATAGGAGTAAGTGCACCTAAACCAGTAACTACAACTCGCTTTAAATTCATAAAATAAACTGTTATTTATTTTGCGGCTTCAATATATGATATTGCTTGACCAACTGTTGCAATGTTTTCAGCTTGATCATCTGGAATTTGGATATCGAATTCTTTTTCGAACTCCATTATTAATTCTACAGTGTCTAATGAATCTGCTCCTAAGTCGTTTGTGAAGCTAGCTTCAGTTACAACTTCGTTTTCATCAACACCTAATTTGTCTACGATAATCGCTTTTACTCTTGATGCAATGTCTGACATAATCTTTAATTTTAAGTTTTAATTAGTGTGCAAAAATAAAAAACTTTATTTTAAAACGCACTTTTACAATAAAAATGTGAATGTAATTTAAGGATTTTAACTTGAAGAATTTTATTTTGTGTCTAATTGTTAATAATTATTCTTTTTTTTGTTGAATAATCATAACATTATAATCTGTAAATGAAACATATTGTAATTTTTGCTTCCGGAAGTGGAACTAATGCTGAAAATTTAATTAAGTTTTTTCACAACAGAGATAATGCTTCTGTTATTCAGGTATTGACTAACAATCCTCATGCCAAAGTTTTGGAGCGATGTAAAAAATTGAATGTTAGCGCTTTATCCTTCAATAAAACCGCTTTCTATGATACTGATCATGTGTTATATCTTTTAAAATCCGTTAAACCAAATTTAATAGTGTTGGCTGGCTTTTTATGGAAGTTCCCTGAAAATATTATTGCTGAATTCCCAAATAAAATAATAAATATACATCCAGCTTTATTGCCAAAATATGGTGGAAAAGGCATGTATGGCATGCATGTGCACAAAGCTGTTGTTGTTAATAAAGAAAAAGAAAGTGGTATTACAATTCACTATGTAAACGAAGATTATGATGAAGGCGCTATCATTTTTCAGGCAAAATGTGATGTTTTAGCTTCAGATTCAGCCCAAGATGTTGCTGAAAAAATTCATGAATTGGAAATGGAGCATTTTCCTAAAGTTGTGGAAGAATTATTAAAATAATTAGCAAGTTACACTGAGCGCAGTCGAAGTGCTTACGAAAAAAAACTTAAATTAAAGAGATTCCTGCCTTGGCAGGAATGACAAAAAATGGCTAAAAAAAAGAAAAAATACTATACAGTCTGGAAAGGACATCACAAAGGCGTTTTTGAGTCTTGGGATGATTGCAAAGCGCAGATAAAAGATTTTGAAGGAGCTCAATACAAATCTTTTGAAACTTTTGATGCTGCCAAAAAAGCGTTAAAAGGGAATTACAAAGACTTTATTGGAAAAGGTAAAAAATTCAATAGTGAGCTATCTGAAGCTCAGCTTAAAAAAATAGGACAGCCTAACTTTAACTCCATTTCAGTTGATGCTGCCTCAAGTGGAAATCCAGGGAAAATGGAATATCGTGGTGTAGACACCAAAACCAAAAAACAATTGTTCAAACAAGGTCCTTTTGAAGAAGGCACCAATAATATTGGAGAATTTCTAGCCATTGTTCATGGCCTTGCATTTCTAAAGCAACAAAACAGCAATCGCATTATTTACACAGACTCCAAAACAGCCATAAGTTGGATAAATAAAAAAAAATGTAACACGAAACTTGAACGTTCAGAAAAAAATAAAACTCTTTTTGAGCTAGTAGATCGTGCTGTAACTTGGTTAAAAACCAATAACTACTCAACAACCATAGTAAAATGGGAAACCAAAGCTTGGGGAGAAATTCCTGCAGATTTTGGGAGAAAATAAATTCGCTTTTTACTTCTTAAAAAACGTATATTTGCAGCAAATTTTAAACGCTTATATGAGCAAATTAGTGATTGTTGGTACTGTAGCCTTTGATGCTATTGAAACCCCTTTTGGAAAAACAGATAAAATACTTGGAGGCGCTGCTACTTTTATTGGCTTGGCTGCCTCACAGTTTAAGCTTGATGCTGCCATAGTTTCGATAGTTGGAGGTGATTTTCCTAAAGAATATTTAAATCTGCTTTCCAAAAGAAACATTGATATTTCCGGAATTGAAGTTGTTGAAAACGGAAAAACATTTTTCTGGAGTGGTAAGTATCACAATGACATGAATTCACGCGATACGTTAGCAACCGAGTTAAATGTACTAGCAGACTTTAATCCAGTAGTTCCAGAAGATTACAAAGATGCTGAAGTGCTTATGCTAGGTAACTTACATCCAATGGTACAAATGAGTGTGTTAGACCAAATGGAAACAAAACCTAAATTGGTTGTTCTTGATACCATGAACTTTTGGATGGACAATGCACTTGAAGACCTTCATAGAGTTATTAAAAGAATAGATGTCATTACCATAAATGATGAAGAAGCAAGACAGCTAACTGGAGAATACTCTCTAGTTGTCGCAGCCAGGAAAATTCAAGAAATGGGACCTAAATATGTAGTGATAAAAAAAGGTGAGCATGGCGCTTTATTGTTTCATAATGATAATGTATTCTATGCACCAGCTTTACCGCTTGAAGAGGTGTTTGATCCAACAGGAGCAGGTGATACTTTTGCTGGAGGGTTTGCTGGATATATAGCGAGAACTGAAGACACATCGTTTGAAAACATGAAAAACGCGGTTATTTATGGCTCAACGTTAGCATCGTTTTGTGTGGAGAAATTTGGCACACAACGTATGATAAATTTGAAAGCTGACGAAGTCCATAAACGTTTGCAACAGTTTAAAAATTTGACACAATTTGAAATCGTTTTAGATTAATTATTAATTTAAAGAAAAATGGCTTTTAAACGATTCTATATGACCCATAAAAATCAAATATTAAATACATATAAAATAGAATTATCATAAAAAAACGCGCTCTAAATTGGAGTGCGTTTTTTAATTAGAATAAAACTTCAATATGCTTACATATTGAAACCTTAAAATTGTCATTCCTGTAAAAACAGGAATCTAAACTAAACAAAAAATGAGTGACGCTTTAAAACACGAGTGTGGTATTGCTCTTATTAGGCTTTTAAAACCTCTTGAGTATTACAAGGAAAAATATGGTACAGCATTTTATGGTGTAAACAAAATGTACCTTATGATGGAAAAACAGCACAATCGTGGTCAAGATGGTGCTGGTTTTGTAAGTATAAAGCTTGATACCAAGCCTGGTGAACGATATATAAGCAGAGTACGCTCAATTGCTCAACAGCCTATTCAGGATATTTTTGCTCAAATTAATGAGCGTATTAATAAAGAATTTATGGAGCATCCTGAATATGCTTCAGATGTTACGCTACAAAAAAAACATATTCCTTATATAGGCGAATTACTTTTAGGTCACGTACGCTATGGCACTTTTGGGAAGAACAGTGTTGAAAGCGTTCATCCTTTTTTAAGACAAAATAACTGGATGCATAGAAATTTAATTCTAGCAGGTAACTTTAATATGACCAATGTTAAACAGTTGTTTAAAAACCTTGTTGATTTAGGACAACACCCAAAAGAGTATACAGACACGATTACCATCATGGAAAAAATTGGTCACTTCTTAGATGATGCAGTCAGTAAAGTATATAAAGATTTAAAAAAAGAAGGTTATAGTAAAAATGAATGTTCGCCTTTAATCGCAGAACGCTTAAACGTTGCTAAAATATTGCGCAGAGCAGCAAAAAATTGGGATGGTGGCTACGCAATGGCTGGTTTATTAGGTCATGGCGATTCGTTTGTGTTGAGAGATCCAGCAGGAATTAGACCAACTTATTACTATAAAGATGACGAAATAGTCGTAGTAGCATCAGAGCGACCTGTAATTCAAACGGTTTTTAATGTTGATTTTGATGATGTAAAAGAACTAGATCCAGGACATGCGATTATTACAAAAAAATCAGGGGAAATTTCCATTAAAAAAATCCTTGAACCTTTAGAAAGAAAAGCTTGTTCGTTTGAACGTATCTATTTTTCAAGAGGAAGTGATGCCGAAATTTATAAGGAACGAAAACTTTTAGGAAAACTGATCATGCCCAAAGTTTTGGAGTCTATAGACAATGACATAAAAAATTCGGTTTTTTCATATATCCCAAATACAGCTGAAACATCCTTTTATGGAATGATAGAAACCGTTGAGGATTTTCTAAATAAGAAAAAAACAGATGCCATCCTTAAAGGTAAGCGTGCTCTTTCTTCAGAAAAAGTAACAGAAGTACTTTCGCAAAGACCACGAATTGAAAAAATTGCCATTAAAGATGTAAAACTTAGAACCTTTATTACAGAAGACAGTAGTAGAGATGATTTAGTGGCTCACGTTTATGACGTTACTTATGGTGTTATAAAACCAACCGATAACTTGGTTATTATAGATGATAGTATTGTAAGAGGTACTACACTTAAAATGAGTATTCTTAAAATGCTTGACCGTTTAAAACCTAAGAAAATAGTTGTTGTCTCTTCGGCACCTCAAATTAGATATCCTGATTGCTATGGCATTGACATGGCTAACTTAGAAAGTCTTATCGCATTTAGAGCAGCATTAGAATTACTAAAAGATAATAATAAGTATCACCTTGTTGAAGAGGTATATAATAAATGTAAAGCTCAAATAGATTTGGACGATGTAGAAGTGCAAAATTTCGTAAAAGAAATTTATGATCCATTTACAGATGATGAAATCTCAGATAAAATTGCTACTCTGCTCAGTAACGAAAATATAAATGCCGAAGTAAAACTAATTTTCCAAACAGTTGATAACTTGCACAAAGCATGTCCGAAAAATTTAGGCGATTGGTATTTTACTGGCAACTATCCTACCTCAGGTGGTAACCGCGTAGTTAATAGAGCATTTATTAATTTTTACGAAGGGAATAAGGAACGTGCATATTAACGAAAAAATTGGTTTTTAATCATTTAATCTATAAAAAAAGACCTTTAAACTAGAAAAAATGCATTTCATCTAATATTTATGCATTTTTTTTAAAAATACGTCTACTTTAGTAAGACCATAACATAAGTAGGTTAAGTTCATGGTAGATTTGGGGCAAAAAAAGGTGAACTCTTGTTCACCTTTTTTTATGCATTAAACTTTGTATTTTAGTCCTTTAAATTTATTTTAAAACACTTCTAATTCTTCTGAATTTCGCTAATAGTCTAAACTTATGGCATTTCATTAAAATAACCCTTAGACTAATTTATGGGTATTTTGTCTAATAAATTTAATTATTAACGTTGTACACTGTTATATTTGACTCACCATAACATAAGTAGGTTAAGTTTATGGTAGATTTGGGGCAAAAAAGGTGGACATCTGTTCACCTTTTTTATTTTAAAAACCTCAGAGTTATATTACTTTGCTTGAGCGTAACGCCTTTCTACTTCGTTCCAGTTAATTACCTTAAAGAACGCTTCAATATAATCTGGTCGTCTGTTTTGGTAGTTTAAATAATAAGCATGCTCCCAAACATCCAATCCTAAAATTGGTGTTCCACCACAAGTTACTCTAGGCATTAATGGATTGTCTTGATTAGGTGTAGAACACACTTCAACTTTTCCACCTTTGTGCACACATAACCAAGCCCAACCTGAACCAAACTGAGTAGCTGCAGCTTTACTAAAAGCGGCCTTAAAATCATCTACAGATCCGTAAGCAGATATAATTGCATCTTTTAATTCGCCTGACAAATAACCTTTGTCTTCTGGATTCATTACGTCCCAAAATAAGCTATGATTATAAAATCCGCCTCCATTATTTCTTACTGCTGCATTGCTCATATCCAAGTTTGAAAGAATATCTTCAATAGATTTTCCTTCATTACTAGTTCCTGCTATTGCGTTGTTTAGGTTGTTTGTGTACCCTTGATGATGTTTTGTATGA
Organism: Bacteroidia bacterium; assembly: GCA_030429955.1. Classification (GTDB taxonomy): domain Bacteria; phylum Bacteroidota; class Bacteroidia; order Flavobacteriales; family Flavobacteriaceae; genus CAJQLB01. Next base: position 11,891 of record JAUIGO010000002.1, read on the forward strand.
TGGATTTCCATTGTACGTGCATCAATATGAGGTTCTAAAGCATCATAAGCATATTGTAATTTCGGTAATTCGAAAGCCATAATATTTTGTTTTTTATGTTAGTATTTATTTTACCCAAATTTACAATAAAGGATTATAAATAGTCTTAATAAGTTATTAAGATTACTTATTTTGGTATAAAATTTTTCTTTTTTGAACACATCATCGTTTTACATTTATAATGCATCTGCTGGAAGTGGAAAAACCTATTCGCTTGTAAAAAACTATTTAAAGGTTTTACTACAATCTAAACAGCGAGAACCTTTTAAAAACATATTGGCAATAACATTTACCAATAAAGCTGTTGCCGAAATGAAAGAACGTATTATTGATGCTTTAAAAGAATTTTCTAGTCCATCAATACTCAATAATGATAACTCTATGTTTGGTGAACTGTGTAAAGAGTTAAATGTACAACCCGAACAGCTTCATCAGAGATCAAAAGAATTGCTTTATGGTATTTTAAAAAATTATGCTGCTTTTGATGTATCAACCATTGATAAATTTACCCAAAAAATAATAAGAACATTTGCATTTGACCTTAATTTACCATTGAATTTTGAAGTGGAATTGGACTCAGAGGCTATTTTAAACAAAGCTGTTGATAACTTAATTTCACGTACTGGTTCAGAAAAACAACTCACCAAATTATTGGTTGACTTTGCTATTGAGAAAATTGAAGATGATAAAAGTTGGGATGTTGCCTATGACTTTAATAAAATATCAAAACTACTAGTCAACGAAAACGACATTCCATATTTGGAGGCATTAAAAGACAAAACATTAGATGATTTTAATGCTCTAAAAAAGCATTTAAAAAATGAACTTAAGGCTACAGAAACCCAAATTGTTGAAACCGCCAACAACACTCTTAGTTTAATTTCTGAATGTGGTTTAGAGCATTCTGATTTTTCAAGAAGGACTTTGCCTAATCATTTTATTAAAGCATCTCTTTTAGATTTGAATCGATTGTATGATAATAAATTAGAAGAAAATCTTGCTGATAGAAAAAACATCTACAATAAAACTTTAGATGGTGTTTTGGCTCAAACTATCGAAGCTATATTGCCAGAACTAGAGGTCAATTATCTAAATTTAAAACAGTTAGTATATCATCATAAATTTCTTTCTAATTTTTATAAAAACATTACACCATTATCAGTCTTAAACCTTATCAATCAAGAACTTAATCTCATAAAAGAAGAACAAAACACCATATTGATTTCTGAATTCAATACCATTGTAAGCAATGAGGTGAAAAACCAACCTGCACCTTTTATTTATGAACGTATTGGTGAAAAGTTCAAACATTATTTTATTGATGAATTTCAGGACACCTCACAAATGCAGTGGTCAAATTTAATTCCGCTTATTGGGAACGCTTTATCAGGTGAAAATGCAAGCGTAATGCTGGTAGGTGATGCCAAACAAGCCATTTATAGATGGCGAGGCGGAAAAGCAGAACAGTTTATTGATCTTTTCAACCAAAATAAAAATCCATTTAACATAAATATTGAACTTAAAAGTTTAGACAACAACTATAGAAGCGCTGAAGCTATAATAGATTTTAACAATTCGTTTTTTGAGCATCTTTCCAGCGTTGTTTTTAGTCAAAAAGAACATAAAGACCTTTACCTAAACAGTAAACAAAATGTCATTTCAAAGTATAAAGGCCTTGTAAATATTTCCTTCTTGAACATTACAGATGATGAGGGTCGAGATAATATATATCCAGAACAAGTACTCGCACAAATAAAGCAGTGTGTCGATCTTGGTTATAGTTATAGTGATATCTGTATTTTAGTACGAAAAACCAAAGAAGGCATTGCCATTGCCAACTACCTCAGCGATAACCATATTGATATTGTATCATCAGAAACCTTAGCTATTGAACGATCTTCCGAGGTGAATTTTATAGTTGCTTTGCTTCATTACTTATTGAATCCAAGCAATCAGGAATTCAAGATTAAAGTTTTGAGCTTTTTGGCTGATAAACTGAACATTTCAAATAAGCATGAGTTTTATACAAAACACATTAATCTTGAAATTGATGCTTTTTATAAAAGTATTTACGATTATGGCATAAACTTCAATACAAACGAGGCGCTTCAGCTTCCTGTTTATGAATTGGTTGAAACCATTATTTACAAATTTGATTTAGTTGAAGGATCTAATGCTTATATACAGTTTTTTCTTGATTTTGTGTTCAATTTTTCTAATAAACATTCTTCAAGCATTTCAGATTTTTTAGCTCATTATGAACAGAAAAAAGATAAGCTAAAAATTACATCCTCAGATGATAACCAAGCGGTTAAAATCATGACCATTCATAAATCCAAAGGGCTTGAGTTCCCCATTGTTATTTTCCCGTATGCAGATATTGATATCTATAGAGAAATTGAACCAAAAGTTTGGTTTTCTTTAGATGAAAAAGCATTCTGTGGTTTTTCAGAAACACTTTTAAGCTACAGTAAGGACATTGCTGAGTTTGGAGAACAAGGCCTTGGCATTTACAGTGCACATCAAGCGGAATTAGAACTTGATAATATGAATCTGCTATATGTTGCACTAACGCGAGCCGTAAATCAGTTATATATTATTAGTAGCGTGAACTTTGATGCTAAAGGCATCTTGAAAGTTAATGAAAAACAATATTCTGGTTTGTTCATAAACTATCTACAAAATATTGGCGAATGGGATAACCATAAATTGAGCTATTCTTTTGGCGAAATAGAAAAAGCAAACATAGAACTTGTTTCTAAAGAAGTTAATTCTGCACATAACCGTTTTATTTCAATTCCTAAGAAGGAACACAACATAAATATCTTAACAAAAGCAGGTTTACTTTGGGATACTAGCCAAAAAGAAGCTATAGAAAAAGGCAATTTATTACATGAGATCATGGCCCAAATTAAAACAAGTAATGATATTGACATTGCGCTAACTTCTTTTTTAATTTCTGGTATTATAAATAATGAACAACATACTAATTTAAAAGAAATGGTGAGCTCTATAGTGTTTCACCCAAAACTAGAATCTTATTTTTCCAAAGATTATACCATTTACAATGAACGTGATATTATTACTAAAAATGGTATTATATTAAGACCTGACCGTTTATTAATTAACAACAAAAAGGAGGTCGTCATCTTAGATTATAAAACTGGTAAGCCAGACAACAAACATACACAGCAACTACAAATTTATCAAGATGCGTTGGAAGCAATGAGTTTTTCAGTAATCAAAAAAATTCTTATATATGTTGATGAACAATTACTAATAAAAGAAGTTTAAATTTGCAAAAAAAAATATCATGTACGGAAACATAAAAGAACATTTACAAGCAGAATTAAAAGATATAAAAAAGAACGGTCTATATAAAGAAGAACGCATTATAACCTCAGCCCAAGGAGCAGAAATCACTTTAAACACAGGTGAAACTGTTTTAAATTTTTGTGCAAATAACTATTTAGGGCTTTCTGCACATCCAGAAGTTATACAGGCTGCCAAAGACACCATGGATACTCATGGTTTTGGTATGTCTTCAGTAAGATTCATTTGCGGTACTCAAGACATTCATAAAGAGCTGGAGCAAAAAATCGCCGATTTTTACCAAACAGAAGATACCATTTTATATGCAGCAGCTTTTGATGCCAATGGTGGTGTTTTTGAGCCTTTATTAGGTGCCGAAGATGCCATTATTTCAGACTCATTAAATCATGCTTCTATAATTGATGGTGTTCGCTTGTGCAAAGCAGCAAGATATCGCTACAATAATAATGATATGGCAGATCTTGAAAAACAACTTCAAGATGCCAATGCAAACGGAGCACGCTTTAAAATAATAGTAACCGATGGTGTTTTTTCTATGGATGGTATTGTAGCGTCTTTAGATAAAATATGTGATTTAGCAGATAAATACGATGCTTTGGTTATGATTGATGAATGTCATGCAGCTGGATTTATAGGAAAAACAGGCAGAGGAACATTAGAAGAAAAAAATGTCATAAATAGAATTGACATAATTACTGGCACTTTAGGCAAAGCCCTTGGAGGAGCAATGGGAGGCTATACAACAGGCAAAAAAGAAATTATAGATATGTTGCGACAACGCTCCAGACCATATTTATTCTCAAACTCTTTGGCGCCAGCAATAGTTGGAGCTTCCATAAAAGTTTTTGATCTATTGGCAAATGACACCTCTTTAAGAGATAAGTTAGAATGGAATACCAACTACTTTAAAAAAGGTATGAAAGGCGCTGGTTTTGATATTGTTGATGGTGATTCGGCCATTGTGCCAGTTATGCTTTATGATGCTAAACTATCACAAACAATGGCAAATATGCTATTAGAAGAAGGTATTTATGTGATTGGATTTTTCTTTCCTGTCGTTCCTAAAGAAAAGGCAAGAATACGTGTGCAATTATCAGCAGCTCACGAAAAATCACATCTAGACAAGGCTATAAATTCGTTTATTAATGTTGGGAAACGCTTGGAAATAATTTAAAATCTATCTAAACAGCCCAATTTTCTTAGAAAAAAGGCAATATTTTTCTATATTTGTCTTTGTTAATAACATTTAACAACTTACTTTTGCTTACAATTAACACTTAAAAATTAAATTTTTGAATATGAAAAATCTTAGCAGATTAATGTTCGCTATGTTGCTGGTAATTGGATTTAGCAACGCAAACGCACAAGACAATAACAATCCTTGGCAGTTTAGTTTTGGGATCAATGCTGTTGATCTTTATCCTGTTGGAGAAGATGCGCCACTTGGTGATTACTTTGATGAATTCTTCAATGTAAACGATCACTACAATGTTTTACCTTCTTTATCAACTTTTACAATTTCCAAATACTTAGGAGAAAATTTCTCTTTTGGTGTTGGTGGATCTGTAAATAAAATTCGTAAAATCGGTGACGCTACAAGCGATCGTGATTTATCTTACTTTGCTGTAGATGGTACTGTAAAGTACAATTTAGGCCCAGTATTAAACTGGAGTAAATTTCAACCACACTTAGGTGTTGGTGGTGGTTACACTTGGGTTAACAAAATTGGAGCCGGAACACTTAACGGTACATTTGGTTTAAGCTACTGGATTAATGAAAATTGGGGATTAGTTGCGCAATCAACTTACAAACACTCATTTGAAGATTATTTAGCCACACATTTTCAACACTCTGTAAGTGTTGCTTTTAACTTTGGTGGAAAAGACACTGATGGTGATGGTGTATACGATAAAGATGACGCTTGTCCGGAAGTTGCTGGTTTAGCAGCATTTAATGGTTGTCCAGATTCTGATGGTGATGGTATCGAAGATTCAAAAGATACTTGTCCTAATCAAGCTGGTTTAGCTGAATTTAATGGTTGTCCAGATTCTGATGGCGATGGTGTTTCAGATAACAATGACAACTGTCCTAATACACCTGGTTTAAAAACTTTAGCTGGTTGTCCAGATGCTGATGGCGATGGTATTGCTGATGGTAATGACAACTGTCCTAATGAAGCAGGTCCTGCGGCTAACAATGGTTGCCCTTGGCCAGATTCTGATGGTGATGGTGTTTTAGATAAAGACGATCAATGTCCTAATGAAGCTGGAACTGTTGCAAACAACGGTTGTCCAGAAATTAACCCAACTGTAGAGGTTATGGATACTTTAAATGAGTATGCTAGAACTATATTATTTGATACTGGAAAAGCAACTTTCAAAAAAGAAACTGATCCTGTATTAAAAGCAATGACAGCTATCTTTAAAGAATATCCTAAAGCAAGCTTTACAATTGAAGGTCATACTGATAGTGTTGGTACTGAAAAATCTAACCAAATATTATCTGAAAGAAGAGCAAACGCAGTAAAAGATTACTTAGTTGCTAATGGTATTAGCGATGATCGTTTAAGTGCTGTTGGTTATGGAGAAGCAAGACCTATTGATGATAATAGTACAAGAGCTGGTAGAACAAACAACAGACGTGTTGAGGTTAAACTTAACGACTAAGTTATTGTAACCACTTTTAAAAAATAAGATTAAAAACGCTGAGATAATATCTCAGCGTTTTTTATTTTTATCTAATGACAAGTTTTATAAAAAATGTATTAGAAGATTTAAAAAAAAAGAACTCAGATTTTTCAAAACTTGTGTTTGTTTTACCTAGTAAACGTGCTGGTGTTGTATTAAAAAATGAGCTTTCCAATCTTAAAAAAACAACATTTTTTGCTCCAGACATTTTAAGTATTGAAGCGTTTGTTGAAGAACTTTCAAACTTAAAGTCAATACAAAATATAGAACTCCTTTTTTTGTTCTATAAAATTTACAAAGATAATACTGAAAAGGAATATCAAGAACCTTTCGATTCGTTTTCAAAATGGGCACAAATAATATTACAGGATTTTAATGAAATTGACAGGTATTTAATAAATACTGAAAGTATTTTTGATTATTTAAATGAAATTCAAAAAATAAATGCCAATCATTGGTCTATTGAAAAAAATCAAACAGAATTTACTAAAAGATATCTAAAGTTCTGGTTAAAACTCAACCAATACTATACTGATTTTTCAAACTTGCTAATAAATTTGGGTGTTGGATATCAAGGTTTAATATATAGGGAGGCCGTTGAAAATATTGAAAACTATATACAATCCAACCAACCCAAGCAACATGTTTTTCTTGGATTCAATGCCTTAAACACTGCCGAATCTAATATTATACAAGAATTACTTGAAAATGAAATGGCATCTATTTATTGGGATATAGATGTTGAATTTATAAATTCTAAAATCCATAGCGCTGCTCACTTTATTAATTCACATAAAACAAAGTGGAATTATTATAAAACAAAATCTTTTAATTGGGTTTCCAGTAATTACAAAACAGAAAAAAATATTGAAATTATTGGTGTGCCTCAAAATATTGGCCAAGCCAAAGTAATTGGCGAACTACTTTCTGATTTAAAAGAAAAGAAAAATCTTGCCGATGCAGCAGTAGTTTTAGGTGATGAGACGCTTTTAATTCCTATTCTGAATTCATTACCTAAAAACATTGGTGCGCTCAATATAACAATGGGGTTTCCCTTAAAAGACACGCCTTTAACTTCTTTATTTGAGCAATTGTTTATAATGCATTCACAAAATGAGTCTTCGTTTTATTTTAAAGATGTTATTTCCATAGTATCGCATCAATACATTCGTCCTTTATTTAAAATTTTGGATAAAGATGAAGCTTCTGAGTTAATAAAACATATCCAACAGAATAATTTAGTTTTTGTTTCTGAATCAAAATTGCTTTCGATTTCAAGTAAAAATAAACCTATAATTTCATTACTATTTGGTAATTGGAACAACCAACCAAAAACAGCTATCTCAAATATTCTACGTATAATAATTTCAATTAAAAACAGCTTTGAATCAAAGAAAGAAAATGCTTTGGCTTTGGAGTATTTATATAGGTTTAATGAGGTTTTTAATATGCTTTTTGAGTTAAATTCAAAACATAACGCTATTACATCCATAAAAATATTACAAGGTTTATTCAGGGAACTTGTATCTTCTGAAACGCTAGATTTTAAAGGAGAGCCTTTAAAAGGATTACAAATAATGGGAATGTTGGAATCAAGAGTTCTAGACTTTGAAACCGTTATTATCTCTTCAGTAAATGAAGGAATTTTACCATCAGGAAAAAGCAATAATTCATTTATTCCCTTTGATGTGAAATTAGAAAAGGGTTTACCAACTTATGCTGAAAAAGATGCTGTTTATACTTATCATTTTTACAGATTGCTACAACGTGCAAAAAATATATTTATCATTTATAATACAGAAGTTGATGCTCTGAATGGAGGTGAAAAAAGTAGATTTATCACACAACTAGAAATTGAAGGTATTCATAAAATAAAGCAGAAATTTATAAGTCCTAAAACACCAAAAATTGAAACAAAACCTAATATTATTTCAAAAAACGAAGCGATTATTTCCAAACTCAAAGATATTTCCGCTAAGGGTTTTTCACCTTCATCATTAACATCTTACATCAGAAATCCGATAGATTTCTATTATGAAAAGGTTTTAGGCATTAAAGAAACTGATGATGTAGAGGAAATTGTAGCTGCAAACACTTTGGGAACCATTATACATAATACTCTTGAGGGTTTTTATAAACCCTTGGAAGGAAGCAATCTTAATGTTGAATTGATAAAATTGATGATTTCTAGAATTGATGCTAGTGTAGAACATCATTTTTTGGATATTTACAAACAAGGTGATATTAAAAGTGGCAAAAACCTTATTATTTTTGAAATTGCCAAACGATACGTGTTTAATTTTTTAAACTTAGAAATAGATGCTTTAAAAGAAGGTAACACCATAAAAATTATTAGCATTGAATCTGACTTAAATATTCCTATTGAGATAAGCGAATTAGGTTTTCCTATTCGGTTAAGGGGAAAAGTAGATCGTGTAGATGAGTACAATGGTACCACTAGAATTATAGATTATAAAACCGGAAAAGTAGACCAAAACAAGGTGCAACTTGAGCATTGGGAAGATGTAATTACTGATTATGACAAATACAGTAAAAGTTTTCAGGTATTATGCTATGCATTGATGATAAATAATGAAGCTCGAATTAATGATAATACTGAAGGAGGTATTATCTCGTTTAAAAATTTAAGTTCAGGTTTTATAAAGTTTTATAAGCTAGATAGAGAGGGTGGAAAATTGCAAAAAAATTCAAATATCAATCAAACCGTTTTAAATGCTTTCTCTCAAGAGCTTAAGAAGCTGATTTTAGAGATTTTTGATCCTAAAATAGATTTTATTGAAAAAGAAGCTTAGTTATTCATGCTAAAAAAGCTCGCCTTCGCACAAGGCTTCGGCGAGCGAAAGTGGAGAAGATCGGGCTCGAACCGACGACCTCTTGACTGCCAGTCAAGCGCTCTAGCCAACTGAGCTACATCCCCAAAATTTTACTTCATCCCGCTCAACACCAAAACAGGTCTTGGACTATGAAAGTCTTTCTTTAAAATAGTGTTTTTCTCCCATTTTTTAGTGAAGAAACCTCGTTTACGCCTTACTACACACAACATATCGGGATCGTTAGATTTATAATGTTCCAGAACACCTTGAAACGTTGTTGCATTCTCAGTTTTTGTTATGTCACTTACGATGCTTTTTAATTTGTCATTCACATCAAAATCACCTTCATTATAATAGGTCGTTTTTACCAACAATAAGTTTACAGTAGCTTTAAATTGTTCTTTTATGTCTACCAATGGTTTTAAAACACCCTTCTTCTTTATGATAGCAGATTTAACTGCAAATAATATTTTAGTAATTGGTTTAAATGTATATCCTTCTGGAACTATTAAGGCAGGAATTTGTGTTTGTTTGATGATTTTTCCAGAAGTTTTACCTAAAAATACTTCGTCTTTAACTGAAGTTGTTCTCGGCTCTATTAAAATTAAATCGATGTCTGCTGCCTTACATGCTAATTCTAAGGTGTCTATTAAATCACCTTTTAGCACTTTTACAATAACCTCAACGCCTTTAGTGTCTATTTTAGATACTAACTTCTTTAAATGCTCTTTGCTTTCTCTTTCTAAAATATGATCCACTTTAATCATAGTTCCTGCTTTTGTATATACATTGTAAACTTGCACAATGTAAAGCTTTGCATTAAACTCTTTGGCAAAATCAACTGCATATTGCAAATGACTTTTTACGTTTTTTGACGTACCTACAGGAACTAAAATATTCTTCATATTCAAAATTTTAAAGACTAAATTTACTGAAAATTATACTGCAAAAATAAACATTAATAATAATAAGTTCTAAAAAGAATTTTGAACACTACAATTACTTTAAAACATATTAATAAACTGGCCATTCCTGCTTTGATTTCTGGAGTTTCCGAGCCTATTTTATCGTTAACAGATGCTGCCATTGTTGGAAATATTGAAGTAAATGCGACCGAATCATTAGCTGCTGTTGGTATTGTAACTACATTTTTATCAATGCTTATTTGGGTTCTTGGTCAAACACGTAGTGCTATTTCTTCACTTGTATCACAATATTTAGGAGCTAATAATCTGGACGCTATTAAATCACTTCCTGCACAAGCTATTTTTATTATCACCTCATTAAGTATATTGATAATTATTACCACGTATCCTTTTGCGACCTCTATTTTTAAACTTTATAATGCCTCAAATTTAATATTGGATTACAGTGTAGATTATTATAAAATTCGTGTTTTTGGGTTCCCATTTACCCTTTTCACAATTGCTGTTTTCGGAACCTTTAGAGGGCTTCAAAACACCTATTATCCAATGCTTATAGCAATTGTTGGTACAATTGTCAACATTGTTTTAGATGTTGTTTTGGTTTATGGTGTTGATGGATTAATACCTGCTATGAATATTAAAGGAGCGGCTTATGCTAGCGTTTTTGCACAACTCATTATGGCTGTTTTGTCTGTTTATTACTTATTAAGAAAAACCGAGATTTCGCTAAAACCGACGTTTCCTTTTAACAAAGAAATAAAGAATTTCACATTGATGATTTTTAATTTATTTATCAGAACAATAGCCTTGAATGTTACCTTATACTTCGCAAGTGCATTTTCAACAAGTTATGGTAAAGAATACATTGCAGCCTATACAATAGCAATTAATCTATGGTTCCTTGGTGCTTTTATTGTTGATGGTTACTCTAGTGCTGGAAACATCCTGTCTGGAAAACTTTATGGTCAGAAAAACTATAAAGCGCTCGTTCAATTGAGTAACAAGCTCATCAAATATGGTATATTTTTAGGGATTACTATTGCAATCATTGGTGGTCTTTTATATTATCCTATTGGAAATATATTCACTGATGATCCCGAAGTTCTGAATCAGTTTTACAATGTGTTTTGGATTGTTTTAGCGATGCAGCCATTTTGTGCGCTTGCCTTTATTTTTGATGGTGTATTTAAAGGTCTTGGCAAAATGAAGTATTTAAGGAATGTCTTATTATTTTCAACTTTCGTTGTTTTTGTGCCCATTCTGTTTTGGTTAGATGCCTTAGATTATAAGTTATATGCTATTTTTGTTGCAATGACTTTCTGGATTATCGCCAGAGGATTGCCATTAATCATAAAATTTAGAAAACAATTTTTATCACTCTCACAAAAGATGTAATTTTAACTTAATTATATTATTTATGGTATTAGCAACAATAATCCAAGATGTTGAAATCGAAGAAAAAATAAAAAACGCTCCTGATAGTAGTTATGAGATTGGCGTTTTCATTGGTTCAATGTTACCTTTTGTAGTTTTAGTCGTTATTGCCTATTTAATCTATAGGCATCACAAGAACAAAATAAAAAACGAATAACCTTAATCTTTTATAATTATGAACAGAATCTTTTTAATACTAGCAATCGTTTTAATAATTATCTATTTTTATAATAAATACAAGAGACGCTAATTACCTTGTTTTTAGCCAACCTGTAATGCTCATTCGTTGTTTGTTTACAGGTTTAACCTCGTGTTCAATAATCTGACTTTCAAAAATAACAACACGACCTGGAAATGGATAAATAACTTTTTCTGTTTCCTCTCCATTTTCGTTTAAATACAAAACCAATTCACCTCCATTTTCTGGCAACCAACCATCTTCATTTAAATAACACACAATAGATAGTTTACGCCTGTCATCATTTTGAAACGTATCAATATGCCTCTTATAATAAGTGCCTTCAGGATATAAGGCATAATGAAATTCTTTATGTATAATACCTAAAAAGCAGGTTTTGTTTAAATAATTTATAAGGTTGTTTATCTTGTTAAAAAATAACGATTCAGCTTTGTTGGCTTTTAGTTCATCTATCCATAGAATAACATCACCGCGAATCGATTTTACAATAATCTCGTTAACACGATTCCCAATAGCCGCTTTTTTAAACGCATCTTCTTCATGCTTTTCAATTAATGATTGTCTCAACAAAGAAACTTCTTCATCTGTAAAAAAATCCTCAACAATACAATATTGTTGCGCTAAAATATTCTCTATAATACGCTCGTATTGAGGGTTTTCTATAAAAGGAATTTCTTCAAATAGCTGATTCATAATTAGCGTCAATAACTTAAAAGCGCGCAAATGTAATCTAAAAAGCAATTGCTTTTACAAAATGAATATCTTTGCACTGAAAATGAATAGCAATGAGCAATATTAGAATTACAAAACAGTTCTCTTTTGAAACTGGTCATGCGCTTTATGGTTACGATGGAAAGTGTAAAAATGTTCACGGTCATAGTTACCGTTTGGATGTTACAGTAATTGGAAAACCCATCTCAGATAACTCTAATGTGAAATATGGAATGGTGATTGATTTTGGCGATTTAAAAAAAATTGTGAAAGAAGAGATTGTTGATGTATTTGACCATGCTACGGTTTTCAACAAAAACACACCACATGTTGAACTGGCTAAAGAACTTGAAAGTAGAGATCATAATGTGTTGCTTGTTGATTATCAGCCAACCAGTGAAATGATGGTGATTGATTTTGCAGAAAAAATAAAAACTCGCCTCCCAAAAAATATTGAATTATTCTCTCTAAAACTCCAAGAAACCGCAACCAGTTTTGCTGAATGGTTTGCAAGCGATAATGAATAAAGCCACTCACATAAAAGTTCCGGAAGGAAAGAAAATCTATTTTTCTTCAGACAATCATTTGGGTGCGCCAACTCAAAAAGAGTCGCTTCCTCGTGAGAAAAAATTTGTGGCTTGGTTAGATGAAATTAAAGACAATGCTGCTGCTATATTCCTTTTGGGCGATTTGTTTGACTTTTGGTTTGAATACAAAAAAGTAGTACCTAAAGGTTTTACAAGAACTTTAGGAAAACTAGCTGAAATTTCAGACTCTGGTATTCCTATTTACTATTTTGTTGGCAATCACGATTTATGGATGAATGGCTATTTTGAAGAAGAACTCAACATTCCTGTGTTTCACAAACCACAAGAGTTTTTCTTCAACCAAACTTCTTTTTTAATTGGTCATGGTGATGGCTTAGGTCCAGGTGATAAGGGTTACAAACGCATGAAAAAAGTATTTACAAACCCATTTAGTAAATGGTTGTTTCGTTGGCTGCATCCCGATTTAGGTGTGCGCTTAGCACAATACATGAGCGTTAAAAACAAGTTGATTTCTGGTGATGAGGATGAAAAATTCTTAGGTGAAGATAAAGAATGGTTAATACAATATTGCAAGCGTAAACTTCAAGAAAATCATCGCGATTATTTTGTGTTTGGACACAGGCATTTACCTTTGGAAATCGATTTAGAACCCAATTCAAAATACATCAATTTAGGTGATTGGATAAGCTATTACACTTATGGTGTGTTTGATGGTAAAAAAATGGAGTTAAAAAAGTACTAATCGTCTTTCTCGTGCTCTTCTAAATCTTTGGTTAAGTCTAATTTTCTAAACGAAGGTGACACAATTCCAGTTGTGACTACAGTAATCAATGTCATAGTTCCGCCAAAAACCACTGCTGTTACTGTTCCCATTAGTTTTGCAGTCAAGCCACTTTCAAAGGCTCCTAACTCGTTTGATGAACCAACAAACATTGAATTTACTGATGCGACGCGACCTCTCATATTATCAGGTGTTTTGAGTTGTAAGATGGTTTGGCGAATAACCATTGACACACCATCTGTAACTCCGCTAAAGAATAGCGCAACCACAGAAATCCAGAATATTGAAGAAAGACCAAACACAATAATACAAACTCCAAAACCAAAGATCGCTCCCAGTAATTTCATTCCTGCATTTTTACTTATTGGAATATAGGCTGTGACAAGCATGGTCAAAAAAGCACCAACAGCAGGAGCAGCACGTAACACGCCAAACCCTTCACTTCCAACTTTTAAAATGTCTTGTGCAAATATTGGTAAAAGCGCTACTGCGCCACCAAATAATACGGCAACCATATCTAAGGTTAGCGCTCCTAATATAGCTTTGGTTTTATAAACAAAACGAATCCCTTCTTTCAAGCTTTGAAGAACAGGCTCACCGATTTTTGGATTTAGAATTGGTTTTTTAGAAATCCTTAATAGGTTGATTAATGCTAAAAACGAAAATCCAACAACCACACAAAGTGACCAATGCACACCAATCCAAGCAATAGATAGTCCTGCTACAGCTGGTCCAATAACTGATGCTACTTGCCATGTAGAGCTACTCCAAGTAGCAGCATTTGGATATAATTTTTTAGGAACAATTAAAGCAATTAACGAAAATACTGTTGGCCCAATAAAGGCTCTGACCAAACCACCACAAAATACAAAAAAGTAAATGCCATATAAAATGGTTTGGGTTGACCAACCTTCAACAACTTTTGGCCACGTTAATAAAAACAACCCTAAACTAATTATGGTAAATCCAATGATGCACTTAATTAAAAGTGTGCGCTTTTCTTTTTGATCAACAATGTGTCCTGCAAATAATGCCATGCCAACTGCTGGAATCACTTCCATGAGACCAATTAATCCAAGCGACCAAGGATCTTTTGTTATAGAATACACTTCCCATTCTATGATAATAAATTGCATAGACCATGCAAAAACCAAGGCAAAACGGACTAATAAAAATATGTTGAATTCTTTAATTCGTAAGGCTGCGTAAGGGTCTTTTTTTGCCATATCTATTTCCTGCGAAGGCAGGAATCTCATTATTTAATATCTCTCAATTTCAATTGTAACGATACCTTTCCTTGCCAATGATTTTCATCAACAGAATAGACTGCTTTAAACTGTTTTCTATTTGATATAACATCCAACTTATCTCCTAAACCAAACCCTATACAAACTAGTTTTTCTTTTCTAGTCTGGGTTACAGTAATCCGTAAATGCTTGTCATCATCTCCAACACATTTGCCATAACCTGTATCTTTTAAGCTATCGGTCATAAAAATAGGTGTCATGTTTCCTGGTCCAAAAGGTGCAAATTGTTTAATAATTCGCCATAGCTTATCGTTTACTTGAGGTAAGTCAATTTGCATATCAACTTTAATCTCAGGCGTCAATAAGGATTTGTCAATAGTTTTTGAAACCTCATCTTCAAACGCTTGTTTAAAGGCTTCGTAGTTTTCTTCTTTTAAGGTTAAGCCAGCGGCATATTTATGACCTCCAAATTGCTCAATATGTTCTGAGCAAGCTTCCAAAGCATTATATACATCAAACCCAGAAACCGAGCGTGCCGAAGCTGCTAACTTATCGCCACTTTTTGTAAATACCAAGGTTGGCCTGTAATAGGTTTCTGTTAATCTGGAAGCAACAATACCTATCACGCCTTTATGCCAATCTTCTTGATAAACCACAGTTGTAAAACGCTCTTGTTCATTTTTAACTTCAATTTGTTGAAGCGCTTCTTCAGTAATTTGTTGATCTGCTTCTCGTCTGTCTGTGTTAAACGTTTCAATCTCTGCAGCATACTCCTCTGCCAATTTTATATTGGTTTCAGTTAGCAAAGCTACTGCGTGATTGCCATGCTTCATTCGTCCTGCTGCATTGATTCTTGGAGCAACGATAAACACAACGTCTGTTATAGTAAGTTCTTCTTTCTTAACTTGATTGATTATTGCTTTTATTCCTGGTCGTGGATTTGAGTTGATGACTTGCAACCCAAAATAAGCCAATACTCTATTTTCGCCTGTAATAGGTACAATATCTGCACCAATTGCTGTGGCCACCAAATCTAAGTACTCAGCTAAATCTTCAGTAGGTTTTCCTTCATTTTGAGCTAATGCTTGTATGAGTTTAAATCCAACTCCACAACCACATAATTCTTTATAAGGATACTCACAATCGTCTCGTTTTGGGTCTAAAATTGCGACAGCATCAGGTAAGTTTTTTCCAGGTCTGTGGTGATCACAAATGATAAAATCAATGCCTTTTTCTTTGGCATAAGCTACTTTATCAACCGCTTTTACACCGCAATCGAGAGCAATGATGAGTGAAAAATCATTGTCATGAGCAAAATCAATCCCTTGATACGATACACCATAACCCTCTTCATATCTGTCAGGAATATAGGTAGCTACATTTTCTGTTCTTGTTTTTAAATACGACGACATTAGTGCCACAGAAGACGTTCCATCCACATCATAATCGCCAAACACCAAAATATTTTCACCATGAAGAATTGCAGTTTCGATTCGTAAAACTGCTTTATCCATGTCTTTCATTAAAAATGGATCGTGTAAATCACTTAAACTTGGTCTGAAAAACGTTTTTGCAGCTTCATAAGTTTCAATACCTCGCTGTAACAACAAAGTTGCCACAACATCATCAACTTGAAGTGCTTTTTTTAGGGTTGCTACTTTCGTAGCTTCAGGTTTAGGTTTAAGCGTCCAGCGCATAAATCAATTTTAAATAAATTCTTATTTATGATGATAATGGATTTCGGTATCTAGCTTAGCAAACTGACGAAACATTTCCATAACACCACAGTATTTTTCAACCGAAAGATCTACTGACTTTTTAATTTTTTTCTCGTCTAAATCTTTTCCATAAAAATGATAATCCAACTTTACCTTGTGATAATATTTAGGATGTTCTTCGGTTAACTCTCCAGTAACCTCCATTTTAAATTCATAATCGGTCACTTTCATTTTGTCCAATACAGACACAACATCAAGTCCAGTACATCCTGCAAGAGCCGATAGCATTAAGGCTTTAGGTGACAGTCCAAAGCGCTCGTCACTTCCTTCTACACTAGTGTCCATCATTAAAGTTTTTCCGCTTGGGTTGTCAGATTCAAATGTCATTCCGCCTTTCCATTCTGTGGTAATTTTATTTGTCATATCTAAAGAATTTTTTGTTTATTGATAGTTCAAAAATACCAATAAAAAAACAGACTATGCCACTAGTAACACCATTATCAGCAGACCATGATTTAGAAACCAAAGAATTAGCCGAATTCTTTAATGAAACACTTGGTTTTTGCCCAAATTCGGTGTTGACCATGCAACGTCGTCCTGCTATATCCAAAGCATTTATTAACCTCAACAAAGCTGTAATGGCCAACGAAGGTCGTGTAACGTCTGCCTTAAAACGTATGATAGCTTGGGTGAGTAGTAACTCAACTGGTTGTAGATATTGTCAAGCACATGCTATTCGAGCTGCAGAACGTTATGGCGCCGAACAAGAACAGCTAGACAACATATGGGAATACAGAACACATCCAGCTTTTAATGAGGCTGAGCGTGCTGCTCTCGATTTTAGCTTGGCTGCATCAATGGTGCCTAATGCAGTTGATGAAAACATTAAAAAACGACTTTATGAATATTGGGATGAAGGCGAAATTGTGGAGATGTTAGGTGTGATTTCACTTTTTGGCTATCTCAATCGTTGGAACGATAGTATGGGAACCAGCATTGAAGAAGGCGCTGTTGAAAGCGGTGAGCAATACTTGGGAAAACATGGTTGGAATGAAGGCAAACACAATGGTTCTCAATATTAAATTTGTCATTCCTGCTACTGCAAGAATCTGAATAACTTAAAACCTTACTAGAAATAGTGAGGTTTTTTTGTGTAAAATATCTCGAAAAACACACTATTAAAGAGTTTTCAAAAAAGAGAATTTTAATGTCCTTTTTTATGATTTCATTTCAATCTACATTTACTCCTAATAAAGTTAGCAGTTGAATTTCATGTCTTAAAGTTTTTTGAGGCATTGAATTAGTTTAGCCAAACAAACAAAAGCTGACATTTGAACCACGTCACAACGGGATTAATTCAAGTGATTTAGATTAGCCTTTAAATAATAGTAAATATGGAAATTTATTTAAAATGGTTGGCTTTGGCTGTAATTCTTAACTCGATTGGAATTCGTAACATTCTACAAATATTCTTTTTAAGAATCTTTTACCCAAAAGCTACCATAAAAGATGTTGAAAATTTTATTAAAGAAACCAAAGTCAAGTTTGTCTTTACTAAATTATGGAAGTAATATGGTTACTTTTTTCTTTAACTCAGGCACAACCTCAACCTCAAACCAAGGGTTCTTTGTTAACCAAAATCGATTCCGTGGCGAAGGATGTGGTAATGGGAAATAGCTTGGTAAATACGCTTTATAATTGGCAACCGTTTCAGTTAAGGTTCTTTTTGCTTTATCCTTTAAGTAATAATTCTGTGCATACATGCCTATAAGAATCACTAATTCAACATTTGGCATAAAATCAAATAAGGCTTGATGCCATTGAGGTGCGCATTCTGGTCGTGGTGGTAAATCGCCACTTTTTCCTTTTCCTGGGTAACAAAATCCCATTGGTACAATAGCAAATTTGGTTTCGTTATAAAAATCTTCATCAGAAACATTGAGCCATTTACGCAATTGCTTTCCACTAGCATCGTCCCAAGGAATTCCAGAGTTATGGACTTTAGTTCCTGGTGCTTGACCAATAATGACAATTTTTGAATCTGGATGTGCAGATACGACAGGTCGTGGACCAAGTGCTAAATGTTTAGAACAAATAGTGCATTGTCTAATATTGTGAAGTAAATCATTCATACTAATCAATATAAAAACCCAAAAACATATAAGGGTATTACATTAAGGCTTCCCACTTCCATATCATCCCTTACAATATAGCCATTTTTAACGTCCTGTATTTGTTTTGCTGTTTTCCCTTTGCCTCCAATTTCAAAAGTGTAGGTTTTGTCAATTATAAAATCGCCTTTATCAGCTAAATGAATATCGTGTAAATTCTTCATTTGGTTGGCAAAAAAGGTTTCTCTTATCGTTCCTATTTCTGAGTTTTGTTTTCCCAATGCATAGACCAAGTTTGTATTGTTTAAATACAATTTTTCAGGTTTGGTCAATGCTCCTACGCCTTTTGTGGGTTTAAACAACTCCATAACCAAATCGGCTCTATTTAATAGTTTAATAGCATTTAACAAAAACCCTCTGGACATTCCCAAGCGTTCGCTTAATTTTGAAATATTAGGCGTAAAAGGTGCGCTTTGGGCAATTGCAACTAATAGTTTTTTTACTTTTCGGCTATCCTCATACGTCATGTTTTCTACTGCACTTAAATCAATTTCCAAAATCAAATTGATTATCTGACTTAATTTAATCGCATAACTTTTTTTGTTTTCCAAATAAAAAGGATAAGCTCCATGTTTTAAATAATCTTCAAACGCTTTTATTGGAGATGGAATTTTATTTTTAATGTCTTGTGCTATAAACTTATGGTTATTTAATAATTCCTTTAATGTGATTTTAGGAATTTCGATGCCTTTTTCAAAGAGAATATACTCTCTAAACGACAGTTCTTTTAAATGATACGTTACTGCTCTTCGGCTTAAATCGGATTCTCCTTTATAGATTTCTAAAATTGAAGAAGATGTAAATACTGTTTTTAACTTAGGAAACTGGTCGTATATAAGTTTGAGTTCCCTTGACCAGTTTGGGTATTTATGAACTTCATCTAAATACAAATGTGTTCCTCCTCGCAGCACAAACTCTTTGGCTAATGATAATAATGTGTTGTCTAAAAAATATAGATTATCTAAAGAAACATATAATGGCTCCGCTTCTTTTGAAAGTTTAAATTTTATATGCTGAAATAAAAGCGTGGTTTTTCCAGAGCCTCTTGCTCCTTTTATCCCTATTAACCTATTGGTCCAATCTATTTCGGATAATAGGTAGCGTTCCTTTTTGGAAAGGCTAGTTAAAAGTTGTTCTTGGGTTTCAAATAAGCTATCCATAATTGTTTGGTTTTAAAAACCAAAATATGAAAAAATGTTTGTTTCAAACAACAACAATGACATTTTTTTGTTCTTTATAAAAAACAATTATTTGATTTTCCCAGCAACTATTATCACTATTTCACCTTTAGGTGGTTTGCTTGTGTAATGCTCTAAGACCTCTTTAGCAGTTCCTCTTATGGTTTCTTCATAGAGTTTTGTGAGTTCTCTAGATACCGAAACTTGTCTGTCCTCACCAAAATACTCACAAAAGTTAGAGAGTGTTTTTAAGAGTTTATGCGGACTTTCGTAAAAAATGATGGTTCTGGTTTCTTCTGCCAATATTAAAAGTCGTGTTTGACGTCCTTTCTTTACAGGTAAAAATCCTTCAAATACAAATTTATCGTTAGGTAAACCACTATTCACCAAAGCTGGAACAAAAGCTGTGGCTCCTGGAAGGCAATCCACTTCAATGTTGTTTTCAATACAAGCTCTTGTGAGTAAAAATCCAGGATCTGAAATGGCTGGAGTTCCAGCATCGCTGATTAATGCTATTGTTGTTCCGCTTTTTAACTTATTAATTAATCCTTCAACCGTTTTGTGCTCATTGTGCATGTGATGCGATTGTGAAGGTGTAGCAATATCGAAATGCTTCAATAATTTACCTGAAGTACGCGTGTCTTCGGCAAGAATTAAATCGACTTCCTTTAAAACCTCAATGGCTCTAAACGTCATGTCCTTAAGATTTCCAATTGGTGTTGGAACGATGTAGAGTTTACTCATAATATTTTCCATGAAAATGGAAATCTAATCAAACTTACTTTCAATGATTTCCATGAAGCGTTCTTCAAATTCAGTTTTTCCTTCCCAATGGTTATAATCTGGTTTGATAATGTTTTGAATTAAAGTATTGGCTTCTTCATAGGTTGAAGATGTGTTTATTTGAGAAAGAACACGCTCGTAATCTTCACTTTTACCATCAAAAAGATGTTTTATAAAAGCTAACTTATCATTAAGTCCAATAGCAAAACCGTCCCTTTTTAGTTTATCGTTCAATGATTTTTTATCATTATCTGTTTTGCGTTTAATTGCTTCAGCTAGTGGCTCAAAAACTGGCATTTCTTGAAAATCTGCCACTAATTCTTCCAATTCATTCTTTTTTGTTTTGCCATTTGGTATTACAGACTCTACCATGGCATCTACAGCGTGTGTTTCTTCAGGCATTTGAGCGACCATGTCTTTTATTTTTTCCATCACTGGCTCAAAAATGCCATCATCTTCAGAATCATCTACATTTACATAAATCTGGTCTTCAACTTCAATGGTATCGCTTACTTTGTTGTTAAACGTTCTTTCCATAGTATCAAAAAAAGATGTACCACTTCCAATGGTTGGCATATCATCTTCAAAATTGTCTTGGGCAAATTTTAAAACAGTTAATTTTTCATATAGTTGAGCAACTTCAGCATGTAATCTGTTAACATCTTCCTTGCCTTTCAATTTTAGAATCCTGTGCGCAATGCTAATTAAATCTGATTCCAATTTCTTCTTCATAACTTTTAAATTTTATGCAATTTAGGTTTTTGATTTTTAATAAATTTGCTTCACCTTTATAGAAACGAAAGTTTACTTCGTTTTAGTGTTAAATTTACGAAATGTTTCTCGAAAATACAGTAAATCATAAAGAACAATTTGGATGGATTGAAGTCATCTGTGGATCAATGTTTTCTGGTAAAACAGAAGAATTGATACGACGATTGAAGCGTGCTCAATTTGCAAAACAAAAGGTCGAAATTTTTAAACCTGCAATTGATGTGCGATATGACGAAGACAAAGTGGTGTCTCATGATGCCAACGAAATCCGTTCAACTCCAGTTCCAGCAGCTGCAAACATTCCTATTTTGGCAGATGGTTGCGATGTGGTTGGTATTGACGAAGCCCAGTTTTTTGATGATGAAATTGTAAGAGTTTGTAATGACTTAGCCAATAAAGGTGTTCGTGTTATTGTTGCTGGTTTAGACATGGATTTTAAAGGCAACCCCTTTGGCCCAATGCCAAACCTTATGGCAACAGCAGAATACGTGACCAAAGTACATGCAGTGTGCACAAGAACAGGAAATTTAGCGCAATACAGTTATAGAAAAGCCAAAAGTGATGATTTGGTTTTGTTAGGTGAAGTTGAGGAGTATGAGCCATTAAGCAGGGCAGCCTATTATAAGTCCATGCTCAGAGATAAAGTAAGAAACATCAAGGTTAATGAAGCTGAAGAAATCTCTCCTAAACTAAAAACAGGAAATGGCTAAAACTCAAGAAACCATTTTAGAAATTGATTTAGGTGCACTTGAGCATAATTATAATCATCTAAAATCAAAACTTCAAGAAAATACTAGATTTTTAGCTGTAGTAAAAGCATTTGCTTATGGGAGTGATGCTGATAAAATTGCGCTACATCTGCAAAACTTAAATGTTGATTATTTTGCAGTAGCTTTTACTTCTGAAGGTGTTGCACTTCGTGATGCTGGCATTACAAAACCGATTCTTGTATTGCATCCTCAACCAGTAACGTTTAAAACAGTTATTGACCGTTGTCTGGAGCCAAGTCTTTATAATGCCAAAGTTTTAAACGAGTTTTTGGATGTTGCCAAAGCGCAAAACCAGGAAAACTATCCAGTCCATATTAAGTTTAATACTGGACTAAATAGATTGGGATTCTGGGAAAATGATGTTGATTATATTGTTTCAAAATTAACGGAGAGCAATGCTTTGTATGTAAAGTCTATTTTTTCACATTTAGCTGCAAGTGAAGATTTAAATGAGCAAACGTTTACTAAAGCCCAAATTTCAAACTTCAAATCCATAGCTGAAAGCTTCACAAAACAAATTGGTTATAAACCATTATTGCATATATGTAATACATCTGGTGTTTTAAATTATCCTGAAGCGCATTTAGATATGGTGAGATGTGGTATTGGCTTGTATGGTTTTGGAAACTCAGAAAAAGAAAACAAAAACTTAATTCCTATTGCTTCATTAAAATCAATCATATCTCAAATTCATAAGATTGAAAAAGGAGAGACTGTTGGTTATAATAGGGCTTATAAAAGTGCAGATTTAAAAAAAATCGCAACCATTCCAATTGGTCATGCTGATGGCTTGGGCAGGCAATATGGAAACGGAAAAGGATTTGTTTATGTGAATGACACAAAAGCATTTATAGTAGGCAATGTTTGTATGGATATGATTATGATAGATATTACAAATATTGAATGTAAAGAAGGTGACGAAGTTGTAATCTTTGACAAAAACCACACAGCCGAAGATTTAGCAAGTGCTTCAGAAACGATTTCTTATGAATTGATTACTTCCATTTCACGACGAATTAAACGGAAATTTTCAAATTAAGTTTAAGTTTTTTTTAACACTTAAGTTTTTTCGCTATTTTTAACCCACTAATAACTAATACATTAAATTATGCTTAAAGAATTCAAAGAGTTTGCCATGAAAGGCAATTTGGTTGATATTGCCGTAGCCTTTGTAATGGGTGCTGCTTTCAACAAAATAGTGTCTTCCTTTACAGGTGGAATTGTATCACCTTTAATTGGGTTAGTCTTTAAATCAGATTTTAAAGATCAAAAAATGATTTTACAGGAAGGTGTTCTTGATGAAGCTGGAAATATGACTGGAGAAGTTGCCTTGATGTGGGGAGAATTCCTAACTAATCTTATTGATTTTATTATTGTTGCTTTTGTAATGTTTATGGTTATAAAAGGAGTAAATAAAATGAAGAAAAAAGAAGAGCCTGCTCCTGAAGCTCCAGCTGGACCTTCAGATAATGATCTATTAGCTGAAATTAGAGATCTTCTTAAAAAATAATTGTCTTTTTTAGAATTAAAAAAACCACTCTTTAAATGAGTGGTTTTTTTATGCCTTTCTATTTTTATTATCTACTTTTGTTTTTCAAATTTTAGGTCTTATGAGAGTAGCTGTAGTTGGCGCAACAGGAATGGTTGGTCAAGTTATGTTGAAAATTTTGGAAGAAAGAAATTTTCCAATAAGTGAATTAATACCTGTTGCTTCAGAACGAAGTGTGGGAAAGGAAATTAGTTTCAAAAACAACAATTATAAAGTTGTTTCTCTTCAAGATGCTGTTAACGCAAAACCTGATATCGCATTATTTTCGGCTGGAGGAAGCACGTCTTTGGAATGGGCTCCAAAGTTTGCTGAAGTTGGAACTACTGTAGTTGATAATTCTTCTGCTTGGCGAATGGATCACACCAAAAAGCTCATCGTTCCAGAAATAAATGCGAATACACTTACCAAAGAAGACAAAATTATTGCAAACCCAAACTGCTCAACCATTCAAATGGTTTTAGTATTAGCGCCTTTGCACTCAAAATATAAAATTAAACGTTTAGTCATATCCACCTATCAATCTATTACTGGAACTGGAGTTAAAGCTGTTAAGCAGTTAGAAAACGAGTTGGCTGGAGTAAAAGGAGAAATGGCCTATCCTTATCCAATTCATCAAAATGCACTGCCTCACTGTGATGTTTTTGAAAATAATGGCTATACCAAAGAAGAAATGAAATTGGTAAGAGAAACACAGAAAATTCTTGATGATAGAACTATTGCTGTGACTGCAACTGCAGTGCGAATTCCAACTGCTGGAGGTCATAGTGAATCTGTAAATATTGAGTTTGAAACTGATTTTGATGTAAACGAAGTAAGACAAATACTAAATAATACTGAAGGTGTGACTGTTCAAGATAATCCAGATGTAAACGTTTATCCTATGCCAATTTATGCCAATGGAAAAGATGATGTTTTTGTTGGAAGAATTAGAAGAGACGAATCTCAACCTAACTCCTTAAATATGTGGATTGTTAGTGACAATTTAAGAAAAGGCGCTGCAACTAATGCTGTTCAGATTGCCGAGTATTTATCGGCAAAAAACCTACTTTAATCTATATTTTAAAATTTATCTTCATTATCTGAACATCTTATATAGAATTTTTTGCATTATAACTAATTAATTCTTAGAGCATTTGAGGTTTTGTATATATTAGCTTTCCAAATTTCCTATAAATGTTTAAGACATATACCTATAAGTCACTTGCGCTAATTTTTGCATTAGTTCTGATAGCCTCATGTACAAAAGATGATGGTTATACAGACATTGAAGCTCCAAAAATTTCTCCAGTTACTTTAGATTTATCAACTGTACCTTATGAAACTCTCTCTGAATATAATTTTTTTGAGGGTAACATGGCTGATTTAAACCCTGTTTATGGTGTTCTTCCTTACAAAATCATCAGTAGTCTTTTTATTGATTATGCAAACGCTAAAACATTTGTTTGGATGCCAAAAGACTCAACAGCCATCTATGTAAATGATTATTCTGTTTTAGATTTTCCAACTGGATCTGTTTTGGTAACTACCCATTATTTTGAAAATGTCCTTCCTGATAATACTGCTAAAATGATTGAAACTCGATTACTTATAAAGAAAGAGAGTGAATGGATCATGGCAAATTATAAATGGAACGAACAACAAACAGAAGCGACATACACTACTGAAGGCAGTTTTGTAAATGTTGACTTGTTACATGACAATACAGAAAAAAATGTTACTTATAAAATACCTAATTATAGTGAATGTTTTACATGCCATAACAAATCAGATGTTATTGAGCCCATTGGTACTAAACCACAAAACTTAAATAGCAAACTGATGTTCAATGATGGTTTAAAGAACCAGCTTAAAAAATGGGTTGAGTTTGGATATTTAGAAGATAATTTACCAGCCAATATCGTTTCAGTAGTTGATTGGCAGGACGAGTCGCAACCACTTGATCTTAGAGTAAGATCTTATTTTGATATCAATTGTGCTCACTGTCATTCAAATGATGGATATTGTAATTATGCTTCCATGCGATTTGAATTCAATAAAACTGCAGACATAAGTAATCTTGGTGTCTGTGTAGAGTCTGTTTTCTATATAAACCCAACTATCTCACATGTTGTGAAACCTGGTGTTCTGGAAAGATCTGCTCTATATTTTAGGATGAACTCAACAGAAGATCAATATAAAATGCCAATTATTGGCAGAGTACAAAAACACGATGAAGGCTTAACATTAATTGAAGAATGGATTAATTCACTTAGCACTGACTGTAATTAAAAAAAGGCTATTAATAAACCAATATATTATGAAAAGAGTAGTACTAATTTTATTTGCTATAGCAATTATACCTATAGTTTCTTTTGCGCAAACAAGTTCAGATACTTGTGCTAATGCCAATAACGCAACACCTATTTCTGGTCCAGGTGTTTTTAATATTTCAGATGTAAATGGAACAGCGCCTTCTACTATTTGTAGTGGTGGTACATCTGTTGCACAAAACGGTGAGTGGTACAGATATATACCCTCAGCAAATTATTTTGTTACTGTGAGTTCCAATCTATCACAAAATAGTGGCAAAGATACAAGAGTACAAATATATTCAGGTTCTTGTGGAAGTCTACAGTGTGTTGCTGGGAATGATGATGTTGGTGGTTCAAACTTTTTATCGAGTACAACTTTTAGCGCTCAAGCTGGTGAAACCTATTATATTGCTTGGGATAATTATTGGAATCCTAGTAGTCCTTTTGGATTTGATTTTGAACTAAGTGAAACCATTATACCTCCTACAGTATCGTTTACAACTGCTACAATCTCGGCTCCTGGAATTGATAGAGGAGCTGTTGATATGAATGGTGATTCTTTAGATGATATAGTTTCTATTACTTCTTCAATTATTACAGTTAATTACCAACAAACCAATGGTACCTTCAATAAAGTAAGCCATTCATTAACTGGAGGCATTTATACTGCTGGATGGAGCATGGCTGCTGGAGATTTTGATAGAAATGGCTATAACGATTTGGTGTATGGCAATAGTGATGGAGCGCATGTGGTAAAAGCAAAAGCTGGCGGAAATGGCTACGAAATAGCTGCTACAAGCCATAGTATTTTTACACAACGCACCAATTTTGTCGATTTTGACAACGATGGTAACCTAGATGTTTTTCTTTGTGATGATACTGCTCCAAACGAGTATTTCATTAACAATGGCTCAACTCTAACTTTATGGGAAGGTGATGACCCTGGAGCTCCTATTGCTGGAGGTTTAGGTGTTTACTCTTCTGGCGGAAACTATGGCTCCGTATGGGTAGATTATGATAGTGATGGTGATGCAGATTTGTTTATTGCAAAATGTGGAGGTTTAGAAGAAAGAAGAAAAAATCAATTATTCAGAAACAATGGAAACCTTTCCTTTACTGAGGTAAGTATTGCTGCAAACATGAATGACCCTTTGTCAACTTGGTCTTCAGCCTGGGGAGATTATGATAGTGATGGTGATATGGATTGCTTTGTTGGCTCTTCTCTTACATTAGAACCTCATAAACTTATGCAAAACAATAACGGTGTTTTTGCTGATGTTACGGCAAGCTCTGGTTTAGATGTTTTTACCGATAAAGGTCATGAAAACCAACCGTTTGATTTTAACAATGATGGCTATATAGATATCTATTCAAACGGAAATATTCTTATCAATGATGGTGACGGAACCTTTACAATTCTTTCATCTGGTATACCTCAAGAAGGTGCCGTTGGAGACTTAAATAACGATGGTTTCTTGGATGTTTTTAATGGCTTAATTTACTACAATGATGGCAACTCGAATAATTGGCTAAAAGTATGTTTAACAGGTACAAATAGTAACATAAATGGCATTGGAGCGAGAATTGAGGTAAGCAGTCCAAGCTTTAATAATAGCTCTTCAAAAAAAGCTCAAATAAGAGATGTAAGAAGTGCTGAAGGTTTTGCATATATGAGTTCTTTAAATTCACATTTTGGCTTGGGTACAGACACTTCAATTAATACTGTTACTGTTTATTGGCCTTCTGGAACTGTTGATGTTGTTGTTAATCCATCAATTAACGATACACTATGTATTACAGAAGGAGAGACTTTAAGTTTAGAATCAACCCTTGAAAATGATTTGATTTTATATCCAAACCCTACTAAAGGATTGCTTAATCTTAATGCAAATTATGGTTTTGAAAATGCCATTTTTTCGGTATTTGATATAACAGGTAAACGTGTTTTAAATGACCGATTTAACTCTAACACTATCGATGTTTCAGAATTAAGTTCTGGAAATTACATTTTAAGGGTTATAAATAATGGTGTTATTAAAACCCAAAAATTTATCAAGCAATAATATATTGGTTTATGTTTTCTTGATTTAAAATTCGCTTCTTTGAGGCGAATTTTTTTATTCTATTTTTGTGCAATGCTAAATGTAAAAAACATAACTTTTGGTTATAGTAAAACCAATGTACTCAACGGTGTTTCCTTTTCAGTAAATAAAGGTGAACATCTGTCTATAATAGGTGAAAGTGGTTCTGGTAAAAGTACATTATTAAAGTTGCTTTATGGTGAATACGATTTAAGTGAAGGGCAAATAATATGGAATGAAAAAAAAATACTTGGACCTAACTACAATCTAGTTGTGGGTTACGATTTTATAAAATATGTTTCTCAAGAATTTGATTTGATGCCTTTTACGTCTGTTGAAGAAAATGTGGGCAAATTTTTGTCCAACTTTTTTCCAAAAGAAAAAAAGAATCGTATAAACGAACTCCTTGAAGTGGTAGAACTCGAAGATTTTGCAAAATTCAAAGTTAAAAACTTAAGTGGTGGTCAAAAACAACGTGTTGCTTTGGCTAGGGCTATTGCTAAAGAGCCAGAGATTATCTTACTTGATGAGCCTTTTAGCCACATAGATAATTTTAAAAAACAGTCGCTAAGAAGAAAGTTATTTAGGCATCTGAAAGAAAAGAAAATTACATGCATTGTCGCCACACATGATAAAGGTGACGTGCTTGGTTATGCAGATTCTATGCTTGTTTTACATAATTCAAAGATAGAAATGTGTGGCAGCCCTCAAACACTATTCACAAACCCGAAAACACCTTTAATTGCTTCTTTTTTTGATGAGTTTAATCTTATTGATGATACGATTGTTTATGCGCATCAATTAAAGGTTGTTGATAAATCAGAAATAGAAGTTGTTGTTAAACAATCTTATTTTAAAGGTCACTACTTCTTAATTGAATCTTTTTTCAATAATGAAATCATCTTTTTTGAACACAGTAACTGTTTGGCTAATAATACCAAGGTTTGTATAGATTTTAAATGAGATGTATAATTTTGAATTTTCTATTTCGGAAAACAATGTTATCATCTACTCTTTTTCCAAGTAAAGCTTGGCTTATTGGAGCTTTAGTAGAAACAGCATAAAATTTTCGATTATCAACTATTATTTCACCAACTCCTATTGCTAAAAAATAACTAGCCTCTGTTGTAAAAACCACACTTCCTAAACTCACTGTAGTATTTGCTTTAGAAATGTCTATTTTTGATAAATGTTCCTCTTGTTTATCAATTTCAGCTAATTGGTTTCCTGCTTTTTCTCGTTCCAACTGAAGCATTGCTCTTCCAGTTTCATGTTTATCTCCTGCGCTACTTTTGGTTTCGGATTGAAGTGAAGTTTCAATTTCTGAAATTACATTTTCAATAACTAATCTTTTCTTAGATATAAAGTCTCTACACACTAAAAACAATTGTTCTTTAAGACTCACAAGTACTAAGAAATTATTTTAGTGGTTTTTTTATAAAACACATTTCTGTCTTCTAAATACTTTATAAAATAGTTGAAGCACGCTTCATGTTTACCTACAAGTTCTGGTGGAAAAACACCTTTTTCAGTAAACAACCCTTCTAAAAATAAATTAGCCGCTGCTGTTGCGGTATAGCCTGTAGTTCTTGACATAGAGGCTGTATTGGTTTCTGAGCAATATTCATCGTGAAGATTATAAATAACTTCTTCTATTTGTCCTTTTTTGTTTTTCCCTTTTACGGTAACTCGCATCACTGTAAGTTCTTCTTCGGTTTCATTAAGTTTCCATTCATTAAACAAAATTTTACTAGTAAACTCTAATGGTGAAACTGTTGTTCCGTTCAAATCTATTGGTTGATCGCTAAAAAATCCACTTTCTTTCAGAACTCTTATATATTCAACATGCCCTGGATAGCGCAAGGTTTTTTCTTTCATATTAGGAATGTGAGGCATCGTGTAAATAATGGATCTTAAACCATCAGAATTAAAAGATTCTAAAGTTCCTACACTATCAAACTCAACATATTCACAATCTGTCAATGGTTCCCTTACTATTTCCTTTCCGTTTTCAACATATCTTGCTGGACGAGTGTATTCTTCAATAACATCAACAGGAGAAAATGGTGCTTTATAACAAAAAGGCCATTTTTTTACTTTTGGTAAACCACCTACCAAGCATTCAAAATCTGTAAGTTCTAATTGTTCGTTATAATAACCAAGTATGATATTATCCATGCCTGGAGCAACACCACAATCAACAATTGCTGTGACATTGTTTTCTTTTGCCAAAGCATCAAGCTTCAAAGAATTTTCTGGAAAAAATGAAATATCAATAACGTTCTTTTTTGCTTCAATAATTGCTCTTAATGTATTGAACCCTAAAAATCCTGGTACTGCACAGATAACCAAGTCGAAAGGTTTGAGTGTTTCTTTTAATGCATTTATGTTAGTCACATCCAACTGACTTGTTTCAAGGTTTGAACATTTTTGTTTTACTTTATTTAAAGTGTTTAAACTTAGGTCTGTTAATGTAACCTTATATTTTTTTGATAAGTCAATTGCCATTGCGCTACCTACCATTCCAGCACCTAGTACTATTATGTTTTTCATGATTTATAAAATTAAATATTGATTCTGTTAAAAAAAGGATGATAGAAGCGTTATAACCCTGGAATAAAAATCCAAGGCATCTCAGTAGTTTTAA
The DNA here is from genome assembly GCA_030429955.1 of Bacteroidia bacterium. Taxonomy (GTDB): domain Bacteria; phylum Bacteroidota; class Bacteroidia; order Flavobacteriales; family Flavobacteriaceae; genus CAJQLB01. Next base: position 42,589 of record JAUIGO010000002.1, read on the forward strand.
TAATACGCTTTTTTAACATGCACTAAATGTATTAATAAAAAAAGCTCCGAAAAAATTTCGGAGCTTTTTTTATTATTCAACTACTTCTGGTTTCATTACAAAATCTTCCATAAATTTTGTAGTGTAATTCCCTGCTAAATAGTCTGGATGCTCCATCAATTGTCTATGAAACGGAATAGTTGTTTTAATGCCTTCAATAACAAACTCATCTAAGGCTCGCTTCATTTTATTAATAGCCTCTTCACGTGTTTGAGCTGTAGTGATAAGCTTAGCAATCATTGAATCATAATTTGGAGGAATACTATAACCTGCGTAAACATGAGTATCTAAACGGACTCCATGACCTCCAGGTGCATGCAAAGTGGTAATACGTCCTGGTGATGGTCTAAAACCATTAAAAGGATCTTCAGCATTGATTCTGCACTCAATAGAATGTAGGTTTGGAGTATAGTTTTTACCTGAAATTGGTACACCTGCAGCCACTAAGATTTGCTCGCGTATCAAATCAAAATCAATCACTTGTTCTGTAATTGGATGCTCAACTTGAATTCGAGTATTCATTTCCATGAAATAGAAATTTCTGTGCTTATCAACTAAAAATTCGATAGTTCCTGCTCCTTCATACTTAATGTATTCTGCTGCTTTTACAGCTGCAAGTCCCATTTTTTCTCTCAACTCATCTGTCATAAAAGGCGAAGGTGTCTCTTCGGTCAATTTTTGATGACGTCTTTGTATTGAGCAATCTCTTTCTGATAGATGACATGCTCTTCCTGTTGAGTCACCAACAATTTGAATTTCTATATGACGTGGCTCTTCAATAAGTTTTTCCATGTACATATCGTCATTTCCAAAAGCAGCTTTAGATTCTTGTCTTGCTGAATCCCAAGCTTCTTTTAGTTTCTCTGGTTTCCAAACTGCACGCATTCCTTTTCCGCCACCTCCAGCTGAAGCTTTTAGCATTACTGGATAACCTGTTGCCTTAGCTACTTTTTCGCACTCTTCATATGATTTTATTACGCCATCGCTTCCTGGCACACATGGTACACCTGCGGCTTTCATGGTGGCTTTAGCGTTCGCTTTGTCACCCATTTTATCAATCATTTCTGGTGACGCTCCAATAAATTTAATATCGTGTTCTGCACATATTTTTGAAAATCTGGCGTTTTCTGATAAAAAACCATAACCAGGATGAATAGCATCAGCATTGGTTATTTCTGCTGCTGCAATAATGTTTGATATTTTTAAATAGGATTCGCTACTTGGTGGAGGTCCAATACAAACAGCTTCGTCTGCAAATTTAACATGTAAACTTTCAGCATCAGCTGTAGAATAAACAGCAACTGTTTTTACACCCATTTCTTTGCATGTTCTAATAACACGAAGTGCTATTTCGCCTCTGTTAGCAATTAATATTTTTTTAAACATAACTTTTAATTTTAAAATTTCAATTCTGAAGTTTCAGAATTAAATGGTTATGAAGGATCTACCAAAAATAATGGTTGATCAAATTCTACTGGTGAAGAATCGTCAACTAAAATCTTCACAATTGTTCCAGAAACTTCAGATTCAATTTCGTTGAACAATTTCATTGCTTCTATAATACAAAGTACGTCTCCTTCAGAAATAGACTGACCAACTTCAACAAACAAAGGTTTGTCTGGTGAAGGTTTTCTGTAAAACGTTCCAATAATTGGAGATTTTATAGTAATGTATTTTGAATCTGCTGCTTGGCTTGTTGAGGCTTCAACTGCTACAGGTTGTGGCTGAGCTGGTTGTGCAACTGGAGCTGCTTGTTGTGGTATTTGTTGTGAAACTGGTATTTGTTGAACTATTGTGGTTTCAGAATCAGATGCCGTCTTGATGGTAATTTTCACATCTTCCATTTCAAGTTTAACCTCACTTGCTCCAGATTTGGCAACAAATTTGATTAAGTTTTGAATCTCTTTTAAATCCATAATTTCAATATTTATAGTTAGTATAGTTTAAGAATTATAAGCCCATTTTAAATAAATTGAGCCCCAAGTAAATCCGCCTCCAAAGGCAGCAAAAATTAAGTTATCTCCTTTTTTTAGTTGTTTTTCGTAATCGTTTAATAATAACGGTAAAGTTGCAGATGTAGTGTTGCCATATTTTTCAATATTCATCATTACTTTTTCGCTTTCAAGTTCTATCCTATTGGCTGTTGCGTCAATTATACGCTTATTTGCTTGATGTGCTACTAAAAATGCAATATCGTTTTTGGTAAGGTTGTTTCTTTCTAAAATTTTAACTGCAACATCTGCCATATTGAAAACGGCATTTTTAAAAACTGTTTTTCCATCTTGAAAAACATAATGTTTACCTTCTGCTACAGCTTCAGGTGTTGATGGATATGATGAGCCACCATAAGTTGCTTGTAAAAACTCTCTCCCCGATCCGTCACTTCTCAAAAGTTCATCCTGAAGGCCTAATCCTTCATGGTTAGGTTCAAATAATACGGCTCCTGCTCCATCTCCAAAAATGATGCATGTTGCACGATCTTTATAATTTATAAATGAAGAGTTTTTGTCTGCGCCTATAAGTAATACGTTTTTGTAACGACCAGATTCTATATACTTGGCAGCTGTAGACATTCCGAATAAAAAGCTTGAGCAAGCTGCTTCAAGATCAAAAGAAAATGCATTTACAGCTCCTATTTGTGTTGCAGTGTATGCTGCTGTTGATGCCGCTTTCATGTCTGGAGTTGCGGTAGCAACGATTACCAATTCAATATCTTTTGGGTCAATACCTCTTTTCTTTATTAAATCGTTGGCTGCATTAATGGCAAGAAATGAGGTTCCTTTGCCTTCTTCTTTAAGGATTCTACGTTCTTTTATTCCTGTTCGTGTAGTAATCCATTCATCGTTTGTATCAACCATTGTTTCTAATATTTTGTTGGTCAACACATAATCTGGCACATAAGCGCCAACAGCTGTAATGGCTGCGGTTATTTTACTCATAATTTTGTATTATCTTAAACAAAAAATGATGAAAATTGAGCTAAATTGGTCAAAAACAAGTTGAAAATACTATTTTTTGAACAATTATTGCACAAAATAGGTTGTTTTTGTTTTACAGAAAAATATATCATAAAAAAAACGCTCACAAGTGAGCGCTTTATTGTATGCATGCATAATAGTTATGCTGCGTTTTCTTCTTGTGAGTTGTCAATTAACACTTGACCTCTATAGTAAAGCTTACCTTCGTGCCAATGTGCTCTATGGTATAAATGTGCTTCACCTGTTGTAGGACACGTAGCAATTTGAGGAACAGATGCTTTGTAATGTGTTCTTCTCTTATCTCTTCTTGTTTTCGAGATTTTTCTTTTAGGATGTGCCATTTTCTATATTATTTATCTGTTAATAATTTCTTTAAAGTATTCCATCGAGGATCTGTTTCCTCATTATCATTTTTTGTGTCTGCGTCTTTTGGACTTAATTCTTCGAGTTTTTTTAGTATTTCTGAATCTAGTGTTCCGTCTATTACTCCTGGATGTATAAGTTTAGTTGGAACAGATAACACAATAAGTTCATATATATATTGTGCTACATTAATTTCGTACTCACCATGTGGTATAATAAGTATGTCTTCATTTTCATCATTATACTCATTTCCAAACTTTACAACCAAATCAAAATCATTATTGATTTCTTGATCATAAGGTTCATTGGTTAAGTCGCAATTAACGTTTACGGTTCCTGAAACTTTAAAATGCAATTCTAATAATGTGGTTTTTTTATTTAAAACCAGATTAATTTTTAGATCTGCATCATTAAATTCATTGTATTCAAACTCCTCAAAGAACTTTTTGTCAATATCATACTCGAAATGATGTTCTCCTAACTTTAATCCTATAAATTGAATATTAAACTCTTTCAAAGGCTTCATTATCACATTTATTTCGAGCGTGCAAATATATAAAATTTTATTAAGCTTGCATTGGTTATAAACATTTTTTTGTTTATATCTTTTGTTCTTGGTTTTTAAGAGGGTTCTTGGTTAATCTTTTATGAATCTTTCTGTTGTTTACAATCTTGATTCCTGTGAAAAGTGCTTCGCTAAAAGAGCTTGCGTCTGCAATGCCTTTTCCTGCAATTTCATAAGCTGTTCCGTGATCTGGTGATGTTCTTACTTTATTCAAGCCTGCTGTAAAGTTAACGCCTTGCCCAAAGGATAGTGTTTTAAAAGGGATTAAACCTTGGTCATGGTAAGTAGCAACTATGGCATCAAAATTTTTATAATTGTTAGACCCAAAAAAACTGTCCGCAGCATAAGGTCCGTAGACTAGTTTTCCTGTTTCTCTTATTTTTTTAAGTGCTGGTCTTAAAATGGTGTCATCTTCTGTACCAATAACACCATTGTCTCCAGTGTGAGGGTTTATTCCTAAAACAGCAATTTTAGGTTTCCTGATTGCAAAATCAATTTTTAGTGTGCTATATATGGTTTCAATCTTAGATGTAATTAACGCTTCTGTGATATGTGAAGCAATATCCTTAATTGGAACATGATCTGTTAGTAAACCTACTTTTAGGTTTTCAGTTACCATAAACATCAAGCTTTTTCCTTCCAATTCTTTAGCTAAATAATCTGTATGCCCAGGAAAATTAAAATCGTTAGATTGTATTGAGTGCTTGTTTATTGGTGCCGTTAAAAGCAAATCAATATTACCGTTTTTAAGCTCTTGAGTTGCGGCAATTAGAGATTTTATTGCGTATTCGCCAATTTTAGCATCTTCTTTCCCAAATTCAATGTTTATATTTTCTTTCCAAAGATTTACAACATTAATTTTTCCATGGATGGCTTGTTCTGCTTTATGAATAGTGTTAAAATTAATCTCGCTTTTAAAGTGGTTTTTTAAAAAGGAAATTACTTTTGATGATGCAAAAATAATTGGTGTACAAAACTCTAAGACACGATTATCTTCAAAGGTTTTTAAAATGATTTCGCCACCTATTCCATTAAGATCACCTATTGAAATTCCAACTCTTATTTTTTCTTCTTTTCTCATCAACAAATGATAATATTAGTTTGTAATTTTGCCTGAACAAATTTAGTCAAATAAACTCAGAAAAATATGTTTACAGGCATCATAGAAAATTTAGGCGAAATTACCAACCTTGAACGCGTTAACGGAAACTTGAGTATTACAGTAAAATGTGCTTTTACTCATGAATTAAAAATTGATCAAAGTGTTGCGCATAATGGTGTTTGTTTAACTGTTGTAAGCATTAATGACTCAGAATATACTGTTACAGCTATTGATGAAACTTTGAAAAAAACATGCCTTGGTGAGCTAAACAAAAATGATATTGTCAACCTTGAAAGAGGCATGAAGTTAGGTGATAGGCTAGATGGACATATTGTTCAAGGCCATATTGATCAAATTGGGACTTGCACAGACATAAAGGAATCTAACGGAAGTTGGATATTCACCTTTAATTATGAAAAATCTTTTGGTAACATCACTATTGAAAAGGGTTCTATAACTGTAAATGGTGTTAGCTTAACAGTTATAGACTCAAAAGATAGCGCCTTTAGTGTTGCTATTATTCCTTATACTTTTGAACATACTACTTTCAAGCATATAAGTAAAGGGAGCAATGTTAATCTGGAGTTTGATGTAATAGGAAAATATGTAAAAAGATTAACAACTGTCTAATTGCTAACCTCTTTTGACTTGTTTATTTTAAATGCCTTATAGGTACCAAAAATTAGTCCTAACACAGCTATAAAAACCACACCTCCATCAATAGGCAGTCCTGGAGGAGGAGGAGGCATTGGTGGTGGTGGATTATCAATCCCTTGCGCAGCACATACAAAACTTACTAATAAAAATAAGATTGAGGCTAATTTCAACTTGTTTTGTAATCTCATTTGGGCGTAAATGTATGAAAAAAAGCGAGTTATCAAAACTCAAATGCAAAAAACATCCAAGAAATGCATATTTTATCGATGAAATGTTGTTTTTGTTAACATTTCCCATAAAATCACCCTCTTTGATTTATAAACGAAATATAAGGTAAAATTATTGAAATTTATTTAAATAAGTTTTAAAATAATTGTTTCAAAAACACAAAAACTGATTCATTGCTGAATCAGTTTTGCTTTTGTGGTCCCACTTGGGCTCGAACCAAGGACCACCTGATTATGAGTCGAAATTAGTTTTACCTCTTTTCGCTTCAAACATTTTCATGCGCCTATTTATCGAATAATTAACACAACTCTATTTGTCATTAACTATCATTTTTTATTAATTATTTGAATAAATGTTTCAGTTCTGTTTCAGTCATTTAGAAAGAATAATTAGTTTAGTAAAATTGCAATATCCGCAATTTATGTAATACCTAAAAGAGAGCTTAACTTGAAAAGTTTATGTGATTTAGATGGTTCTTGAATTAAAAATAAAATTAATTTATGCTACTTATTAAGCTTATACTCCTTTATTTCCGTCAATCTTTCAGAATAAATACCATTAAAGGTTTTAATAAACTGTATAGTATTCTTAAAATCATCTCTATTAATAAATACTGGAAAATCTCTAAAGGTAGAAGTGTATACTTTTAAATGATACTTTTCATTTAATCCGTATGCTTTTGGTGCATAGTCAAAATATTCATCTAAAAAATTGATATAATCTTTTGCTCCTAATTCTTCATTCTTAATTAACCACTCTATTACTTCACTGGGTACATTTTCTATTGCTTTATAAATAGCCATTTCTTGTTTAAAGTAATTTTCTCTTTTATGTAGCTGAAACAATTTTTCAATAGCCTCATATAAAAACAAGTAAATACCTTCTTTGCCTGATGGTTCTGAAGCAGCTGGAAATATTACTCGTTCACCATTAAGTAATATTGTACTTTTATCATCTTCTATTCTTCTAATTTTTAAATACTCCTCTTCATATTTCATTAGCCACAACTCAATTTTATCCATTGAAAAAACACCATCAATAGAAAGTGTCTTTAATTCCTTAATAACTTTACTAATACAATTCATTTACTAAAACATTAATTACATTAAGTTTAGCTATTGCTTTTTCTTAGAGTTTATTCAATATTCCTTCTACTACTTCTCCTGTCCTTTTTATTAAAATATAGTCTTGGCTAACTTTTTCTTCAAAATCATTACTTCTTTGATGTGTTTTACTAATTACTAATCCTTTTTCAATCCTTTCATTATTATCATCAAAAACATCAATTACAAACTGTAAATAATCATTTTCAAGAAAACTAAAATATCCTTTTTTGTAGTAATATACTTCAGTACCTATTAATTCTAATTCCACTAAATACTTATCTAAAATTTCAGAATCAAACCAATTTTCTATCCTAATCTGTTCTCCAAGATAACCTTCAGGGTGATTTTTACCATTTTCATTTGAAAGAATTTTCAATACAGTTAAAACCTTCTTTTTTAAGTGACTATTATAATCATATTTTCTAAGACGTATAATATGAACATCTTCTTCATAAAAAACTTCCTTTGTTATAGAATACTGAACATCCTCTTCAATTATCACTTCCTTAGAATTATTATCCATAAACATCCATTTGTGATGAAAATCATCACTAAACTTAAATAAAGGAGCTATATTATAATTATCAGTCTTATTTATAATTACAGTATCAATTATTTTATTATGTTTCCTAGGTGTTAATGACAAATAATCCTCTGTAAATTCTGTGTTCTCAGAGTTCTTTAATAGCTCATCATGGTGGGTGAAATTACTTTCAACAAGGATTTTTTTGCATAAAATTTGGGTTTCATTATAATAGTCAAATTCTATTAAATAATTAAATCTTTCATTGCCTTCTATAGAATAATCATTAATTCTAATTAGTTTACCAGCATCATTATATTCCAAAAAACGCTTTCCTCTTTTTTCAAATGTCTGGTAAGTGTCATATAAAATTTTATTCTCCTTAGTACTTATACAAGTACCTATTTTATTAAAATCTAAATAGTCTAAATTTGAGTATGGTCTTAAAAAAGAATCTTCTTTTCTATCAAAAAACTGAAAAAACATCGTTAACAATTTAAGTTTAACCAAATATATTCATTTATCATTTATGATAACCAATAAGTTATCATAAACAACAACTTTGTTTGTCAAGTAATCATAAAAATGGCAGACAAAAAACAGCTTCAAATTGCTATTGGAAAACGTATTAAAGAGTTGAGAGAACAAAAGAATATTTCTCAACAAGATGTTGCTGGACTATGTAATATTGAGAAGTCTAACTTTAGTAGATTAGAAGCTGGTAACACAAATCCTACACTATATACTTTAAGTAAAATAGCTGAACATTTAGGAGTTACCTTAAGTGAACTTGTAGATATTGAAAATTAAAAACCGCTATTAATATATATCTGAACTTTATTAAAGTTTAAAATTTAGCTTGATTTTAGGGGGCATATTAACACACTCACATTAACAATTCATCTGCAAAACTTAAGTATCCATTTTTTGATAATATTATATGGTCAATTACCATAATGTCTAAATAGTTTCCTGCTTGTTTTAATTTTAATGTTAACTTTTTATCAGCTTCACTAGGTTTTATATTGCCACTAGGATGATTGTGTGCCAATATAATACTAGAAGCATTACATTTTAAGGCTACAGAAAATACTAATTTTGCATCTACTATGGTTCCTGAAACACCACCTCTTGAAAGAGGGTAGATTCCTAAAACTTGGTGATTTCTATTTAACAAAAGCACTTTAAATTCTTCTTGAAATTCTATTAAATGTTTAGACCAACATGAAAGTAAAAGTTCATAAGAATCTTTACTACTATTAATTTTTATCTTATCTGTATTTCCAGAGGTATAGGAAACTTTGATTTCTTTTATTGCATTCATAACTAAAAAGTTAAATGCCCAAAACTATTAATTCTGGGCATTGGTTAATTTAACTGGTTATAAGAGGATGATTTTTTTCCTGAGCCTTTTCAATACTCAAGAAGTCATCAACAGTAGTTTCACTCATATCAATTCTTTCTGATGGTACTTCTGGTATGTACTCATATCTATGAGATAGTTCAATAATCTCTCCTGTTTCCTTAACAGTAAACGTGTAAGGTTCACAAGGTTTCTTAACAATCTTTCCAGGTATTTCAGAACCTAAAAGAGCTTTGCATGTTTCTTCATCAAAAGTTGATGTGATTGAAGTTTTCTTTGCAGTTGCATAGAAATTACCAGTTGCATTGCTTTTTACTAATTCCACTCCACCTTGAATGATTAAAGCAAAGAAAGTAGAACCATCATCTGATTCTCTTTCTTTATAATTCATAATTCTTACCATGATTTTAAAATTTTTGAGTTGAACAATAAGATTTGAATAACAAAAATTCAGACCATCAGAAAAAGAACAGCTATCACCTTGTTACAATTTTATTGACGATAAAAATATTTTGTTATATAAACAAAGGGGTGCGGTTCCCCTTTACTGGAATGAGTGGGGGTGTTGAGCTTGGGGTCAAAAACGCCTGCACTATTTTAGGTGAAAAATTTTATAAAAATTTTATTTTAAAATTAAAGGATCTATCTCATCAGATTTTTTGTTAGCCCATTCTAAATACTTTGTGTATTCAATTTCTAAATTATCTGAAGTAAATGATTTAGCTTTGTAAGCTTTAAGGTAAGAACGAATGATATTTGCAGTATTATGATTTTCGGCATCTGCCAATAATTTATTAAACTTGGCTTCTTCAATAACTTTTTGTCTAACTATTTCTTCTTCAATTTTTCTTTGGGCTTCTTTTTTTTCTTCTTCAATTTTCTGCCGCTTACGTAATTCAGCCCATCTTTTACTATCTTTTTCTACATAGTCATAGATTCTATGAAGATAATCTTCTAAACGTTTGGTTTTTTTATCAATCCAACCTTTACGTGCGTAACTGCCTACTTGAAATTCAAGTTTATTACTCTTCTCATAGGTATTTCTTGAATAACTCGATTCATCATCTTTAATACGCTTCCTAAAATACTTTTGTCTTAAATTTATTTCCGTTAATTGACCATACATTTCAATATGGCATCGTTGATACTCAAACTTGATACTGTGATTGTTTTCTTCAAGTTTTTTTATCAACATATCCATGAATTTCAAGGCTCTACGCCTTAATTTTGGTTCGGTACGAATTGGTAAAAATACACCATTAAATTTTCTCCATTCATCCCAGCTAACATGCTTTAATTTATCCAATCTTTCTAATTCTATTTTGGTTTTTTGAACAAGTGGATGATAATAAGTACGCATAACTATATTTATTTAAAAATAGTCAAGCTACTTTAATCAAAAAATCATGTGATATTTTTTTTAAGTTTTTATAATCATTAGATTTATACTCTCCCTATATGTTATTAATTAATAAGTTATAAAATTTCATTAATCTAATTACAATCTCTAATGAAGGAAGATAGTGCTAAAGGTCCAGGTTCAGGATATATATTTCAATTTGAAATAGCTCTTCTTGAGCTTTCAAAGTTGAAGCCTAATGAGTCAATTACAATTGAAAAAATTGACGATGTTGGAAAAGAAGATGAAAATGGAACTTATACCCTTACGGTTCAAGCAAAACATAGTATTACTTCAACAAATAAAACTTTTGGGAATACTTCTCTTGATTTATGGAAAACTCTAAATATTTGGGTTTATAAAGTTGAAAAAGGAATACTAAATGAAAGAAACATATTTAGAGCAATCACAAATGTAAATATTCCAAATAATTCGATAGTAAGGGATTTTAATAATAATAATTTTAAAGAAAACATCCAATTAATTGAAAAATTATTAGAAACTCAAAAAACTAAAAGAGACAATAAATTAAATGACGGAAAAAAGGCTAAATCTATAATTAAAACAATTGATTTAATAGAAAAGGTTTTAGAAAAAAAGGGCTATTTAAAAATTGTTCTTGAAAATTTTGAATATCAAGAAAATTTTAAAATCGAAGATGATTTTTATAATGAAATTCATTTAAGCTTTTTAGCTAATAACAATGAGAAAGAAGAAATATATCATCGATTTTACGGTTGGATTATTCAAAAGTCAAAAGAACAGTGGTGTAATGACCGTGAAGCATTATTCTCAAAAGAAGATTTTGAAAGAAAGCTTCAAATGATTCTAAAAAACCATAAGCTAATTAATGCAATTTTTAGAAGTAAAAAGAGACTTGAAGATTCACAAAAAATTAATGTTGATAATAAAAGAGACGATTTATATATTAGACAATTAATAGATATAAATAGGAATGATGAAATTAAGGAAGAAATAATAAAAGAAGCCATTCTTGATTTCATCCTGTGCGACATTGAAATTACTCATCACATCGTACATAACAAGTATTTAACAAAAAATGATTTTGAAGATTTTGAAGAAAGATGTTTCCAAAAATGGAAAGAAGTTAGGAGAAAACATATTATTAAAAATGCTAATGACTACAATGATGATGAATTAAATGAATTGTCCATAAAAATATGTGATGAAATTCTAACCGAAGTTAAACTAAATTTTCAAGAACTCCTTCAATTTGATGATACAAACAAGTACATTCAAAATGGCACGTTTTTGAACTTATCAAATAAACCGAAAATCGGTTGGAATCCTAATTGGAAAAATATTTATAAATGAATTCAGACAGCGATCTAAACCTATTTGATATCCTTCAAAATAATGCGTTGGGAACTGTTGCTTTACATAGTTTCATTTTAGGATATACGAGAGTTAAAATAGGAAAGAAAGATAAAATCTTAGAGCCTTCAATTGACTTTTTGTTTTATGTATTACCTATTGTTTATGGAGAATCTTCTTTAAACTCCTTTAAATCTTCATACGAACTCTATACCGCTATTACCAAAGACAAAAGTTTAAGTCTTGGTTTACAAGAGAGAGCTGAAAAAATGAAGAAGCAAACTCTGGACTCTTTGAATCTTGGTTTTAGTAAAAAATTATTCACTCTTAATATTGAAGAATATACGATTGGCTTGGATAAAAATTATAACAACTCAAGTATTCTAAAATCAATGAAGTTTAGTAATTCATTTTATAACGATGTTTATAGAGCATCATACAGACTTGGTAATATTTTTGCAAAAAAAGACACCAAAATGCTACAATTAAAACTTAATATAAGATTTTGAAATGAACTTAACTATTAAAAATATTATTCTATATCCAGTTGATGAAGATAAAAAACCACGGATAATTCCTTTTTCTGAAAGTGAAGTAAATGTAATTACTGGTTATAGTAAAAGAGGAAAATCTTCAATTATAGAGATAATTGATTATTGTTTGGGAAATAGTGAGCCAAATATACCAATTGGATTGATAAGAAATTTAGTTAAGGTATTTGCGATTAAAGTTAATATAAATGCGACTGACTATTTTATTGGAAGAGAAAGCCCTGGAGATTCAGGTAGGAGTTCAGACGTTTTTTACTTTGTTGAAATTCTAAAAAAAGGAGAATATTCAGAGCTTAACACAAACCATTGGATGAAAGATTCAGATAAGTTTCGAATTAATAGAGAATCTCTTGTTTCTATTTTAAATTATGAAGGTAAATTTCAAAACATTGAAGAATCTGTTTATTCAGACAAAAAAATTACTGTGAGTTTTAGAAGTACCAGTTCATTTCTATTTCAACCTCAAAATATCATAGCCAATGGGAACACCATTTTTTATAAAACTGATTCATTCTATAACATAGATAGATTAAAGACTTTCTTTCCTTTAGCTTTAGGCTATAAATCTTATGAATTAATTATTTTAAAAGAACAAATTGATTTTTTAGAAAATGAAGAAAGAAAAATACAATCTAAAATTGAAGATTTACAAAGTAGGTATGAAAACTGGCAATCTGAATTATATGAATATTACAGTGAAGCAATAAGCTTGGGTTTAACAAAAAATGATATTAATATAAATAGTTCAAATGTTGATTTAATTAAAAAAGAGATTGAGCAAGTAATTTTTAATGCGCGTAATGAAAAACTATATGTTGAAGGTTCTGGTTTAAGATATTCAGAAAAATTAAATGAACTTGAATCTGAAAGGACTGTTATGATTAGAAAATTAGGAGAACTTAAAACAGATCTTAATAAAATTTTAAAGTTTGAATCAACAAAAACTGTATACTTTGAAACTGTTACCAATGAAGTAGAGAATCGATTAAAACCAATAGATTGGTTTTTAAGCAAAAAAGGTGAAAACATATGCCCTTTTTGTGACTCTAAATCGGATACGGCATTGCATAACTTACAGTTATTAAGAGAAGCCAGAGATAATAATAGACTATTAATAAGAGGTAAGGAATCAGATAGCTTGTCGTTTGAAAAAGAAAAGTCTGAATTGAAAAGGTCAATTAGAATTCAAGAGAGACAAATTGTAGAGTTTGATAAAAACATTAACTTGTTGGTTGATAAAAAAGTTTCTCATCAAAAGTCTTATCAGAAAGTCTATGAGTATGTTGGTAAAGTTTCAAATTTTATTACTAACCTTCCAACAGTAGACAATAAGTATAATCAAGGGCTTACAAAAATTCAAATTGAATTATCGACAAAAAGAAAAAAACTTAATAAACTTAAAAAACAATTTGATAAAGATTTCACTTTATCAAAAGTGACGAAATCAATCAAAACATACGTTGATTTATTACCAATTGAAAACAGAAAATTCTGTAATGTTCTACTTGACCCAGATAAGTATTTGGGAATTAAAGTAGAAGATAAGAAAAATAAAACTTCAACATTTTTAAACAAAATAGGAAGTGGTTCAAATTACATGTGTTATCACTTGGCTACAATGCTTGGGTTACATGAATATTTTCACAAGTTAAATGAAGTAAATAAAATAAATTATGTCCCATCATTTTTAATTCTCGACCAACCCAGTCAAGTATATTATCCTGAAAGAAAAGAAGGTAAATTGAAACTTACTGAAGAAGAGTCAGAAGATTTAATTAATACAAAAAAAATATTTGAAGTATGTTCAAAGTTTATAGAAAGAACTAAGAATAAAGTTCAAATAATAATTTTGGAACACGCCTCAAAAGAAACATGGAAAGGAGTCAAAAACATTAATTTAGTTGAGGAATGGAGAGGGAAAGAAATCGACGGAACTTTTTCAGATGATTATAATGCTTTGATTCCTAAGGATTGGTTATATTAAATTTATTTTATCATATACAACTTTTGCCAAGTATTTAAAAATAATGGCATCTGCTAACTTTTCATTAGTTAGCATTTTTTCAGTTGTATCATTATTGGAATCCATTCTGTCTATGAATTGCTTTATAGACAAATCTCTTAAACTTCCTTGCAAAAAGTTTTCAAATGTGTTATTCTTTGCCTGTTTGATAATAGTTTCGTTGGCTGCCAAGTCTAAACCTATTTGGTCAAAAAATAATTTGTCAGCTTCTGTAAATTCTGTACCAAGTCTATCGTTAATTTTTTCAATAATTTCCATTAAGGTAGCTTCTTCCTCTTTTGCCTTTCTTAATCCAGCGTCTGAAGCAGGTTGTAGTCCGTATTCTTCTTGATGCTCTAATGCCAAATTATTTTCACCTATTTTCTGCAAACGATAATAATCTAAAGCTACTTCATCGGACAGTTTAAAACGCTCTTCAAATGTTTGTTTAGGCAGTTTATTTAATAAGAGTTTGCCGTATGCAAATAGCTTTTCAAGGTTCTCATCAGAAAAAGGCATTATTTGACTTAAAAAAGCATACGCTTTAATAAAACTATCTAATGTATGCTTGAAGTCATCTTGTAGTTCTTCTGTATTTAATGCTTTATATCTGTCAACGGCAGGGTCAATGTAAGCATTTAAAAGAGCATGTGTTTTTTTGTTATGTAAATTTGACTGTTCATAATAAGCAGACACGAAATTATCAACTTCTGTATCCCAAATTATTTGAGCTTCATCGAGCTTGTTTTTTAAATCGTATAACCTATTAGGGTCTGAAACTTGACTAACCGTAGTAAGCTCATAAAAAGGCTGGAAAGAATCAATTATTTCTTCTTCCTCATTTGCAAAATCAAGAACAAACGTATCTTCTTTTCCAGGATGCATTCTATTTAACCTTGATAAAGTTTGTACAGCCTTAACCCCTGATAGTTTTTTATCTACATACATTGTATGTAACAATGGTTGGTCAAATCCTGTTTGATACTTCTCGGCTACTAATAGTATTTGATATTCATCAGAATTAAATTTATCTGGCAGTTCTTTTTCTGCAAAACCATTTAATTTGGCTTCAGTAAGCTCTTCATCAAGTCTTTCAGGGTCTTTTACTTTACCTGAAAATGCAACTAATGCTCTTATATCTGTATAGTTATTATCTTTAATATATCTATTGAATTCAAAAAAGTATCTTACAGCATGTAGTCGTGAGCTTGTAACTACCATAGCTTTTGCTTTACCACCTATTTTTTTAGAAACTACTTGTCTGAAATGCTCGATTATTACTTCAGTCTTTTGAGCTAAATTATATGGATGCAACGATAAAAATCTTGCTATCGCTCTCGATGCTTTTTTCTTGTTAACCTTTGGGTTATCTTCAATATTTTTTGAAACCTTAAAAAAGGTTTTATATGTCATATACTTTTTTAACACATCCATAATAAACCCTTCCTGTATAGCTTGTCGCATTGAGTATAAATGGAAAGGTTTTGGAATACCTGTTTTGTCAGGTGTGCCAAATACTTCTATTGTTTTTGGTTTTGGAGTAGCTGTGAAAGCAAAGAAACTCAAATTTGGTTGTTTGCCTCTTGCTTCCATAGATTTTCGAATAATATCTTCAGTAGTATCTTCTTCTGATGGTTCAGCCGTAGCAAGAACTTCCTTTAGTTTTTTACTGGCTTCACCACCTTGAGAGCTATGAGCTTCATCTACTATAATAGCATAGTTCCTGTCTGGTAGATTTTTAACTTCATCTAAAACAGCAGCAAATGGAAATTTCTGTAATGTTGTGATAATGATACTTGAGCCACTTTGAATAGTTTCGGCAAGTTGAGTACTTGATTTATCTATTCTTTGAACAACACCTTGTTTATGTTCAAACTGATAAATTGTATCTTGTAATTGCTTGTCTAAAACCCTACGGTCGGTTATTACAATAATGGAATCAAATACCTTTTTATCTGATGAATTGTGTAAACTAAACAAGCGGTAAGCCAACCAAGCAATTGAATTTGACTTTCCAGAACCAGCAGAGTGTTGTACTAAATAATTATGTCCAGAACCATTCAATTTAGAAACTAAAGCTAATTTTCTAACGACATCTAATTGGTGGTAACGAGGGAAAATGATTTTTTCCTTTGAATACTTTTTACCTTTTTGTACAAACTCTTCTTTTTGTAAGTGAATGAACTTTCCAATAATGTCAATTAAACTATCTTTTTGCCAAATCTCTTCCCAAAGGTAGGCTGTCTTATAACCATTGGAATTTGGCGGATTTCCTGCACCATTATTGAACCCTTTGTTAAACGGCAGGAAAAATGTCTTTTCTTTTTTAAGTTCTGTGGTTAAATATACTTCATCAGTATCTACTGCAAAGTGAACTAATGCACCGCGCTTAAATTTAAAGATGGTTTCCCTTGGGTCTCTATCTTCAATAAATTGCTTTTTTGCATTATCAGTATTCTGCTTGGTGAATTGATTCTTTAACTCAACAGTTACAACAGGTAGTCCATTTAAAAACAAAACCATATCGATTGAGTTTTCATTCTTATGGCTGTATTTTACTTGCCTTGTAGTAGATAAGATATTTGTGTTATATAATTTCTCTGTGTCTGGATTTAAAGAAGTTTCTGGTTTAAAATATGCAAGTTCAAAATGAACTCCCATATCAGTAAATCCTTTTCTTATAACAGTTAATGCACTTTTTTGTTCAAGCTCTTTATTTAAACGTAATAATAGTTTTGTTTCTGTGTCAGCTCTATGAATACTTTCTAACTTATCCCATTTTTCAGCTTGACTTTTCTTTAAAAATGTAAATAGTTTGTTGGTATCAATGGCAAAGTCTTTATTAAAATCTAACGGACTACCTTTTATATATCCATGCTTTAATAATACTTCTTCAATTGCATCTTCAAATGCCAATTCTGTATGAATGGGTTTTTTCATTATTGATTAGTTTAGGAACTGGTCTCTTAATCTTTCTATCAATTCTTCAACGTATTCTTTTAAAACTATAAAGTTAACTTCATCAAGTTGTAATAGAATACGTCTTTCATTTATTAAGAAATCATAATATTGACCTAACTCTACACCAAAATCTTCGCTTGTAGTTAATTTAAAATAAGGTACATGTCCACCTCTGTATCCCTCTAAAAGGATATAGTTTAAATCTCTAACCAACATAGCGTATAACTCATTTGGTATATTTAAATCATTTCCTGTGTCCAAAAGAAATTGTCTTGGTTTGCCATTCATTTCTCTAATATAAATAGCTAATTGGTCAACCATTCTTGACCTAACTTCTGTACTGTGTCTCTTATCTTCAATTTCTGTAAGTTGGGCTGAAAGGTTTTCCAATTCAACTAAAGCAGTTTCCAATTCTGCTTCAAAATCCTGACGCTCCTTATCATTCGACCATATTTGGACGTATATTTTAAGGTCTCGAATTCTATTTTCTAAAGCTAAATATTGATTATATAATTCTATTTCATTCATTTTAATCAGTGATTTTATCTCTAACATCAATTTTGCCTGTAACGGCTTCATAAATCAATGCTTGTTTGTACTCTTTTAATAGTTCTATTTCATCTAATATTAAAGAAACATTAGTCTTTATAGATTTAAGTTTTTGTTCAATATACGAAACAATACTTTTTTGTTCTTCTTTTGGTGGTATTGGAATTACCACATCTTTAAAAGCTGAAACACTTAAACCAAATCGAGTAATACCTCTTGCGGAAATTTCAAAATGAGCATTTAATTTACTTGACCTCATTAGATTAAAAATATAAGAACCAAGTATATCACTATCAAATGCTCTAATTAAAGTAGTATGATAACCAAGTACAGTATCATCAAAATCTTCAATTACCAATGCAGGTATTCCAATATCATCAGGTGATTCTGAATCCTTCGTAGCCAGAACATCTCCAATTCTCAATTTAAATTTTTCAATTTGGTCATTTGATGCGGTCGCTTTCATAAAGTCTAAATCTTTATGTATGTAATCATTATTATAAACATCCATATAGTTACATAGATAGACTTCTTTTTCTTTGTCTTTGGACTTCTTGTCTATATTACTTGGAAAAACGTCAGCAACATATTTTAATTTTTTATAATTCCAATGTTTGGGAATGCTTCCTAACCATTCAACACCTGTTTCTTTAAGCTCTGTATTATTATCAAGACCTTTGGTGACGGCATTATTAATGATGGCTTGTTTTTCTTCTTCGTAGAGTTGTATTAATTGTTTTTTATCTGAAATGGATTGGTCTATTTCTTTAGTTTTTTTGTCAAGGAAGTCAACAATTTTATCTTGTTCTTCAATTGGAGGACATGATAATTTTAAAGATTTGATAATATCTTGACTTATATTAGGCTGTCCGCCCCCAAAACTTAAATTTATAATATCCTTTCTGATTGCTAAAAGGTGATAATAAATGAATTTATTTAAAAATAGTTCGTTATCCGATAATACACAACAAGCTTGATTGGTAGTTGAATCAATTTTTAAAATACCAAGTTTTCCAATAGTCGCACCATACATTGCCATTACTATCGAACCTTTAGGATAGTTTTTTAGTGTAGAATAATCCTCTATGGCTTTTGGGGTGATTTTTTTGGAAGTATTATAAATATAACTATCATTCAAATCTCCAGTTAAAAGCCAATTTATTGTACCATTTTTATAATATTCATCTTTACCAGATTTCGGTGTAGTGCCACTACCTATAAGTTTAATACTTCTGCTTAACTTTCTTGCTTCCCAATGCTCTGGCAAGTTTGATAACCAAGATACGTTTGTATCTTTATATTTAGGATAAGGTTTAATCATTATTCCCAAATTTTTAAAGCAGTATCGGCTAAATCTGTTGCTCTGTCATCTATGGCAGCTTCATTCCAAGCATCCAACTTTAAGTAATCGGTAGTAATGGTTAGCATACCGTATTTATCCAATAGCTTTCTTTTTTTAGTCCATGAAGCATTACGCATTTTGCTATTAAGTTGTTGGGTTACAAGTGTAAGATTCCCCATAGTTTTTAACTTACGGTTTCTTTTAGCTTTGTCATCATCATTCATTCCAGATACTCGCCAATTTGCTTCCCATTTTTTAGGCATCATATGTTCAACCGAATAGCTTTCTAAACTTAATTTAGTTACAGAACTATATGCATTATCCAATTTGTATAATGCTATTATAAAAAGTATTTCTCTGGCAAATTTGTTATACAGATAATTATTATAAAAAGCATCTTTAAAATCAGCATCATTAGGGAAACGGTTGCTGTCTTCAGTGAATTCGACTAATTTTTCTTCAAACACTTCAGAATCTAAAGTCTTTTCTTTCTTTAAATCGTTTACAAATTGAATAAAGAATCTGTTGTAGTTTTTGGTTGTTAATTTACAAACTAACCTACGTACCAAATAACTCTCTAATACTTCCAATATGTCTAAACGCTCATCACCATCATCTACATTAGCATAAATAAAAAGCAGAAGAGGATAAACCGTAGTTATTTCCAAAAATTCAATGACATGGAAAACTCTTTTTTCTGTTTCCTTAAATGCAATTTCATTAATAGTTTTACTGGTTGGAAAATTTCTGTAAGTGGTAGCTGTGAGTTTTAAACGTTTAAGAAATTCGAGCTTATCTTTTGATGTTTTATTTTTAAGATAGTTTTTGTACTCATTGAACAGCTTATCTAATCGCACTTCGTTTCCTGTTTCTACAATTAGAAAACAATAGAGCAGCAACTCCAAGTTAGTACGTGGAATTCTACCAGAAGTCTTTTTATCATTCCAGAATTCAATATCTTCTTCTTCTTCTTCAAAAATACTATACCATAAATCTTCATAGTGCGGCTGTAAATCTTTATCTCTAAAAATGAAGTTCTTCAACAACTCCGAAATAGTAAGCCTAACCCCTAAAGAATTGATGGTGTCGAATATTTCTTGCTCGTCATCTTCTTCATTTAAGAACATAGCAATCACAGGTAATTTTCTTAATAATACTTGTGAATATGTGTCTCTTTCGGCATCAGTTAAATCATTAAAAGCATCAAAAAAGTAATGGTATGCCTGATTTATAGAATTATCATGTAAAGGTACTTTTTCACCATCGGCAAGAATTTTCATTACTTCTTGAAAATAAGGAGCATCTGTTTTACTATGCTCAATACGAAGATATTTCTCATCTCTGTTATCAGTAAATTGTATATATGATAATAGGTTTTTCTTTAAGTTTTCGTATTCTCCTTTAGCAGTATCAGCAAGAGCTTTAAGCATAATTGCAATTGTTGTTAGTCTTTGTTGTCCGTCAATTAATTGCAATGCTTGTACGTTAAAATTATTATGCTTTAAGGGTTTGGTAATAATAGTTCCAATAAAGTGTTCACTGTTTTTATTATTGGTATGAGCTTCAACTTCATCTTGAAGATGCTCTAAAAGAAGCTCCCAGTTTTCTTCATCCCAGACATAACTTCGCTGAAAAAAAGGGATTTCATATTGATAATTATTCTGAAAAAAAGACAGTAAAATTTCTTTATTAGCACTTTGCATTTTAATCTATAATATTGGTTATTGATTTATGTGTTTTGTTTTCTAATTCCAGAATATCCTTACGGATTTCTTTCAACGACCGCAGAGGTTTATATTCATAGAATTCACTATTGAAATTGATTTCATAACCCACTTTGGTTTTAGACTTATCAATCCATGCATCTGGAACATGAGGCAGAACCTCTCTTTTAAAATATTTAGTAATATCTTCTTTTAAAGGAATATTTTCATAATCACGCAGTTTTGTGTCCGCCTTCGGTTTTCCCTTTTTGTCTTTAACTACTTTCTCATTTTTAATTAAAGGTCTATCAACGGTGATTTTATAATAGCCAAAGTCTTGATTATCATAAATTTTTGAAACTCCATTGTTTTCAAATTCACCGTAGATTTTGGCAATTTCCTCAATATTTGACTGTGATATATAGTTTCGTTTATTATTAAGACTTTTTTTCATTTTCTCATAAATATCCACAGCATTTATGAGTTGTATTTTGCCTTTACGGTGCGGTTCTTTTTTATTGGTAACAATCCAAATATATGTTCCTATCCCAGTATTGTAAAATAGCTGCGTTGGCAAAGCTATAACACCTTCTAACATATCATTTTCAATAATCCATTTTCTGATGTCTGATGGTCCACTACCAGCAGAACCATTGAACAGGGGTGAGCCACTAAATACTATTGCAATTCTACTACCGTCAGTAGTATTTGGGTCTTTCATTTTACTAATGAGGTGTTGTAAAAAAAGTAGAGAGCCATCACTAACAGGTGGCAAACCTGCCCCAAAACGACCACCAAAACCTCTATCTTCATGCTCGTCTTTTATGAACTTCTTTACATCAGCTTTTTTTCCCCAATTTACGCCAAACGGAGGATTACATAACATATAATCGAAAGAATCATAAGGAAACAAATCTTTGGTGAAGCTATTACCAAAACGTATATTTTCAGGATTCTGCCCCTTAATCATTAAATCTGATTTACACACTGCATAAATTTCTTCATTAACATCTTGTCCAAATAAATTTAACACACTTGATTGTGGGTCTTCATTATGAGCTTTAAAGTAATCTTCTGCAATTGTTAACATGCCCCCAGTTCCACATGCAGGGTCATAGATATTAAGAATAGTTCCTGCCTTGTGAAACTTTTTATCATTTTGGAATAAGATGTGAACCATCAGTTCAATGATTTCACGAGGTGTAAAATGCTCACCAGCAGTTTCATTTGATGCTTCAGCAAATCTGTAAATAAGGTGTTCAAAAATGTATCCCATTTCCAAACCATCAATATTGGTAAGGTCAATAGCATTAAACTCTTTTACAACTTGGTATAGAAGATTCGCTTTATCTAAACGAGCAATTTGATTGTTAAATCTAAAACTTTCAAATATTTCCCTTACACTTTTAGAAAATCCAGCTATGTAGTTTTGTAAGTTGGCACTAATTTTATCTGGTTCTGCTAATAAACTTTCAAAGTCATATTTACTGTGATTATGAAAATATTTATACCCAGAAATACCATTAAGTGTTCGGTCTATTAATTCATCACTTTTTCCTTCAAGTTTTGAATACATTTTTAGGACATCATTCTTGCTATTATTTAGAACACAATCTAATCGTCTTAAAACTGTAAAAGGTAAGATAACTTTACCATACTCTGCTTGTTTGTAATCTCCTCTTAATGTATCTGCAATATCCCAAATGAAATTTGCCTTTTCGGCAAAACTACTTATAGTCATAAATATCTGAAGCTCTGTGTTGTTAGTTAGTTTTTTAAGTTTTCTAGTCTTAAACTGCTAATGTAGTTTAAATAGAGGACTTAAAAAAACACTATTTTTTTGAGGTAGAATCCCAGTCTCTACTTAAAGAAACTGGGAATTCAATCAACTCAAAAACCAATCATAGGAATTTGAATCTCCATTAACAGTATCGGCTAAACCATTTACAAATTGAAATGCATTTAGGTTGCGATTTAAAAATGTGTCAATATAACTTGACTTTGCAGCTCCTGTACATAAGTTGTAAAGTCTCCATAAGTCTATGCTACCATCTTTATTTCTACAAAAGTTTACATCGTTATAATAATCCTTTGCAATGCTGCTGAACTGATTATCTGTCAACATTAAATTAGGTAACTCTTGTTTTTCACTTTTCGGTAGATAGTTATAAAGTTTTGCTTTACCTATAAGCTGACCAAATTGCTTTTCACTTAAAGTAAATTGTGATAATCGCTCCATAGTATTTAGATGATAATCTGCATCATAATTGGAAACCAATTGTTCTACTTTTTCACCAAGTTCATTGGTACTCATAACCTTAATTTCATCTTTATATCCATCTGTTGAAATACACAGATTGGTGCAGATTCTATTAACGTAACCAATAAACATTTTAAAGCGTTGCACAGAATGCTTACCGTGTAGGTTATCTGTTGAATAGGATTTCACACCACCAACACACAAAGAAGTTTCATTTCCATTGATGATTTTGGTTTGTGATGGTATTTTAGAAACCCACGCAACACGCTCATAGTAGATGGTTTTTTGATGGTCTTGCAAATCCTTTGTTGGAATGTGCAAAGCATCAGGCGTTCTTCCTTTTACCATATGAGAAACCCTTAATTGTGGTTTTGTAATTTCTACATTGCCCAATATTGCAGATACTGCATTAATTGCAGTTTCTACAAATTCAGTATGGCTAATCGCAACCTCATTATCCTTAAATACTGGCACGATGCAATCTTTCTTTAAGTGTTCCATTGTCACTTGTGTTGTATTCGCTTCAATAAAAGGATTTTGTTCCATTGTTTCTTTTGCTGATGGTACTCCCAAATTTGAGGGAGATTGTTTTATACCATCAGCAGAAGGAGATATATTATTCTCCTGACTGTGGTGTACTTTTACTAATTCCATTTTTTGAAAAATTTGATTGTTTAACTAAATTCTCTAATTGTAGTTTCTTACTCTGATATTGAGCATTTAAAGGCTGTTGAAATTGAGGAAATTCTTTGTAGAGTTTCATTAATTCACTTATGGATAAGCACTCATTAATACGTTTTAAGACATCTTCTTGGGAACTGGGAGCATTACACCATTCCAAGATTCTTTTGCCTGTGGCTGTGCTTATCATGAATTCTGGTTTGCCATTGAATAAGTTTGTTCTGTCTTTACTTGCAGTTGCAAAATGTTTACTATCAATATCAAATACCAAAGTAAATTCGTATTCCACTCCATCTCTTTGTACTGCTTTCAATCCAACCTTTTCTGGAATATATTTGCCATCTTTTTGATTAAGCACATAATCTTGTTTGGTTCTCATTGTTGCTATAAAATGAGCTGGTGATTGCAGTATCTTATCTACAAAAGCTTTTTGTCTTGGTGTAACCTTGTTCCAGTTTGTAAAGCTGTTCCCTGGCAACTTACTGTGGAAGTCCAGCAATTCATCCCAACAATGGGAAATACTATCAATAATAATAACTTCCATTCCTGCATCAAGACAAACATCTATTGCTTGAAGATACTTCTCTGGCGTATAGGGTGGTTGCATATTGAGTACACTATAATTACCCAAATGGGCATAGAGGTCAGAACTGCCATTCTCTGTATCTATTACAGCTACTTTGGAAAGATTGTCATTAGTCAATCCTTTAGAAAGTAGTAAAGCACTCATAGTCTTTCCTGAACCTGCTGAACCTTGCAAAGCCATTTTAATTTTGGCTTGTTTTCTTTCTGATTTTCTTAATTGCATAAATTTTGTATTTAAAATGATTAATATTAAAATGAAAAAAGGTTAATCTCAATTTGAAACTAACCTTTGAAAATTCATAATTATCTGAATCTATAAGTCCAGAAGTTTTTTACTTTCTTTATCTAAAATATCGTTATCAAACTCTTTGAGATAGGTCATTGTAACTTGTACGTCACTATGGCCCATTATTTCTGATATAATATCCGTACTCGTACCCATTTGTTTTAAAATAGTTGCCATGCTATGTCTTGCAACATAACTAGTGAGCTTAGTTTCTACATTAGCCAATTGACCTATTTGTTTAAGTCTCGAATTAACGCGTTGCAATACCTTATGCTTTCTGGTGTCTATTTGTTTTGGTGTCATATCATTTCTTAAAAGAATAGGGAAAACATAGTCTGTATCTCTATTTTGAGCTTTATAAAAATTTAATATTTCTTGAACATTCTTAATGATTTCAATACTAAATTGTCCTTTTGTTTTAGAACGTGTATAGTGGATTCTTCCATTTTGGATATCAGTCCATTTTAATTTTAATAAATCAATGAAATTCATCCCTCTAGTATAAAATGAAAACATAAAATAATTGTGTGCTTCTATTAAATGAGGGTGTTCCGATAAGTCTAAATCTCTAATTCTTTTAAACTCATCAATAGTTAATGCTCTTTTGTTCTTATTTAACTTTAGCTTCGATATTTTGTATTGTTTAAAAGGGTATAACTCTTGACTTATCAACCCTCTATTGATGGCTTTGTTAAATAATGCCCTCAATTCTCTCATTTTAAATGCAATTCCACCATTTTTATTCCCGTTTTGTCTTAAATCGGATTCAAATTTTTCTAAAAATCCAACTGTGATTTCTTTAAAATAAATGATGTCACCAGCATATTTAATTAGAGCTGTTTTTGTTTCTCTGTAAGCTCTTGAATTACCTATTCGACCAGCTACTTCCATTTCAGTTATAATTTCATCAAAAAACGAAATCGCATTTAAGTTTTTCTCTGATTCTGTATCCCTTCCTCTGAATTTATTTTCAAATTCATTTAAGGTGAAATCGTAGTCTTGAAGTCTAAACTCTCTTACGATGTCATAGGCTTTTGCCTTCAATTTAAGTAAGAGTTGATTCTCAATCTTATAATCTGGATGTCCTTTCGTGAATTGTTCATTTATGAAATTCTCTTGAGTACAGCGCAATCCTAAACTAATCTCTTTTTTCTTTCGGTTTTTTATAACTCTAAGATAAACAGCGTGTAAACCGTCAGACAAAGGGTTTCCGCCAATGACGAATTTTAGTGTCGTATTGTTCATGATTCAAAATTTTTAAATTGATTAAACCAACTCCAGAATTTGAAGTTGGTTTTATAAGAGCTACATTTATTAAATTAAAAAGTCTTATAATATTTTCCGTGACTTAGTTTTTTTACCACCTTTTGCTTAATCCACTGCTTCAACTTGTCGTCAATAGTCCTTGTAGGGATTTCAAATTTCTCTGTTCCTACATGAATAATATCTTTACGTAGAAATGTGTCTTTAACACAGGCTAACAAATCTTCATCCTGTTTTGGAAGAAAACTCTCGTCAAAACTGTAAAAAACAGATAAACCGTGTTTAAGTAAGTTTTTAGTGATATTTAAACATAATTTAAAGTCTGTATCACTACATACAAGTAGACTATTAAGGTTATTGGTATTTCTAATTACTGTGAATACCATAGCCATTCTAAAAAGGATTAATCCGTGACGTTTAAGGTTAGAAATGAATCCATTGTCATGATGTTCTACAATGATTTCATATATGTTTTGAAATTCAGAGGTCAATTCGTTTTGTTGAGCTTCAGTAAATCTAAATTCAACTTTCTCTTCTCTTGCTATTAATCTATTATATAAATCAAAAACAAGGTTTGAAGCCTCCTCAAAACTTGACTTAAAGTTTATTGAATCTTGCTGAAAGACATTTTTAAATTCTGAAACTTCATTAAATGAGTATATTAAAAACCTAGAAAATAATCCGTTTTCTTTGGTTTTAATAAGCGGTTTTACCTGTTCGGGTGTTCCACTCATTACTATTGAGAGTTTCGGTTCATTTGTTTCTACAAATAGACTGTCAGACTTTCTTGTTAGGGATACTGGTTCGTGTTGAAATGTTTTTCTCAATATATCTGAATAACTACTCCAATCATTTTTAAGCATATTTCCCATCGTGTCCGCTTCTGATTCCAGAATCAAAACTCCATGTTTAGAAGAATCCATTAACAAAAGCATACCTGTGCTGCTTGTGTTAGCTGGCAAAATTTTAACTTCTAAAGGTGGAATATCTAAAAACTCCTTATTCTTTTTATTCTTTTGGGCTTGCTTAAATTTCTCAATTCTTTCCAGACTTTCATTTTTGATTTTATTATGAATTTTTTCAATTAAAATTCTTGAATACATCATTGCTCCTTTGCCTGATGCAGCAGGAGCTAAAAGCAAGAAATATATATTTGCATAAACTTCATCTCTACCGTAATATCCTGAGACCTTAGGTAAGCAAGAACTTAAAACTCCAATACACGATAGTAATACAATGTCCTTTTCTCTATCAGTAAAAGGTTCAGTCAAAGATTTTAACATCTCTGGTAAATCATTATAGATTGACTCTTCCAGTTTTTCGTTATTTTCCATTACTCTTTCCTTTTAAATAATTATTGACTTGCTTTTCTCTGTCGGAAATTGATTGACTCTGGTTATTTTGCATCCATTCATTCAAGTCTTTTTTCTTAAAGTATAGCTTGCCATTATTTGGTTTTGAAAAACTTATCTGCTTTTTTGATGTTAACTTGTATAAAAAAGAATTGCTAACATCTAAGTAAACTAGAGCTTCTCGAAAGCTCAATACTTCCTTCTGGGCTATTAGTTGTAGCCTAGAGATTTCTTCATTTTCATTATTTTTCATGATTTTTAAGTTTAAAAGGTGCTGAACACCTAATTATTGAGCAAACTTATAAACTCATAATAAGGGAAAACGGAAAGTGTAAGAGTTGTGTAATTTAAAGTGTAAGACTATGTGTAAGAATGTTTTTAAACAGAATATTTTGAAATTAAGTCTTTAACCGAATTATCTATTTTTAAAAGAAATTCATTGTCTTTATCCTTGATTCTCTTTAAAGAAGTGTTATAATTACTTTGCGACAATACTTTATTTTGTTTGGTAAGGAATCTCTCTGATTGCTCAATAATTTTACCGTTGAAATTATTAAAGATTGGGGATATTAGCTTTAAAAAGTAAGCCATAAAACCTGTTTCTGTATTAAATTTAATAAAATCTGAGGTGTTATTCAATGTAAATGCATTTATGAAATTTTCCTGATAAATTTCTTCGTCGTCTATTAATTCAAGAGTTGAAACTAAATCATATAATTCCACAAAAAATAATCTTTTACTATAAGCGTATTTTACTTTAAAAATTGAATTAGAATAATCATTGATAATAATATCACTTTGGTTTGTCTCTAATAAATTTAAAGCATGTTTATCGGTTAAATACCTTTTTATTTCAGATAAAGCATCCTTACATATTGGATGTTTTTCAAACAGCTCTTTCTGACCAGATAAAATATACTTAAATGTAGTGTTCGCATAATTAGATATTTTTCTTTTAGCCTCAGAATTTACTAAAGCAACATCTAACCCAAGCTTTATTTCGTTAGTCCAAATTGATAAATCATTTCTTAAACTATCATCAAATGAAATTATGTCAACTTCATCTGTATGTGAGTTATATATCTTTAAAATACCTAATTCATGATTTATATCAAAAGGCGGGTCTTCTTTGTTATATTTAGATTTTATAAACTTCCTCTTTAAACCATCTATATTTTTGATAGTAAAAAAGTTTTGAATGTTATTGAAGATTGAAAAAATACGTTCATCCATATCCACGACAATTTACTAAATGTTTCAGTATAGTTTCAGTCAAAAAATAAAAAAGCCTTCCAATTTCTTGAAAGGCTAGTGTTTGAAAGTGGTCCCACTTGGGCTCGAACCAAGGACCACCTGATTATGAGTCAGGTGCTCTAACCAACTGAGCTATGGGACCAAATTAGGCTGCAATATTACTATTTATTTTAAAACTCCACAAGAAAAATTAGCCTATTTACCAATCTCTTGACAAAGCTCAATCAACACACCATTTGTGGATTTTGGGTGCAAAAAAACCACTAATTTATTGTCTGCTCCTTTTTTGGGTTTATCATTTAGCACAATAAAGCCTTCGTTCTTAAGTCGCTTTATTTCAGCTTCTATATCATCAACATCAAACGCAATATGATGTATGCCTTCACCCTTCTTTGCAATAAACTTTGCAATAGGGCCATCGTCATCTGTTGCTTCTAAAAGCTCTATTTTACTCTCTCCCAATTTGAAAAAAGAAGTGTTTACACTTTCACTTTCTACACTTTCAATTTTGTAATGGGATTTACCAAACAAAGATTCAAACAACTTATTTGAGTCCTTTAAGCTTTTTACTGCAATGCCAATATGTTCTATTTTGTTAATCATTGTGCAAATTTAGTTTAAAACCATTATGATTTAAAAAATACCAACTAAAATGTCTTATTTTTGTCGCATGGAAAGCAATAGGCAAAAAAAAATAGCTTCAGTTTTACAAACTGATTTGGTTGATGTTCTGCAAAGTGCAGCGCGTTCTGGAAATCTAGGCGTTATTATATCAGTGACAAAGGTTAATGTAACAGTAGATCTTTCAATTGCAAAAGTTTACCTGAGTGTTTTCCCGACTGATAAAAGAGAGGGTCTTCTTGAAGGTATAAAGTCTAATGCTCCTAAAATTAAACATGAACTAGCACAAAGAACTAGACATCAGTTAAGGCGTATGCCAGAGTTGCAATTTTATATAGATGATTCTTTAGAATATATTGACCAAATTGAACGTTCCTTAAAAGGCTTGGACAATCCGCTTGAAAATCCAGACACGCTAGATAAACGAAAAAAGAAATAGGTGAATTTCACTTTATATATTGCAAAACGTTATTTGTTTACTAAAAGCAGTAACAATGCTATTAACTTTATTACAATCATTGCTGCTATTGGCATTGTTATTGGATCAGCAGCCTTACTTATTGTGCTTTCAGGCTTTGCTGGTTTAAAAGATTATAGTTTACAATTTTCTTCATTTGTAGATCCTGACTTAAAAGTTGTTCCAATAGAAGGAAAAACCTTTGAGCTTAGCCCTGAAACTATTTCAAAACTAAATGAAATTGAAGGCATTGCGTCCTATTCAAAAACTATTGAAGAGCACGCTGTACTGGTTTCTGACAACAAACAACAAATTGTATCACTTAAAGGTGTTGATGAACATTATCCTAAATCCACAATCAGTTCTATTATTTCTTTAGGGTCTTGGTTTTCGCCTGAGTCTAATCAAATTGTATCTGGCTGGGGAATTGCTAGTAATTTATCTTTTGGTGTTATGGATTATGGGAAAGTCTTGAAAATTTATACACCAAAACCTGGAAAAGGGCAAATTACTTCTGAAAATGATGCTTTTAATACGATAACCACAACCAATATTGGCATTTTTGAAATAAACGAACAGCTTGATAATTCTTTGGTTTATGGAAGTCTTGGGCTTATACAGGAATTATTGAATTATAACGAAAATACAATAAGCTCATTAGAACTTAAATTAACTAATATCAAAGATATTGAAATTGTAACCGAAGCATTACAATCGGTTTTTGGAACAAATTTTCAAATAAAAACTAAGGAACAGCTTAATGATGCTCTTCATAAAATGCTGAACACGGAAAACTTGGCTGTCTATTTAATTTTTACTTTGGTACTAATTATAGCGCTTTTTAATGTCGTTGGCTCAATTATTATGATGATTTTAGATAAAAAAAACGATTTAAAAACTCTGTTTAATTTAGGGATAACAGTAAAAAAAATACGTCGTATTTTCTTTCTACATGGAAGTTTAATGGTTGTCCTTGGCGGATTTACAGGTATTGTTTTGGCTATTTCACTAATTCTGATTCAAAAAGCTTTTGGATTTGTAATGATAACAGCTTCTTTGCCATATCCTGTTTCCTTAAAATTTATCGATGTGGTTTTAGTTTTTACAACCATTACAGTACTCGGACTATTGGCTGCAAAGATTGCTTCAACAAGAATTTCTAAGCCTTTGTTGGCTCAATAGTATTGTAAGTTTCTGTAATTATTCTGCAAACTCATAACCAGCAAAATTTTCCAATACCTCATCAAAAGCAGCAAATACATCTTTTGAGTCGTCACTGGTGACCATTTTCATTCTGTATTCCTTAAAGTGTGGAATTCCTTTAAAATAATTGGTATAGTGTCGTCTTGTTTCAAATACACCAAGCGTTTCACCTTTCCAATCTATTGCCATTTGTAAATGTCGCCTTGCGGCGTCAACACGGTCTTCTAAACTAATTGGCTCAAGATGTTCACCTGTTTTGAAAAAGTGCTTTACTTGTTTAAAAAACCAAGGATTTCCAATAGATGCTCTTCCAATCATAGCACCATCTAACCCAAAGATATCACGCATTAGCATCGCTTTTTCAGGAGAATCCACGTCACCATTGCCAAACACAGGAATGTGCATTCTTGGGTTGTTCTTAACTTCGGCAATAGGCTTCCAGTCAGCTTCACCTTTATACATTTGAGCCCTAGTTCTTCCGTGAATTGCTATGGCTTTGCAGCCAACATCCTGAAGTCTCTCGGCAACTTCAACAATTTTTATGGAGTCGTGATCCCAGCCTAAACGCGTTTTTACCGTAATAGGCAGATTAGTGCGTTTTACCATTTCGGCAGTGAGTTTTTCCATAAGACAAACATCTTTTAAAATGCCTGCTCCAGCGCCTTTACTCACCACTTTTTTAACAGGACACCCAAAGTTGATATCAATGATATCTGGATTTGATTTCTCAACAATATCAATGGTTTGAAGCATACTGTCCAAGTTGGCTCCAAAAATTTGAATCCCAACTGGACGCTCCTTTTCGTAAATGTCAAGTTTCATAACACTTTTGGCGGCGTTACGAATTAGCCCTTCACTAGACACAAATTCGGTGTACACAACATCAGCTCCTTGTTCCTTGCACAAAGCACGAAACGGAGGATCACTAACATCTTCCATTGGAGCTAACAACAATGGAAAATCAGGAAGTTCTATGTCGCCTATTTTTACCAAATTAGTTTCTAGCTACAAGATTAAAACTCAATCTCTACCTCTACCTCTTTTCCGTCTCTAAGAACCTTCACTTTGGTTTTATTTCCAGCTTCAAAAGTAGATAGAGTTCTCATGTAGCTCATCATGTCAACAATAGTGCTGTCGCCGATTTTCACAACCACATCGCCTTTTTTAAGCCCTGCTTTAATGGCTGGCTTGTCTTCGCTTACACCATCAATACGCATGCCTTCGCCATCATATAAATAATCCGGAACTACACCAAGACCTACTTTAAATCGAGGCGTTTCTTCGCTTTCATTTTTTGTTTTTCTGAACGCCAATTTTCCATTATCATCCAAGTCAGTTATAATATCAAAAATATAATCTGAAATAAGATTCATGCCGTCGTAATTCAATTTTTCAGAATCATCACCAGGCTTGTGGTAATCTTCATGTTGACCTGTGAAAAAGTGTAGTACAGGAATGTCAATTAAATAAAATGAAGTGTGGTCTGATGGCCCAACGCCTGATTCGTTTTCTATAATTTTAAATGAATCGTTATTTGCGGTTAAAGTTTGCTTGAACATTGGAGAGGTTCCAACGCCATAAACAGCTAAAGTGCTATCTGCTTTCATTCTACCAACCATATCCATGTTAATCATATAGTTGATTTTATCAGCATCGATTGTAGTATTCTTGGTGAAATAATTGGATCCAAGCAATCCCATTTCCTCACCTGAAAATGCCAAGAATAAATAGTTGTTGCTAGTGTTGGAGTTTTTTAGTTTGCTTGCTAAATTAAGCATCAGCGCTACTCCACTTGCATTGTCATCTGCTCCGTTATGAATAGCTTTTTCTTCGTCTCTGAACAATGAGCCTTCGCCTCCATAGCCTAAGTGATCGTAATGTGCACCAATTACAATAGTGTTTTCAGCTTTATTATCTAAAAACCCAATAACGTTTGTTCCAACAACTGAACTGTCTTCTGCAACAGATGTAAATTTAACCTCATCGTGTGGATTGGTTTTGGGAGTGAAATTAAACGCTTGTAAATAACCCTCTGTTCCTTTTGGTTGAAGGCCTAATTCTTTAAATCTTTTTACAAGATAATCTGATGCAGCTTTTTCACCTTCGGTTCCTGTTTGGCGACCTTCTAGTTTATCATCAGCCAAAAAAGCAACGTCTTCTTTAATTTTATTTTCTGGTTTGTATTCTTGTTTACATCCTAACAGCGATATAAAAAGAACCAATAACGATATTTTTTTCATTATATAAATCTTATTTTTGCGCAAAATTAGTCATTAATTGGCATTTACATAAACAATTATGAAGAAAACCATTTCTATTTTAACACTTGTAGTTTTAACGATAGTTTCATGCAAATCTGAAAAGAAAGGAAATACAGATGCAGATTCTGGTGCTACAAAATGGGTAGATTCTTTAATATATCCTGAAGAGACACATTTTAAATCTATAAAACAAATCACTTTTGGTGGTGATAATGCTGAGGCTTATTGGAGTTTTGATGACAAGCAAATCATTTTCCAATCTAACAACACCAATTGGGATGTTGAGTGCGACCAGATGTTTTTAATGAACCGTGACGAGGTTTTTGATAATAGTGTTCCACCAATGGTTAGCACAGGATTAGGAAGAACAACATGTGCTTACTTTTTACCAGATAATAAGCATTTTGTATATGGTTCAACACACTTAGGTGGTGAAGAGTGTCCTGAGGCACCATTGCGTAGAGAAGGAAAATATGTGTGGCCAATTTATGAAAGCTATGATATTTTTGTTGCTGACTTAGAAGGCAATATTACTGCGCAATTAACTACTGAGCCTGGTTATGATGCTGAGGCTACAGTGTCTCCAAAAGGAGATAAAATTGTGTTTACTTCAATGCGAACAGGTGATTTAGAATTGTTTACTATGAATATTGATGGAAGTGATGTAAAGCAAATCACTAACGAATTAGGGTACGATGGTGGAGCATTCTTTTCACCAGATGGCACAAAACTTATTTTCCGTTCGTCTAGACCAAAAACAGAAGCTGAAATTAAGGAGTATAAAGATTTATTGGCTGAAGGCCTAGTTCAACCAACAGAAATGGAGTTATATATCTGTAATGCTGATGGTTCTGATTTGCGTCAATTGACCAACCTAGGAAATGCTAACTGGAGTCCATTTTTCCATCCTAGTGGTGAAAAAATATTGTTCTCTTCAAACTTTGAAGCTGAACGTGGTTTCCCGTTTAACCTCTACTTAATTGATTTAGATGGGAAAAATTTAGAGCGTGTAACTCATGGTGAAACCTTTGATGCATTCCCTGTGTTTTCAAATGATGGGAAACATTTACTTTTCTCTTCAAATAGAAATAATGGTGGAGGTCACGACACAAATCTATTTATTGCAGAATGGCAAGACTGAAAGGATTGACTTTCTGAAATACTATTTCCCACGAAACCAATATTGCAGAATGGCGCGATTAGCGTTATTCTGAAATAACTTTATTACACCAACTTGCTTATTGCAGAATGGCAAGACTATTTTAGTGTTCTTTTTTTAATCTATCAAGCTCTTCTTTAGAGGTTGATCTCTGATTAGTTGAAAGTTTTGTGTTGCCAAATTTATATCTAAAACCAAGGCTGATGTAGCGAGTATCGAGATCGTTTGATATTCTACTATTTTGATCTAGAAATCTAACGGTTCTTGAGTAATCTTGTCTATTAAAGAAGTCACTTACTGATAATGAAATCGATGCTTTATTATTAAACAAAGTTTTTGCCATGGTAAAGTATGTATCCCAACGCGTATTAACTGTTTGCAAGCCTTGAACAGTTTTACCAATATAATAAATTGTTAATGAAGCTGTTAAACTATTATCTTTTAAAAAGGAGAAGTCGTTACTCATCATTGAGAAATTAGCCCACCTATCTAGCTGTATTGAGTTTCCTGAAAATGTACCTTTATCTTTATAGTTGTAAGTTGAAGATCCAAAATATAAGAACCATTTATCTGTAATATTTAAATAGGCTTCAAAATCAAATCCCATTTCTTCAGTGCTTTCAATGTTTAATGGTGTGTAAACAATAACGTTCTCTGTGTTGTCTTGTATAGGCAGTTCAAAAAAATTGTTGTTAGATTTTCTGTAAAAAACTTCAAAAGTAAACTTGTTGTTTATGGTGGTTCCTATTAAATACTTATTGGTGAATATTGGTTTTAGGTTTGGGTTTCCCGTTACAATGGTATTATCGTTTAAGTAATAAGCAAACGGATTTAAATACGTGTAATTAGGTCTTTCAATGCTTCGCTTATAATTAACATAGCTATTGACTTTCTCAGAGACTTGGAAACTAAAGTTAGCTGTTGGAAAAAACTCAAGATAATCCTGTTTGTTTATCTCATTATTTGAAGAAGCTCCTGAAATATTGGTTTGTTCTGCTCTTAATCCAGCGCTAAATGTAAACTTTTCTCCATTATAACTATAGTCTAAAAATGCTGCGTAAACATCTTCGTCATATTCAAAGGTATTGGTGTTATCTTCGTTTAAAACTTCTTCTCCAGCAATAATATCGTTCTGTAAAATACTACTTTCTGTTTTTACGTTTGAAAACTTAACTCCTGAGTTAAACGATGATTTGTCGTTTATTGTTAAAGCATAGTCCAGTTGCGATGTAATGATGTTTGTGACCTGATTAGCCTTTACATTAAAAGCTGTTTCGTCAATAACAACCAACGTATCAAAATAACGACTATCTACATTTTGCTTTCTTTGATAATCATAATTTGTGTAGTGTGAATTAAATGAAAGCTTAGATGATTCACTCAACTGATAATCATAATCTAAATCAACACCTGTGTTTTGCCTATCGTCTCTTGAAAGGCTTTGTGCTTCAATTTTATTAAAGGAATTTGAATTTGATTCAACATCGGTATTACTCCTTGTGAGATATTTAAAATATGGCAATAATTGAGCATTGGCAGAAATTGCTAAAGTGCTTTTTTCGTTTAGGTTGTAATCGAAGTTAAACCCTAAATTGTGAGCTTCAGACCATGTGTTTTTGTCTAAAATGGTTTTCCATTCTTCATCTGGATAACTTATATTTTCAACATCTACTCTATCGTCTTTTCTATTATTGTAACTATAGTTGAAAAATAGATTTGTTTTATCACCTTTAAAATAATGCGAAGTTCCAGCACTATATTTTGGGAAAACGCCTTGTGTATAATTACTAAAAACACTTCCGTTATAGCCAGTGATTAGATTTTTAGACATAACAATATTAAGTACAACACCACTATCTGCATCATATTTAGCCGATGGGTTTGTAATCACCTCAACAGACTTAATATTGGCTGCTGAAGATCCTTGAAGTAGCTCAATAAGTTCTGAAGACGATAAATGAACTTTTCTGTCGTTTATGTAAACTGCGGGAGTTGCATTTTTAACTAAAATAGTGTTATCCAATACCAATACACTTGGTGTGCTTCGCAATACCTCAACAAGATTTCCTTGACTTAGTGCAGTGTTTTCTACTTTAAAAACCAATCTATCCGCTTCACGCTTTAAGGTTGGTTTTTCAACAACTAACTGTACTTCATTAAGTGCTTCTACGGATTCTTCCAATGTTATTGAAACGCCATTAATATCTTCTTCTACATTTAAGGTTTTAAAATTATCCTTAAAACCAATGAAACTTGTTTTGAGTATATATGATGCTGGTTTGAGTTTATCAATAGTAAACATTCCTTTTTCATCAGACGATGTACCAGTAATTGCAATAGAATCTTGAGCCTGTAAGACCAACATATTAGCAAATGCAACAGGTTCGTTATTGGTATCCTTAACAAATCCTGAGACGGCTAATGTTTGAGCCAAGCTAATAAAGCCAAAAAGAAAAAAAGAAAAAAGAAAAAAAGACTTTTTAAAATACATTAAACATATTTAGTATTGCAAACATAAAACATTTGTTTTATTTTAAATTATGGAAAAACCGCAAATTTGTAATTCATCTCCACATATAAGTAGGCAACCGTTTTAAATGTGGTAAATTTATGTACTTTTGCGCTTCGGTATTAAATACCTAATATAGTCTAAATGAAAAAGATTAGAAACTTCTGTATTATTGCGCATATTGACCACGGTAAAAGTACTTTGGCAGATCGTTTATTGGAATTTACTGGTTCTGTTACTGATCGTGAAAAACAAGATCAACTCTTGGATAGCATGGATTTGGAACGTGAAAGAGGCATTACCATTAAGTCACATGCCATTCAAATGGAATACAATTATAAGGGAGAGGTTTACACTTTAAACCTGATTGATACTCCAGGTCATGTGGATTTTTCTTATGAAGTATCAAGGTCAATTGCTGCTTGTGAAGGTGCTTTATTAATTGTTGATGCTGCACAAAGTATTCAAGCTCAGACGATATCTAATTTATATTTAGCGTTGGAAAATGATTTAGAAATCATTCCAGTACTTAACAAAGTAGATTTACCTAGTGCAAACCCAGAAGAAGTAACTGATGATATTGTTGATTTATTGGGTTGTCGTCCTGAAGAAGTGATTCCTGCCAGTGCAAAAACAGGTATAGGTATTGAAGAAATTCTAAATGCGATTGTTGAACGTGTTCCACCTCCAAAAGGCAATGTTGATGAACCTCTTCAGGCTTTGATTTTTGACTCTGTTTACAATCCGTTTCGAGGTGTAGAAACCTATTTTAGAGTCATTAATGGTTCTATTAAAAAAGGGCAGCATATTAAGTTTATAGCTACAGGTAAAAGTTATCATGCAGATGAAATTGGCACATTAAAACTAAAGCAATTTCCGAGACAAGAAATAAAAGCTGGTGATGTTGGATATGTTATTACTGGAATAAAAGAAGCTAAAGAAGTAAAGGTTGGTGATACCATTACTGATGCTAAAAATCCAACAAAAAACGCCATTTCTGGTTTTGAGGACGTAAAACCAATGGTCTTTGCTGGAATTTATCCTGTTGATACTGAAGATTACGAAGAACTTCGTGCTTCTATGGAAAAATTACAACTTAACGATGCATCTTTGGTGTTTTCTCCTGAAAGTTCAGCAGCTTTAGGGTTTGGTTTCCGTTGTGGTTTCTTAGGCATGCTCCACATGGAAATTATTCAAGAGCGTTTAGAGCGTGAGTTTGATATGACAGTTATTACTACTGTACCAAACGTAAGTTACCATGCATTTACTAGAAAAAATCCGGATGAGATTATTATTGTAAATAATCCGTCTGACCTTCCAGACCCTTCAACTTTAGATCATGTTGAAGAACCTTATATAAAAGCAACTATCATTACAAAAGCTGATTTTGTTGGAAATGTAATGTCCTTATGTATTGAAAAGCGAGGTATGATAACCAATCAAACCTATTTAACGCCTGAACGTGTTGAGTTGAGTTTTGATATGCCTTTGGCTGAAATTGTCTTTGATTTTTACGATCGCTTAAAAACAGTTTCAAAGGGTTATGCGTCTTTTGATTATCATCCTATTGGAATGAAAACTTCAAAGTTGGTTCGTGTTGATATTTTATTGAATGCGCAACCTGTTGATGCACTTTCAGCTTTAATACATGCAGATAATGCTCATAGTATTGGTAAAAAAATCACCGAAAAATTAAAAGAGCTGATTCCTCGTCAACAGTTTGATATTCCTATTCAAGCGGCTATTGGAGCAAAAATTATTGCTAGGGAAACTACAAAAGCACTTCGTAAAGATGTAACTGCAAAATGTTATGGTGGTGATATTTCGCGAAAGCGTAAACTTCTTGAAAAACAGAAAAAAGGGAAAAAGCGTATGCGCCAAGTAGGAAATGTTGAAATTCCGCAAGAAGCGTTTATGGCTGTACTTAAATTAAATGATTAGTATTATTTTTTTAATTGGCTGAATAAATAGGCTATGATAAAAAACCCAACCCCAGTTAATATTGGAGGTGTTACGCCTATTTTTATTCCCATGACTATCATTATTATTCCTATACAAACTAGAATGGCTAAAAAAACGTTAATCGATTTCATGTTATAATATTAATTGTGTTTATGTTTTTTGTTTTTCAAAAGATTTACCAAGATACACCAATTTACTACCCTTGGAAATTTCAGTGGAAAGATTATTATAAGCTGATAAAATGTGAAGCTCTCCTTTGTCGTCTTTAATAAACAACGGAATAATGTCTTTATCTTTTTTTGTGATTTCTATTAAGCTTGAATAATGTTCTTTGTTTTTTAAATCGATTTCATTTATGCTGGGAAAT
Organism: Bacteroidia bacterium; assembly: GCA_030429955.1. GTDB lineage: Bacteria > Bacteroidota > Bacteroidia > Flavobacteriales > Flavobacteriaceae > CAJQLB01. Next base: position 81,575 of record JAUIGO010000002.1, read on the forward strand.
CTATTGGTAACATCGTTAAGGGAGTTAAAGTCATCTGTCTGACTAAATAGCCCTTCTTTAGGGTTGTTTTGATCGTCTTCCATTTCATCCTTTGAAACCAACCTAAATGAGCCGTTTTCGCCAAATTGTTCACCAAATTTATTGATTGCAAATTTGTTTATGTCTGAATTTGCTGTTAATGCCATTAAATATCCAACATCGTTTAGCTCAATGTTATCTATTAGTGAATCTGAATAAATATTAGTGTTTAAAGCTTCTAGCCCTAAATCCTTGGCTTTTTTAATGTTCGTCTGATTGCTATCAATGAGTACAACATGCCTTCCGTTACTTTCTAGATAATTTCCTAAAAGTCTTGAAACCTTAGAAGCACCAATAATTAGAATACCGTTGCTCTTTACTAAAAATACTCCTACTAATTTTGCAAATAACCTTGCTGTGGTAGCATTTAATAAAACTGTTCCCAATACCACCATAAAAACTAAAGGTGTAATATATTCAGCTCCTACAACACCTTTGTCTGCAAGTTTTAAACCAAACAAGGATGCAATACCAGCCGCAACAATTCCGCGTGGTCCAACCCAACTTATAAAAAATTTTTCATTTAACTTTAGTGAAGAATTGTAGGTGCTTAAGAAAATTCCTATTGGTCTTAACACAAATACTACAATTGCAAATAAAATAGCTGTGTTCCAGTTATAAATAAGCATCAAATCTTCCATGTTGATGTTAGCTGCCAATAATATGAACAGGATGGAAATTAAAAGCACACTTAAAGATTCCTTAAAGTACAATAATTCCTTTAAATACGGTGAATTTGAGTTGCCTAAAACCATTCCCATAACGACTACTGCCAATAAACCCGATTCGTGTGCAAATGTGTCTGAAAGCACAAAAACACCTAAAACAGCTGCAAGTGCAAAAACATTCATTAAGTAATGAGGCACCCATTTCTTATTAATTGTAAAGTTAAGTGCATGTGCAAACGTAAATCCGAAAGTGGTTCCAAAGAGTACAATTTTTCCAAATTCTATTAATGCAGTTTTGGTAAACTCGCCTCCTGCATCAACACTAATAAATTCATACACCAAAACCGCAACCAAAGCACCAATTGGGTCAATTAATATACCTTCCCATTTTAAAACTGCTGAAACATCTTTCTTTAAAGGAATGTTTCTAAGTATTGGGGTTATAACTGTTGGTCCAGTAACGATAATAAGTGCTGAAAATAAAAAGGACAACTCCCAACTGAGATAAAATATAAAATGTACTGCAATTGCTGCTCCAAAAAAAGTTACTAATGAACCAAGTGTTATTAGTTTGGTAATTACAGGCCCAACATTTTTTATTTCTCTCATCCTTAAGGTCAATCCTCCTTCAAAAAGAATGATACTAATAGCAAGAGAAACAAAATAAAATAGGCTTTCGCCAGGAAACAAACCCTCTTCTCCATTCCAGACAGGCTCAATCCATTTGGTGCTATCAGCTGACAAGTACTCAGCTGCTATTGGCCCAACCAATAAACCTATAAGAATCAATGGTAAAATTGCAGGTATTTTAAATCGCCAAGCAACCCATTGCGCTAAAATTCCTAAAATGATGATTCCTGCTAATTCTAACATGTAGTTGTTTTAATTGAAAAAGTAAATTTAGTAAGAATTAATGATACAATCATAATATGTTTTGATATGATGTATTTCAATAAAATATTGGATGTTTTTAGGAAATATTAACCTATTTCAAAAAGGGGAATTGATAAAAATTCCTTTAAAAAAGGAAACACTCCTAAATGAATAATAACAAAGGTTAATATAAGATTAAAGTCCATTATTTGTTGTATTTTATTAGATGTTGGTTGTTTAACCTGATTTTTTTTCTTTCTCCTCAGACATATAGTAAAGCTTCTTTAAACTCTTTTTTAAAAGTGTAAACCTATAAACTCCAATCACAAAAAAAATAATACTGAATACAATAGATAAGATTGCCAAATATTGAAAATTGGGAAATTCCTTAAGTTGAAAAAATGCAATACCTCCTAAGAGTAGATATAATGATGATCTTATATAAGATAAAAGTGTTCTTTCATTGGCCAAACGAGTTCGCTCAATGGCCAAATAATCCCTTAAAATAACATCTTGGTCTGGTTTAAAATCACGTCCAAAACTTAATAGCTTCATTTTCTTTATTTTAAGAGGGTTTTTATCTTTCATTTTAATCTCTTTTAGGTTTTACTCTACATAAATGTAACATATTTTCAGGTGCATAAAAAGATCTTGTTTGTTTAAAATGTTAAATATCCACTAATTATTAGTGGTTAAATTCTATTCTTTTTAATGCTTTTAGTAATTTGCAGTTTATTTTAAACTCATTTTTAAATGCAGTTATACGCAATAAACGCAGGTAATTTCAAGCTAGATGGTGGTGCTATGTTTGGCGTTGTTCCTAAATCGCTTTGGCAACGAACAAACCCTGCCGACAGCAATAACATGATAGATATTGCGGCACGCTGTTTGCTTATTGAAGATGGAGACCGATTAATTTTAATCGATACTGGAATGGGAAACAAGCAAAGCGATAAGTTTTTTGGATATTACTATCTCTGGGGAAATGACACTATCGATGTCTCATTAGCTAAATATGATTTTCATCGCGATGATATTACAGATGTGTTTATGACACACCTTCACTTTGATCATTGCGGCGGAAGTATTCAATGGAATAAAAACAAAACAGGTTACGAGCCTGCTTTTAAAAATGCAACATTTTGGAGCAATGAAGACCATTGGAAATGGGCAACACAACCAAATAAGAGAGAAGTCGCTTCATTTTTAAAAGAAAACATTATTCCTATGGAAGAAAGTGGTCAGCTAAAATTTACCTCACTTCCTCAAAATGATTTATTACAGAATTCTGAGCTAGGTTTTGATATCTTTTTCGCCAATGGTCACACTGATAAACAAATGATTCCAATGATTAATTATAACGGAAAAACCATTTGTTTCATGGCAGATTTACTGCCAACTGCTGGTCATTTGCCAATTCCTTTTGTAATGGGTTACGACACAAGACCATTGTTAACTCTTGATGAAAAAGAACGTTTTTTAAATCTTGCAGCAGACAATAATTATTACTTATTTTTAGAGCATGACGCTCATAACCCAATAATAACAGTTAAACACACCGAAAAAGGAGTGCGTCTCAATGAAATTTATACACCTCAACAAATATTTTAATCAAGCTTAACCTATGAAATTATTACATCAAAAATTATTTTTTTACACTCTTCTTGTATCTTTAATTACAAGTTGCGGTACTTCAAGATTGGTCTCTACACCTATTGAGAATATTGATAATACACCATTAAAATTTACAGAATTAACAGAAGCCGAAGAAAAGGTTTGGGGTCACCTCGACTTAGTTTCTGATACTATTCCTGGAATGAGTGTCAATAAAGCTTATGATGAGCTCATTAAAAACAAAAAAGGTACTAAAGTAATAGTGGCTGTGATTGATTCAGGAATAGATATTGACCATGAAGATCTTGACGATGTCATTTGGACAAATAAAGATGAAATACCTAACAACAATAAGGATGACGACAACAATGGTTATATAGATGATATACATGGCTGGAATTTTCTTGGAGAAGCCTATCAAGAGCAATTGGAATACGTAAGGCTTTTGGCTAGTGGAAATAAAAGCCACCCTCGATATGCTGAAGCTGAAGCTGAATACCAAAAAAAGCTTGCTGAATATACAAATCTAAAATCTCAATATGCTCAGATTCTTCCTGTAATGGAGGATGCTCATAAAACGCTTTCAGATTACTTTAAAAAACCTGATTACTCAGAAGAGAATGTTAATGCCTTAAAAACCGAAGACAAAACACTCCAACAAAGCGCTTATGCTGTTAAAGTTCTGGTTTTTGGCAATGGTTTTGATACAGTTCCTGAGGCTATTGATGTTTTTAAAGATAATTTAAAACACATCAATGAAATGCTTGATTATGGTCTTAACAAAAATTTCAATGGTAGAAAAGTGGTTGGTGATAATCCTAATGATATCAATGATAGAATTTACGGAAATGGTAATGTAAATCCAAGAGATAAAGGAGAAAGTCACGGAACTCATGTAGCTGGAATTATTGCTGCAGAGCGAAACAATGGAAAAGGCGTTAATGGTGTTGCAAACAATGTACAAATAATGCCGTTAAGGGTTGTTTCAAATGCAGATGAATATGATAAAGATGTTGCATTGGCTATTCGTTATGCAGCAGATAATGGCGCAAAAATCATAAACATGAGTTTTGGTAAATACTACTCGCCTCATAGTGATTGGGTGAAAGAGGCTATTATTTATGCTGAAACAAAGGACGTGTTGTTGGTTCATGGCGCTGGAAACGAATCGTTAAACCTTGACAATAAACCCAATTACCCAACAGACCAAGAAAATGGAGTTGAGTTTGTCAATAATTTCATTTCAGTTGGAGCAATCGAACAAAAATATGGTTCTGGCTTAGTGGCTAGTTATTCAAATTACGGCAAAAACAGCGTTGATGTTTTTGCTCCTGGATCAAACATTTATTCAACGTATCCTAACAACACTTATAAAGCAGAAGGTGGAACTTCAATGGCTGCTCCTGGGGTTGCTGGAGTTGCTGCTTTAATCCGATCGCTGTACCCAAAACTTACAGCGGCTCAAGTAAAACAAGTCATCATGGATTCTGGATTACCTTTAAAAGCAAAAGTTACAGTAGGCGAAAATTCAAACGAAGTAAAGCCTTTTGGTGAGCTCTCAAGGTCTTCAAAACTGGTAAACGCATTCAATGCCTTAATCATGGCAAGCAAAATATCTAATTAAATTTTATTCACAGATGAAAACATTACCATCAAAAATTCTATTATTCACTTTCTTCTTAGTTAGTGTTACGTTAAACGCTCAAAATCCAGGTTATTGGCAACAACATGTTGATTACACTATGGAAATTGACATGAATGTTGAAAACTTTCAATATCAAGGAACACAAAAGTTAGTTTACACCAACAACTCTCCTGATGTGCTTACAAAAGTGTTTTATCACTTGTATATGAATGCTTTTCAACCAGGAAGTAATATGGACATGCGATTGCAAAATATTGCAGATCCTGATGGTAGAATGGTAAACAATATTGGCACCAAAGAAAATCCCATTTACGAAAGCAGAATTAGTAAATTAAAACCTAGTGAAATTGGTTATATCAAAGTAAAGTCGTTAACTCAAGATGGTACAGCTTTAAAATACGATGTGGTTGATACTGTTATGGAAGTAACATTGGCCAACCCAATTCAACCAGGTGCAAAAACCACTTTTGACATGGTATTTGATGCTCAGGTTCCTTTACAAATTAGAAGAAATGGTAGAAATAGCAAAGAAGGTGTGGCTTTATCAATGGCACAATGGTATCCTAAAATGGCAGAATATGACTTTGAAGGTTGGCATGCCGACTCTTATATTGCCAGAGAGTTTCATGGTGTTTGGGGGAATTTTGATGTTAAAATAACCATTGATAAAAACTACACTATTGGCGGAACTGGATACCTTCAAAATCCAGAAGAAATTGGACATGGTTATGGTCCAAAAGGCTTAAAATCAATTAACACAAAAGGTGATAAGTTGACATGGCATTTTAAAGCACCAATGGTACATGACTTTACATGGGCTGCAGATCCTGAATATATTCACGATAGTATGCAAGTTCCTGATGGACCAATGCTTCACTTTTTTTACAAGAGCACCATGGATGCCGAAAGTTTAGACAACTGGAAGAAGCTACAACCAACTACAGTAAAACTCATGCAATACTTCAGTGAAAATGTTGGAAAGTATCCTTATGAGCAATATTCTGTAATTCAAGGTGGTGATGGTGGTATGGAATACGCTATGTGTACCCTAATTACAGGTGGAAGAAGTTTAAATGGTTTAATTGGTGTCACCTCTCATGAAATGGCTCACACTTGGTTTCAGTTTTTATTGGCAACCAATGAAAGTAAACATGAATGGATGGATGAAGGTTTTACGAGTTATATTAGTGCTCAAGCTTCAAATGAGGTTTTAGAACGCAACCAAGAAAATCCGAGCGCTGGCTCTTATAGAGGTTATATACGTTTAGCAACTTCAGGTTACGAACAACCACTAACCACACATGCAGATCGCTACAACTACAATAGTGCTTATAGTACTGCAGCATATAGTAAAGGTGCTGTGTTTTTAGCACAATTGGGTTATGTGATTGGTGAAGACAATTTAAAAGCCACATTAAAAAAATACTTTGATGATTTTGCCTTTAAGCATCCTGTGCCAAATGATATTATCCGTTCTGCTGAAAAAGTCTCTGGCTTAGAACTCGATTGGTATTTAATGGATTTTGCTCAAACAACAAACACTATTGATTATGGCATAAAATCTGTTGAAGCAGCAGATAAAACCACACAAATCACTTTAGAACGCAAAGGGTTAATGCCAATGCCAATTGATTTAACAGTAGAGTATCTTGATGGAACGTCACAAGATTTTTACATTCCGTTGGAAATGATGCGAGGCGAAAAACCTACTCCAGAATCTGTAAAAGTTTTACCTGATTGGTCTTGGGCAAACAATACTTTTGGTTTTGGTATAAATGTTGAAAAAAGCAAGATTAAAAGTATTACTATTGATCCGAAAGGAAGAATGGCAGATGTTGACAACACTAATAACATTTTAAGTTTAGCAATAACAAAGGAAGATACTAAAACCAAAAACGACTAAAACCAAGGTTCGTTAATGTAGTTTTTTGTTTTTGAAACACGTTCTCTGTTGGTGACAAACAAATAGTTTCGGTCTGCTTCCTTACTTCTATATCCAAGTAAGTGAAAAATGGATTTAGCGTAATATTTTGCGATTTTAAGGTTCACTTTTAGTACGCCTTTTTCTTTGTTGTGCCAAGAAATTCCAGGCATAATAACAAAAAGTCTATCTGCTTTTATGGTTCTCAAAAAAATAGAGGAATTTAAGAAGAAACGAGGAATTTTTTTAATAAGGAAGAATCCCTCGTTTCCACTTTTTTGATATAAAGGCATAAAAATTCTTCCTCCATATCTTGCAACTATTTCTTTATTGTTGTGTTTAGCTATCAACTCGCCTTTTTTAATAGTTTCAAAGCTCTTAAAGGCAGGTAATATATCAAAGTTGTCATTATTTCCGATTCGATGCAAATACGCTATTTCAAAAAACTCAGATAAGTATTGTGTTGCTATTTGTAATGTTTTGTAATGTTTTTTTGAATCTAAATGAGGTACAACATTAGTATTTTTTAAAACCAAATTAATAAAAGCAATACAATTTCCAATTGCACTTTTATTGTCATGTTGTCCAGACTCAAAGCCAAGTGATACATATCCTAAGGTGTTTATGTAACTTAGTAATGGTCCGTGTAAATACTCTTCAATACCAAGCACTATTGGAACTGGAAATTGTTCTGAAAATTTACGATTTATTATGGCGTCATTAATGGTTATAAAGGGAAGTGTTTTACTTGAAGTGGTGTGGAGGTCTATAAAATAAAAAGGTCCTTTATTTTTGGCAATAATCTTATTTAATAAATTAAATATCTCCTTTTGCTCTTGATGTTCTGACACAATACTGTGTGTTTGAAGTGTTCTTTTAATTTGAGCTTCAGACCAAAGTCTGTTTAAATCTTCATTAATGTATCTTTTCCCTTCCTTTAAAGCTTTTAAATTTCCTGAAATTGCATATATATTACCTTTTACATCATTCTTGTTTAATTGACGCAAAACAGATTCCAGTGCAAAAATTCCCGCTGGTTCATTACCATGCACTCCAGCAAAAAAGATAATGGTCGCACCCTTTTTATTGCCTTCAATATCAAAAAGAACTCTATCAACGCTAACTGATTTTTTTAATGCTTTGCTATAAACTTCAACCATTATTTAAAGATCGTTTGTTGTAATTATCCCTATTAATTTATTTCCTTTTAATACTGGTAAACTATTTATTTTGTGCTGTTCCATTCTTTTTTTCGCGGTTTCCAGAATTTCAAATTCATGAGTAGTAATCAATTTTTCCGTCATGAAATCTTTAACTGTTTCTTTTAATGGTTCTTTGTTTTTAAAATAAGCGTTAACGTCTTTCATGGTTATTAATCCAATCAATTCTCTTTCGGAGTTTATTACAGGCATGTGATTGATGTTTTTCCATTTCATAATATTTAGCACCAGTTCAATACTATCATTTTTATCTACCGAGAAAATATCTGTGCTCATTTTGTGTTTAACTAGTTTTTCACCTTCAAAATGTGTGTTATCATCTTTCTTTAAGGATTTCCAAGATGAAACAGGATAATCTTTTTGTTGCTTTTCATACATTTTAGATGTTAATATTTGCGCAGCCTCAAAAGGTTTGTGTGTTTTTAATAAATTTCTGTAGCTTTTAACTATCCATTGCGATTCTGTGTTTGATTTTACTCTGTTTTCAATGATTTTTAAATAATGCTCTACATCTTTTGGTTCTACATTTAAGCTATAAAGGCCTTTGTACGCCATTGGTAAGAGTTCATCTAAAATTAAGTCGTGGCTGGAAATATGTTTATTGTTCCAGATAAATTGTGTAGCCATTCCGTAACGCGCTGCGTTATAAAAATTTGATTTTGCATCTTTAAAATCCATTTTTTCGTGAATGTCATTATATTTTTTTGGCCTTCCAACCATAACTCCAATCCAAAACATCATGTTTGCAATTTCGTCTGATACTGTTGGTCCAGAAGGAATATATCTATTTTCAATTCTTAGGTGTGGTTTATTATTACCAACACCATAGCAAGGCCTGTTCCAACTATAAACAGTACCATTGTGAAGATTCAAAGCTTTAAGTTTTGGTATTTCTCCATTTGATAACATTTCCAAACTATCCTTTATATATTCAGACGAGACCAGGCTTCTGAATCTTGAAATATTGTCTTTAAAAATATTGGTGACAGACCCTCTTAGCCATTCTCGACCAAAATTAACTCTTGATTGATTTTCGTTTAATAAAAATGAATTTGCTCTTGTATCTACACTTTGTGTAAAAAGTGCTATTCTTGTTTCGCTCCACAATTCTTTTCCAAACAACAAAGGGGAATTTGTGCAAACACTTAAAATGGGTCCTGAAATGTTTTGTGCCCAATTATAGCTGTCAACAAAATCGTCAGGATGAATTTGAAGATGAATCTGAAAACTAGTGTTGCAACCTTCCAACATCACTGAATCATGTAGTATATTCAGCTCATCTACACCTTTTATGTGAATGTTAAAATCTTGCTTTCTAGACTCTTTAATAGATTCATTTAAAACATGATATCTTTGAATTGGTGTCATGTTTTCTATGCCTATTTGATTTAAAGTAAGGGTTGGCAATATTCCCGTTAATACTATTTTAGTATCTTTTTTATTGGCAGCTTCGTGTGCTTTGCTCAACAGTTCTTCTAAGTGTTGGGCCATTTTAGAAAAACAATCTCCTTTTAGTTCAAATGGATCGAGGTTTGCTTCTAAATTATAATTTCCAATTTCAGTTGTGAAATGGTCATCATTTATATCTTCTAAAATTTCAAGTGCATTATTTTTGGCAATAAAATTGTTATCAACCAAACAAAACTCCTGTTCTGCACCAACTCTAATAATATCTTTTTCAATTAAATCATTTTCTATCATAAAATCAAGAGCCTCAATATCGTTGACAAGATGATGTATATAATTTGATTTGTCTTCCCTACTTGAAAGCTTAATAATTTTAAGATCTCCCATAATTAATTTTTTAACAATTATGCTTTGTGAAGTTATTATTAATCCTGTTCTTAAAAAATGATATTTGTCATACAAGAAAACTGTGTGTTTATCAGCAATATATACTTACTTTTGTTTCTGAAAAATGAAGGCAACTTATCCCAAAATAGAAAAGCTAAAAAGCAAAATCCTGATCGATAAACTTTTTGACGAAGGTAAATCGGTTGTGGCATTCCCATTGCGTTTGGTTTTTATTGGAACAGAATTTGATGAACCTGTTAAGGTAAAGTGTGGTGTGTCTGTAAGTAAAAGAAACTTTAAGAAAGCGGTTGATAGAAACCGAGTTAAGAGGCTTATACGAGAGGCTTACAGGTTAAACAAAGACAGTTATTTTAACAACATTACAACACAATATGCGTTGATGATTTTGTACATTGGCAATGATAAACCTACGTTTGAACAAACAAATAAAGCCATGAAAAAATTGCTTGATAAGTTTGTTGAAACTGTTTCTTAATTAAACTATGAGAATATTTTATTTGTTTTTACTGATAATTCTTCCTTTGGCTTGTAATAATAGTTCTGCCGGCGAAGAGAATAATAGCGATTCTTCTTATTTGGGTTTAGTCGCAAATGAAGAAACAAGTGTTGACGATCTTCTTAGAGCCAATGAGGTAGATTTTGAAGCACAAAAAATTATTAAAGAATCTTATTTGCGTTTTGAGACAAATGATCTAGATAAAACCTATGGTTCTATAATCCGTTTTGTGAAAAAGAATGACGGCTTTATTCAAAGTGATAATGCAAATAAATTGTATGATAGACAATCTCGGAATTTAATTATTCGTGTACCAACACAGAATTTTCAAAGCACCATTGATTCCATTACAACAATTGTTGATTATTTTGATACTAAGCAGGTTTCTTTAAAAGATGTAACTGAAGAATTTATTGACCTTGAAGCAAGACTTAAAGCAAAACTTGAGTTGGAAAAAAGATATCTGGAGTTGTTATCTAAGGCTCAAAATGTAAAAGAAATGCTTGAAATAGAGCGAGAGCTGTCTCATATTAGAGAAGAAATTGAAGCCAAACAAGGTCGCCTTAAATACTTAAACGACAGAGTGTCTTTAAGTACTCTTAATATTGAATTTTATAAAATCTCTGCCGAAACTGGTGTAAGAACATCCTACGGAAGAAAAATGTGGAATGCGCTTCAATCTGGTTTTAATGGCTTATCTATATTCTTTTTAGGTTTATTAAATATTTGGCCATTTATCATCATTGTGATACTTGGTGTTTATTTAATTCGTAAACAACTAAAGAAAAGACAAAAAAAATAGCATTATGAAAACACTTCTAAGAAAGAAAATAATTATCCCAATATTAGCAGTAATGGTTTTATTAACAACCACTGCTTATAAAAGTGATTTCTTTGAAATAGCAAAGCAAATAGAAATATTTACCACGCTTTTTAAAGAAATCAACATGAATTATGTTGATGAAACCAATCCTGGAGATTTAATGGATACTGCTATTAAAAACATGTTAGCAGACCTTGATCCTTACACAGTGTTTTTTAATGAGCAAGATGTTGAAGCGTCAAGAATAAATAACACTGGTGATTACACAGGAATTGGAGCAACTGTAAAAACACTAAAAGATAAATTAGTTATTGTTGAGCCTTTTAAAGATTATCCCGCAGATGAAGCTGGACTAAAGGCTGGAGATGAAATTATTAAAGTGGATAACATTGTGGTTGCCGACTTTAAAGATGATGCTGGCGAATTACTTCAAGGTGCTTCTGGATCAAAAGTAAACGTTACCTATCTAAGACAAGGCGAGACTAAAACAGCTACAATTACACGTCAAGAAGTTGAAGTGAAAGCGGTTCCTTTGTATGATATGGTTAACGAAACTGTTGGATATGTAGCTTTATCAAAGTTTACACAAACAGCATCAAGAGAAACTGCAAATGCCATTAAATCACTTAAAGCTGATGGTGCAAAGCAAATCATTTTAGACCTAAGAGGAAATCCTGGTGGATTATTGGTTGAGGCTGTAAATATTGTTAACCTATTTGTTCCAAAAAATCAAGTGGTAGTGACAACAAAATCTAAAGTTGAAAAGTACAACCGAACTTATACCACGCAAAATGAACCATTAGATTTACAAATTCCGCTTGTGGTTTTAATTGATGGCGGAAGTGCTTCTGCTAGTGAAATCGTGTCTGGTTCTTTACAAGACTTAGATAGAGCTGTTGTAATTGGATCCAGAAGTTTTGGAAAAGGTTTAGTGCAAAGACCTAAACCCTTAACTTATGGTACACAATTAAAAGTTACTATTTCAAGATATTACACGCCTTCTGGTCGTTGTATCCAATCACTCGATTATTGGAATAGAGATGAAAAAGGAAATGCTGTTAGAGTAAAACAAGAAAACTACAACGCGTTTAAAACCAAGAATGGTCGTCCTGTTTTTGATGGTGGAGGTGTGATGCCAGATTTGGAATTGGCTGAATCTAAAATGTCAACTTTAGCAAAACATATTGAAGATCAAGATTATATTTTTAATTACGCTACCAAATACTATTACAACAATACTGTGTCAGATTTGATGTCTTTTGAGTTATCAGATTCAGATTTTAATGACTTTAATTCCTATCTAAAATCAAACAATTTCGCATTTAAAACCAAAACCGAAGATGCGCTTACAAAAGTATTGGATGTGGCCAAAGAAGAGGAATTGGATGATGATCTAAAGGCTTCATACAATGCTCTCATTTCAAAGCTAAACACGGTTAAAAGTGAGGCTATTTCTACTAATAAGGAGCAATTAAAAACATTACTGGAAAACGAGATTATTAAGCGTTATTTTTATAGAGAAGGGTTGTATAAATACTTTTTAGCTAATAATTCAGAAGTTAAGAAAGCTGCGAGTATTTTAGCTAATACTAGTGAATACAACGGTTATTTAAAGCCTTAAGGCGCTATTTGATCTGGTTTTTAAATTATATACACTATATTTAGTTTTATGTTAACATAAAACCATGTTGCGCTTCGCCTACATACTTTTTTTTATCAGCATATTTGCTCAGGCTCAAGAATTGCGTCACGACGTCTTTTTTGAAACTGATAAATATAACGTTGATGTCACTGAAGAAAAGCGATTAAATGCATTTATTTCGTCTTTAGACAGCTTAACAATAGATGCTATTTCTATTAATGGCTACTGTGATGATAGAGGCACCACATCATACAATCTTTTACTTTCCAAAAAAAGAGCTGAAGCTATTAAACAATATCTGTTAGATAGTGAGTTTTCAAAAAAACAACTCAAGGTTATTGATGGAAAAGGTGAATTGGCATTAAATAATTCAACCAATATTCCTGAAATAAGACAAAATAACAGACGTGTTGAAATTGTAGTATCTGCAAGATCTTCTGAAAATAATATTGAAAAACCTACCACGCAAACCATCCTTAAAGGTGACATTAAAGTTGGTGATCAAATACGTTTGAAGAACATTTATTTTAAAACCAGTTACAGTACCATCATGCCCAACTCAATCCCAACATTAAAAGAAATTGCGGATATTTTAGTGGAACGTAAAAATATTTATTTTACCATTCAAGGTCATGTTTGCTGTACACATGATACGTATGACGCTATTGATAGAAAAACAAACCAACGTAATTTATCAATTTCGAGAGCTAAATTTATTTATACCTATTTACTGCAACAAGGTGTTGAAAAACACAGGATGAAATATGTTGGTTTACGACGAAAATTTCCTCTTGGTGGAGATCCAAAGTATGACAGACGTGTTGAAATTTTAATCACGCATGTTGGTAAAGAAGATTAATGCTTTACCATTGCTATATGAGGTATACCATCTTCAAGGTACTCCTCTCCTATTTCCTTAAACCCTAAATTATTGTAGAATTTTCGTAAATAGGTTTGTGCTGAAAGCTTAATTGTGGTTTCATTAAAATAATCTTTTACAGCTTGTATTGAAGCTTTCATAATGTCGTATCCATACTTATGTTGACGTTCATCTTTGCTTACCACTACTCTACCAATACTTGATTCTTTAAAATAATCACCTGGTTTAAAAACGCGAGTATAAGCTATTATTTTATTGTTTTTTTTACCAATAACATGAAGTGCTTTCTCGTCTTTTCCATCTAAATCTTGATATACGCAATTTTGTTCAACACAAAATACGTCTACTCTAAGTTGAAGTAAATCATACAACTCTTTGGTTGTAAGTTCTTGGAAGGTTTTTGTTGTTATACTTAACATATCTCTTTGTCGCACTGAGCGCAGTCGAAGTGCTTTTTAAATATTAATGAGGTTCCTGCTTCCGCAGGAATGTCTAATCTTGAACAATCACGTCTTTATCATCACACTTTCCAAACTCTGGCTGAATGTTTACATGATTGATTTCAAATTTATGAAATAGTATTTCTTCTATCTCATGAAGGATATCATCAAATTCCGAAAGTTGAATGTCTTTTTCAAAATCTATATGAGCTTCAAAATGAATTTCTTCTTCATTCAATTGCCAAACATGAATATGATGTGTATTTTTAATCCCTTCTAAACTATTTATTTCTGCTACAATTTTATCAATAGGAATATCTTCAGGAGTAAACAACATGAGTACTTTAGTTGAAGATTTTAACAAATCGTAACCCATCCAAATTAAATAAATAGCAATCAAAAAAGTCAGTACACTATCTACCCAAAATACGTTGTAAAACTTCATTAACAATCCACCAATCAAAACAGCTACACTTGCCATCATATCTGTAAGTAAATGTAAATAGGCGCTTTTTAAGTTCATGTTTGCTTCAGAGTCCTTTTTTAATAAAAGCACACTTAAACCATTTCCTAATATTGCTATTCCTGATAACCAAATTACTAATCCTGACTCAATTTCTTGAGGGTTTTGAAAACGCTCAATGGCTTCTATAATCAATAAAACAGCTACAATAATTAACGTAGAAGCATTAATAAAGGCTGCTAAAATTTCGGCTCGTTTATAACCAAACGTTTTTTGTAACGACGCTTTCTTTTTTGCAAGTTTGTTTGCCACATAACTCACAACTAAAGAAATAACATCACTAAAATTATGAAGCGCATCACTTAACAGTGCTAAACTTCCTGAGATAACGCCACCAACAACTTGCGCTGCAGTAATCAGGATATTTAAAAAAATAGAAATTAGTAGATTTCTACCTTGTAAATTTCCATGATCATGATGTGAATGATTATGAGAATGTGAATGGCCCATTTTATATCAATTTAAAATTGATATCTAAAGAAAAAACTAACATGAGGCAGGAATTTTATTCACTCTATTTTGATGTCTTCCACCTTCAAATGTTGTATTTAAAAAGGTGTCTACCATTTTTAAAGCTTGTGGAATTGATGTAAATCTAGCTGGAATACAAATAATATTAGCATTATTATGTAAGCGTGCTAATTCTGTAATTTCATTGGTCCAACATACACCTGCTCTTATCTCTTGATATTTATTTGCTGTCATAGCCACGCCATTAGCGCTTCCACAAATAAGAATGCCAAAGTCTGCTTTTTTATTAACTACATCTTTAGCAACTGGATGTACAAAATCAGGATAATCCACGCTATCATTACTATCTGTTCCATGATTGGTAACATGTATTCCTTTAGATGTTAATAGTTCTACAATTGCAAATTTGTAATCGGTTCCAGCGTGATCGTTTCCAATAGATATATTCATGGTTTAGTTTTATTTTATATTAATTAGACGAAATCTTTCTAATAAAGATGCTTTTTAGTTAATGTTTTTATTGTCTATAAAATTACAAAATATAAGTATGAGCTGTTTTAAAGTTGTTAGTTACTTTTTAATTAATTGTTAATAACTCATCATTAGTTCTAACAACTTATTTTATTTAGTTCTAATAATTTTTCTACTTAACATTTGATCTTTATTATCCAAATTTAGTTATTGTAAGTGTTTGAATTTTTGTGAACCAATAATTTATGCTTACCAACATAAAAAGGGTAAATAGTTATGAGTTATTATATGTTAATATCTATTTATCTGTTTTGTTAATTAAACCTGTTAATCTATTTATTATAAGTATTTTAAAGTATCAATAAGTTGTTCATTACATTCAAATAGTTAGAAGATAACTTAACATCAAAACAAATTTAAATAAAGTTATACTAGTAATTAACAAGCTATAATAATCACCATTTTTATTTTAAATTTTAAAAAAGAAATAGTTATTATTATATTAAATGTTGATAAGTGAAATTTTATAATAATCTATTAAAGATATATAATGTAACTTTGCATAAACTTAAAACCTTCTTCACTACATAATTAAGTTTAAAAAATAATACATTCCTAACTCTAGGAATACGAATATGATAAAAATTAAATGAAACCGACATAATTAAAATAGTTTTTAGATTAAAAGAAAATAACTATTTTAATTATCAAAGGTTACATCTGACCAAATAAATAAATTTAAATTAACAGATGACAAAAAAGAAAAGAAAAAACAGTTCCAATAAAATACATAACCTTACAGAAAGTATACACACCATATTAAAAGTTGATAGAAATAAAACTTTTAATTACAAACAAATAGCTGCTAAGCTTGGTGTAAATGATGCTAGTAGCAGAAATCAAATTATAAAAACCTTACATCGTCTAAAAGCTAAAGAGGAAATAGAAGAAGTAGATAGAGGTAAATTTAAAGCGATTGTATCTTCCGAATATTATACAGGAATTTTTGATGCTTCAGCTCGAGGATCTGGTTATGTAATTTGCAAAGATTTTGAAGATGATATTTTCATCGCTTCAAACAATGTAAATAAAGCTCTTCATGGAGATGAAGTAGAACTATACGTATATAAACGCAGAAAAAAAGGGAAGTTAGAAGGAGAAATCACTCAAGTACTTAATAGACATAAAACAGAGTACGTTGGTGTGATTCAAAAACATAAAAATTATGCATTCGTTGTTGCAGATAGCAATAAAATGTATGTTGATATTTTTGTGCCACTCAATAAAACCTTTAAAGCTGAAGATGGCGATAAAGTCCTTGTTCAACTTGAAGATTGGCCAGAAAAACAAGACTCTCCAACTGGAAAAGTGATTAAAGTTCTCGGAAAACCAGGAGACCATAATACTGAGATACATTCTATTTTAGCAGAATATGGTTTGCCTTATGAGTTTCCTCATGAAGTTGAAGAATACGCTAATAAGTTAGATACTTCTATTCAACCAGATGAAATAAAGAAACGTCGCGATATGCGTGATGTTTTAACATTCACTATAGACC
The DNA here is from genome assembly GCA_030429955.1 of Bacteroidia bacterium. GTDB lineage: Bacteria > Bacteroidota > Bacteroidia > Flavobacteriales > Flavobacteriaceae > CAJQLB01. The sequence continues at coordinate 98,713 of JAUIGO010000002.1, forward strand.
CAAAAGACGCTAAAGATTTTGATGACGCTTTATCGTTTCAAGTCCTTAAAAACGGAAATTACGAAGTAGGAATTCACATTGCTGATGTATCACATTATGTAAAAGAAGGAACCATTCTAGATGATGAAGCTTATGAACGTGCAACCAGTGTGTATTTAGTTGATAGAGTAGTACCAATGTTACCAGAAGTTCTATCAAATAATGCGTGTTCGTTAAGACCACATGAAGAGAAATATACCTTTTCAGCTGTCTTTGAACTCAACGATAAAGCAGAGTTAAAAAACCAGTGGTTTGGTCGTACAGTAACCTATAGTGACGCTCGTTTTGCTTACGAAGAAGCACAAAGTATTATAGAAACAAAATCTAATGAAATTCCAAAAGAAGTTTCTTTAACTGGAAAAGCCTATAAAACGGATCAAGCTATTGCTGATGCTACTTTAAAGCTAGATGAACTCGCTAAAATTATGCGAAAAAAACGTATGAAAGATGGCGCTATTTCATTCGATAAAGTAGAGGTGAAGTTCAATTTAGATGAAACTAACAATCCTGTTGGTGTGTTCTTTAAAACCAGTAAAGACGCCAATAAACTCATTGAAGAATTCATGTTATTAGCCAATAAAAAAGTAGCTGAATTTATTGGAAAACAATCACCAAAGAAAACATTTGTATATCGTGTTCATGACGAGCCAAATGACGAAAAATTAGCTGCTTTACAAAATATTGTTGGAAGATTTGGTTATAAACTCAATTTTCAAGATCGTAAAACAACTACAGCTTCTCTAAATAAATTATTGCATGATGTTAATGGTAAAAAAGAACAAAATTTAGTCGATACACTTGCTATTAGAAGTATGAGTAAAGCCGAATATACCACACATAATATTGGTCATTATGGCTTAGCTTTTGATTATTACAGTCACTTTACATCTCCAATTCGTCGTTATCCAGATGTGATGTCTCACAGACTGTTGCAGCATTATTTAGATAAAGGAAAATCTGCAAGTGAAGAGGTTTATGAAGAAAAGTGCCAACACTCATCAAATATGGAAAATCTTGCAACTAAAGCCGAAAGAGATTCTATAAAATACATGCAAATTAAGTTCATGCAAGATCATCAAGATCAAGAATTTGTTGGAGTAATTTCAGGTGTGACAGATTGGGGAATTTATGTTGAAATTATTGAAAACAAATGCGAGGGCATGGTAAGAATTCGTGATATTAAAGATGATTATTATCAATTTGATCAAGACGAATACGCATTAATTGGTCAAGCCACAAAAAACATGTATCAATTAGGAGATGAGGTAATTGTAAAAGTTAAACAAGCAGATTTAGTTAAAAAACACTTAGATTTCACACTTATTGGTAAAAAAGAAAACTAATATAATTGCGATAAATAATTACAAAGCAATCTGTTTATTGAGCTGTATTTATAAATATAAAGACAATGATTTTAACAACAACAAACACAATTGAAGGTCATAAAGTACAAGACTATTTAGGAATTGTAACAGGAGTTTCCATAAAAGTTAAAAAAGGAGGTATGACCTTTAGTATGGAGAAATATGCAGATTCATTTGAAGCTTTATTAAGTGAAATTAAAGAAGAAGCGTTTCAGGAATTAAGAAAAAATGCTATAAATTTAAAGGCAAATGCTATAGTTGGTATCAAAATAGACATAGAACCATTAACAAGTTTTTCAATGATAATGGTTTCTATAACAGGAACTGCAGTAAAAGTTGTTTAATTTTGCAAAAAGGAACACTATTTGATAATAGTAGAAAAACAATAAATAAATTCATCATGAAAAATCTAGTAACAATTTTTACACTTTTAATAGCAAGTATCGTCATTGCACAAAAACCAATACAAAAAACGATAGGTGAGTTTTCAGAATTAAAAGTTTATGACCTAATAAATGTTGAACTTATAAAATCAACAGAAAATAAAGTAGAAATCAGTGGAAAAAATGCAGAGGAAGTAGTCATTGTAAATAAAGACGGAACTCTTAAAATAAGGCTAAGTATTGAAGAAAGCTTTGATGGAAATAAAACAGATGTAAAGCTATATTACACAAATTTTGACATTATTGATGTAAATGAAGGCGCTTATGTAAGCTCAAGTGAACCAATAAATCAATTTGAAGTAGAACTTAAAGCACAAGAAGGAGGCCTTATAAAACTAAACCTTGAAACTAAGGAAACCAAAATAAAATCTATAACAGGAGGAATTGTTGAAATCACAGGAACAACAAACAATCAAAACATTACCATAGGAACAGGAGGCATTTTAAAAGCTGAAGAGTTTATCTCTCAAAACACTAAAGTAGCAATTAGAGCAGGAGGAGAAGCTTATATAAATGCAACCGAACTTATGGATATTAAAATTAGAGCAGGAGGAGACGTTTATATTTATGGAAACCCAAAAGAAGTTAAAGAAAACACAGCACTAGGCGGAAGAATTAAACGCATGAACTAAATTCCTTTAGCATCTTTTATTATATTTGTTACAACTTCAAAATGCTGAATATCTATTCGGCATTTTTATTAATACACAAATGATAGAAGACATTCAAACAGCAATACCTTTAGGGTTTTTCTTGGCCTTTATGATTGGTCCTGTTTTTTTTGTACTTCTTGAAACCAGCGCAACCAAAGGATTTCGTGCAGCTGTAGCATTTGATTTAGGTGTTATTGTTGCCGATGTTTTTTTTATAGGCTTAGCCTATTTTAGTAGTTTTCAATTACTCGAAAACTTAAGCAATCAACCTGGATTATTTGTATTTGGAGGTGTTATTATCACTATTTATGGTGTTGTTATTTTCTTAAAAAAACCTTTAAAATCTACAGAAGAGGTTAGTGAGATAGAGTTTACTAAAACCAATTACTTAGGACTATTCATCAAAGGTTTCCTATTAAATTTTATCAATATTGGTGTTTTAGTGTTTTGGTTAGGAGTTATTATTATCACAGGACCGAGTTTAGAAAATGATTTAAATAGATTTTTAGTGTTCTTCGGAACCATGATTGGCGCTTATTTTGTTACCGATTTGTTTAAAATACTATTAGCAAAACAATTAAAACGAAAACTAACACCTGAGCGAATATTAAAAGTTAAAAAACTACTAGGAATCATATTAGTAGTTTGCGGTTTAGTGCTTATTGTTAAAGGCTTTTTACCTAAAGACCAACTTAATCCTCAAAACTTTATAGAAGACATTACTGAATAAAAAAAGAGATACCAAAGTATCTCTTTTTTGTTGAGGCGTCTAGCGGATTCGAACCGCTGTAGAAGGTTTTGCAGACCTCTGCCTAGCCACTCGGCCAAGACGCCAGTTTTCTTGCGAAAGCAGGAATCTCATATTTATCTTAAATACGAACGCAAATGTAAAAAAAATAAAGTTTTCACACTATTTACCGTTGCTTTTTTCGCTTTTCGGTCATTTTAATCGTTACCATTTCAACATCACCACCAATTGGAGGATTAATTTTACTAACCCAAACCGTTGCTTTTTTCACCAAAACATCTTCTTTAAATATACGCATTAAAATACGTTTGGCTACTGTTTCTAATAGATGAGATGGCTTTTTCATTTCTTCTCTAATCACTCTATTTAAAAATACATAATCCACAGTATCACTTAGTTTATCTGTTTTTGCTGAGGTTTGTAAATCTGCTTTTACTTCTAAATCTACTCTGTAATCACTACCTATTTTGGTTTCTTCTGCCAAGCAACCATGATTAGCGAAGACACGAATATTTTCAACTTTTATAATTCCCATTAGTTTGTAAATAAATCAAAAATATTACTTAAAGCACTAGTTTTTGCCTTATAAAATTCTGTATACGTACATCGTTCACAAGAAACAGAAGTGAATTTTTTATTCTGTACATCAAATATTTTAGACCACCTTCCTCCAGTTGCTCTCATTTCATCAATAACATAGGTTCTGTTACTACATTTTGGACATTTGTAATTAATTGATTTCATATGTTTTATGTATTTATACTTTATTAGTGTTAGTGGCTAACCTTTTGTTACGTATATTCTCATTAAAAGTGCTAAAATAACTTGAATTTCCTTAATTTTGAAGCCTATTTATTATAAACAAATAGATAATAATGTCTGAAGAAACCAAATCACTCAATTTCATTGAGCATATAATAGAGGAAGATTTAAAAAATGGAATGCCAAAAGAACATTTACGCTTCCGATTTCCACCAGAACCCAATGGATATTTACATATTGGCCATACCAAAGCCATAGGAATCAGTTTTGGTTTAGGTGAAAAATATAATGCTCCTGTTAATCTTCGTTTTGACGATACCAATCCAACGAAAGAAGAACAAGAATATGTTGATGCTATTAAGCGTGACATTGCTTGGTTAGGTTACCAATGGGCAAACGAATTGTATTCGTCTGATTATTTTCAGCAATTGTATGATTGGGCTGTTCAAATGATAAAAGACGGAAAGGCTTATGTTGATTCTCAATCTAGCGAAGCTATGGCTGAACAAAAGGGAACTCCAACTCAAGTCGGAACCAATAGCCCTTATAGAAACAGAAGTGTTGAAGAAAATTTAGACCTGTTCACACGAATGAAAAATGGAGAGTTTCCTGCTGGAACTCATGTGCTTCGAGCAAAAATTGATATGGAAGACCCAAACATGCTCATGCGAGATCCTATCATGTATCGCGTGATGCATGCACATCACCACAGAACAGGAAATGATTGGTGCATTTACCCAATGTACGACTGGACTCATGGTGAAAGCGATTATATCGAGCAGATTTCACATTCTCTTTGTTCGTTAGAATTTAAGCCTCATCGAAAATTATATGATTGGTTTAAAGAGCAAGTTTATGATTATAGTTCTAATGAATATCCACTTATCCCAAAACAGCGAGAATTTGCACGATTGAATTTAAGCTACACCATTATGAGTAAACGCAAGTTGCTTAAATTGGTAGAAGAAGGCGTAGTTTCTGGTTGGGACGATCCACGTATGCCAACCATTTCAGGATTGAGACGAAGAGGTTATACACCAAATTCAATCAGACATTTTATTGAAAGAGTAGGAGTGGCAAAGCGAGACAATGTGATTGATGTGTCGTTATTGGAGTTTTGCGTGCGCGAAGATTTAAACAAAACCGCACCACGTGTTATGGCTGTTTTAGATCCAGTTAAAGTTGTTATTACAAATTATCCTGAGGATAAGGAGGAATGGTTAGAGGCTGAAAACAATCCTGAAGATGAAAGTGCAGGAGCAAGAAAAGTCCCATTTTCAAGAGAAATTTATATTGAAAAAGAAGATTTTAAGGAAGAAGCTGGAAATAAATTCTTTAGACTAACGCTTGGAGGAGAGGTAAGACTTAAAAATGCTTACATCATTAAAGCTGAAAACGTTGTTAAAGATGCTAATGGAAACATTTTAGAGATTCATTGCACTTATTCTGAAGACACTTCTAAAAAAGTAAAAGGAACCTTGCATTGGGTATCCATAAAACACGCTATCACAGCTGAGGTAAGAGAGTATGACCGATTGTTTATGGATGAAGCACCAGACAGTCATCCAGATAAAGATTTTATGGAGTTTATCAATCCTAATTCTCTAAAAATCATCAATGCTTATGTAGAGCCTAGTTTAGCTGATGCTAAAGTTGGTGAGCAATTTCAGTTTCAGCGCTTAGGCTATTTTAATGTTGATGATGATTCAACTTCTGATAAATTGGTGTTTAACAAAACCGTTGGTTTACGTGATTCTTGGGCAAAACAAAAACCTAAAGAGAACAAAAATCAAAATCAGCCAAAACCACAACAACAATCTCAGCGAAAGGCTATAAATGTCATACAACAATTAGGAAAAAAATACACTAATTTACCTGAAGACAAACAGCAAAAAGCTAAAGCGGAAATTCAAGATTTAGCGAAAGAAGTTACGTATGATGAGCTTGAACCATTATTTGGAACAGCTGTTAAAAAAGCAGGAACTCGTATTGCCACAATGATAGCTTTAAAAGTGCTATTAGATAATGGTTTGGAAAAAAACGAAGCCATCACTGAGTTTATCAATAAAGCGCTAGAAGATAACAACGAAATGTTGGTGACCGAAGCTAAAAGCGTGTTATAACACTTTAACAAATTTTTGAGAGTAAATATTTTTGTAAACACTTCAAATTAAGTATTTTACTAGAAAGAAGCTTAATTATGAAAACGACACAAAGTTTACTTACAGAAATATCAACTCTTATAAGAAAGATAGAGACAGAATATCCTGAACTCTATAAACACTTGGATGAAAGTCCTATAACCATTCCTGATGAAAAAGAACCTAGTGTTGATAATAAGGCACTTGAGAATTATTTACAAACACTCAAGGACATGTTAAAGCGTTATAAAAAAAGCCCTGATTAATATCAAGGCTTTTTAACTATTTGTCTTTCTTTTTCTGAGAGTTTCTCATTGCTTCTCCAATTTGATTACTAGCCGCAAAACTAGCCACCATGTCGTTTAACATATTGCTTCCAGCCTGAGGCGCATTTGGAAGCAAAATAAGGTTGCTGTTGGTTTCTTCGCCCAAAGATTGCAAGGTGTCATAATGTTGGGTTACAACGATTAATGCTGAAGCTTCCTGACTATTTATTCCAACACGGTTTAGCACTTCAACAGACTCCTCTAAACCACGAGCAATCTCACGGCGTTGGTCTGCTATACCTTGACCTTGTAAACGCTTGCTTTCGGCTTCGGCTTTTGCTTTCTCAACAATTAATATTCTAGCAGCATCACCTTCAAATTGAGCAGCAATTTTTTCACGCTCAGAAGCATTAATTCTGTTCATAGCTTGTTTTACCTGAGCATCAGGATCAATATCAGTTACTAAGGTTTTAATAATGTCAAAACCATAGTCAGACATCGCATCATTAAGCTCAGCTTTTACAGCTAAGGCAATATCATCTTTTTTTACAAACACGTCATCCAACTTCATTTTTGGCACTTCAGCACGAACCACATCAAATACATAAGATGTAATTT
>JAUIGO010000003.1 GCA_030429955.1 Bacteroidia bacterium
ATCCCAAAACACTTATAAACGTTGAAAAAGAACTAAAGATAAATGGCTTGACAAAACGTTACGATATTGTGGTATACAATTCTGATGGGAGCATTCATTTGATTGTTGAGTGTAAATCGCCAAAAATTAATATCAATCAAGACACTTTTGACCAAATTGCACGATACAATTTAACTTTAAATGCCACCTTCTTGATGGTAACTAATGGAATTAATCATTATTATTGTGCTATAGACTTTGAAGCTGAGCGTTATCAGTTTTTAAAAGACATTCCTCATTACGCGATAAATGAATAAGACAATCACATTTTGGCTAGGAATTTTAGGAGCACTATTTTTTATTACTCCTTCTGTTTTAGGCGGTTTACAATTTGAAAACTATAGCCACATCAGTCAGTTTATAAGCGAAAGTTATGCTTTTGGCACTCCTTATGGAGTTTACATGAGGTTTTTGGGATTTATTCCTAGTGGAATATTAATTACAATGTTCTCCTTCTCATGTTGGAAACTGTTACCAAAATCTAACGTACTAAAAATAGGACTTTTTGGGTTTGGCGTGTTTTATGGCATTGGCACTATCATGGTTGGGCTATTTCCTTGTGATGAAGGCTGCAACAAAGAGTTAATCAATCCGAGCGTATCACAATTAATTCATAACATTTTCGGAGGGCTAACCTATTTAATAGTCCCTGCTTGTTTGATATTAATTGGTTTTAGTTCAAGAAAATGGAGCGATTCAACTTCCTTCTCATCACTTTCTATTATTTGTGGCACCACAGCATTAATGTTTAGCATGCTGCTTTTAAGTGATTCTGATGGAAATTATATTGGTTTGTTTCAGCGAATAACTGAGGGTTCTATATTATTTTGGTTAATTAACTTTGCCTTTTATATTAAAAATAATAATCACACTTGAAAATTGCAGTCGTCATATTAAACTGGAACGGAAAAAAACTTTTAGAAGAGTTTTTGCCTTCAGTTGTTGCACATTCTGAAAATGCAACTGTGTATTTAGCAGATAATGCCTCAACTGATGATTCCATTGAGTTTACCATTAAAAATTTCCCAACGGTTAATATCATTCAAAACAAAATTAATGGAGGTTATGCCAAAGGCTATAACGATGCTTTAAAAGAGATTGAGGCAGATGTGTTCTGTTTGTTGAACAATGATGTGGAAGTTTCTGAAAATTGGCTGCAACCTATTATCGATTGTTTTCAAGAAGATTCTAAAACTGCGATTATTCAACCTAAATTATTAGATTACAAAAACAAGGCCTATTTTGAATATGCTGGAGCAGCTGGAGGATTTGTAGACAAATATGGTTATCCTTATTGCAGAGGGCGAATTTTCAACACTATTGAAAAAGATAAGCAGCAGTATGAAGGTGTTTCTGATATTTTTTGGGCGTCTGGAGCTTGTTTCTTTATTAGAGCATCTGTTTTTGAAACACTCAACGGTTTTGATGAATCTTATTTTGCACACCAAGAAGAAATTGATTTATGCTGGCGAGCCAAAAACTTAGGTTTTCAAATTAAATACGTAAGTGCTTCTGTAGCTTATCATTTAGGTGGCGGAACTTTGAATGCAATAAATCCCAAAAAAACCTTTTTAAATTTTAGGAACAGCTTATACAACTTAACCAAAAATGCTAAAGGAAATTTATTTTTTCTCATTATTGTTCGTTTATTTTTAGATGGTATTGCTGGTATAAAATTTTTATTATGCTTTAAAGCAAGTCATACGTTAGCCATTGTAAAAGCACATTTTTCGTTCTATAAAAATTTTCCAAGATTTTATAAGCAAAGGAAAAAATTGCAGCAAAAAGCCAAATATTATAATAAAACCTCAATTGTATGGCAATATTTTGTAAAAAATAAACGAATTTTTAATAGTTTATAACTCGTTAGTAAAAGTTTTGTTAATAGTATATTTTACTAGTGTTTTTTATATATTTTTGTACTAAGTTTTAAAACTCATTTAACAATTAAACCAATGAAAAAAATATTAGTTCTGGGCCTTTCAACAATGCTCTTATTAAGCTCATGTGTATCTAAAAAAGAATATGCTGCACTAGAAGCCAAACAAAAAGAAACTCAAGATTTATTAAACTCTGCAACCGTTAAACTTAATAGCTGTTTAGCTGATGCCGCTGCTGCAAATGCTCGTGCTGAATCTTTAAATGAACGACTTGCAGATATGAAAAAGTCCAATGAGAACTTAATTCAAAGCAACAAAGACCTTACCATGCTTACCTCTAAAGGAGCTAGCAATGTTGAAAAAACATTGGAAAGCATGAAAGAAAAAGATTTAAAAATTTCGCGCTTACAAGACGCTATTTCCAAAAAAGACAGTGTTATGCTTGCTTTGGTAACAAGTTTGAAGAAAGAAGTAGGTATTAACGACCCAGACATTGAAATAAATGTTGAAAAAGGTGTGGTATTTATTTCAATAGCAGACAAGCTTTTATTTAAAACAGGAAGTTATACAGTTACAGCTAGAGCACAAGAGGTGCTTGCTAAAGTTGCAAAGGTGGTAAACAGTAAACCAAACTTTGATGCTATGGTTGAAGCTCATACAGATAACGTACCTTACCAAAAAGGCGTATTGTTAGACAATTGGGATTTAAGTGTAAAACGCGCTACTTCTGTTGTTAGAGTTCTTGAAGAATTAAACGTAAATCCGAAACAGCTTATTGCTGCTGGTCGTGGTGAGTATGCTCCAGTTGCAGAAAATGATACAGCTGAAAACAAAGCGAAAAACAGACGTACACGTATTGTAGTAATGCCAAAAATTGACGAATTCTACGATATGATTGAAAAAGAAATGAAAAACTTAGAAGCTGGTGGCAATTAAGAACTCATAAAAAAATTAAGAAAGCTCAATCGAAAGGTTGGGCTTTTTTTATAGGATATCCAAACTTCCTTTCCCTTCTCTAATAATTACAACATCTCCATCAGAAACATCAATAACTGTTGATGCTTCATTATCACCATAACCACCATCAATAACAAGGTCTACTAAGTTGTCCCATTTTTCTTTGATAAGTTCGGGATCGGTTGTGTATTCTATTATTTCATCTTCATCGTGTATAGATGTTGAAATGATAGGTCGTCCCAATTTTTTTACAATTTCAATAGCGATATTATTGTTTGGAACACGAATACCGACTGTTTTCTTCTTTTTAAAAGGGTTTGGCAAATTTTTAGAACTTGGCAAAACAAATGTGTACGGTCCAGGCAAAGCACGTTTTAATAACTTAAAGGTAGAAGTGTCTATTTGTTTTACATAATCACTTAAATTGCTCAGATCATGACACACAAAAGAAAAGTTGGATTTTTCTAACTTCACTCCTTTTATCTTGGCCACTCGCTCCAAAGCTTTTAAGTTGGTAATATCACAACCCAATCCATAAACAGTGTCTGTAGGATAAATAATTAAACCACCTTTTTTTAAAATATTGACAACCTTCTCAATTTCTTTAGGATTTGGGTTTTCTTCGTAAATTCTAATAAACTCGGCCATAATAGTTATATTATTAAACGTTTTACAAAGTAACTAATTATTTATATATGAATATGCTAAAATATATGCTGCTTTGATATTTTAATAGTATTCAAGCATCATTAAATTGTTTCAATTGTTTTTGCCATAAAAGGGTGTTAGTAAGACATTGACAATCTCATTTCCCAACAGATAACCAAATGGTTTATGAATCTGGCGAAAACTTAAAACTTCAGCTGAAAAAGATTATTAACTCATACAGACTGAGAAGTTAAACTAAAAAACTCCCATTCATTTGGGAGTTTTTTGAGTTATAAAATAAGGCTTTGGTTAATAATAAAAATCGTTAAATTATTATTTACATTTCAGATAATTACTCAAAGCTAAATTAAATGATTCTTTAGCATCAAAATCTTCAATCAGACCATTACCTTTCATGTCAATAAACGCACTAATACCATGCTGTATCATATAAGTTGGATGATAAGTTGGTTCACCAACTTCTTTTATTTTCAAACAAATCTCACCTAAACTTTCTGAATTTGACTCTAACTCTTTCCGTATACTTTGAAAAATTAAATCAATCTGATTTTCATCAAATGACGCAAACATATTCTCTTGTAGCATTAATATAGCTTGATGTGCAGTCTTGTCTTTAACTCTAAAAGTATCATACTTTCCATATACTCCCGCAATGGCAAAAAGTCGAGCAGCCTTTTGATATTCTTTTGCTTGTACACATTTAGTCATACCATTAAGAATATCTACAGGATTATTATTGTTTTTAACTTCATTTAAACTAATACACTCTAAAGGATTAGGTGACTCTAAATTACCTTCCGCCTCTATAGATATTATTTTTTGAGCATTAATAGAATTTACTTCGAATATTATTAATGCTAGAATAAATAGTTTCTTCTTTTTCATAGTGAATCAATTTTCACAAACCAACAACATCCTTTTTAGCTGCTTCAAATTCAGCTAAGATTTCAGAAACAATTTCAGCTACTGGCTTTATGTCGTGTATGAGTCCAGCTATTTGTCCTATTTCAAGTTCGCCATCATCCAAATCGCCTTCAAACATACCACGTTTGGCTCTCGCTCTTCCTAATAATTCTTTGAGCTGTTCTGCTGTTGGTGCTGTTTTATACAGTTCTTGAATCTCGTTATAGAATTTGTTTTTAATCAAACGTACAGGAGCCAGCTCTTTTAAAGTTAACTGTGTTGCACCTTCTTCAGCATCAACTACAACTTGCTTAAAGGCTTGATGTGCTGAGCTTTCTGTACTTGCTACAAATCGGCTTCCAATTTGTACACCATCTGCTCCTAAAACCATAGTGGCCAACATACCTCTTCCTGTGGCAATGCCTCCAGCTGCAATCAACGGAATGTTAATTTTTTCTTTAACCATTGGAATTAAGGTCAACGTTGTTGTTTCATCACGTCCATTATGTCCTCCAGCTTCAAAACCTTCAGCAACCACAGCATCTACTCCAGCTTCTTGTGCTTTTAAAGCGAATTTTACACTACTAACCACATGCACCACAGTAATGCCTTTATCTTGTAACCATTTGGTCCAGGTTTTTGGATTTCCAGCAGAAGTGAATACTATTTTGACATCTTCCTCAACAATAATGTTCATAATATCCTCAATGTTTGGATATAACATTGGCACATTAACTCCAAAAGGTTTATCTGTTGCTTTTTTGCATTTTTGAATGTGCTCACGCAACACATCAGGATACATGCTTCCTGCACCTATTAAACCTAGAATTCCAGCATTACTAGACGCTGAAGCCAGCCTCCAACCACTGTTCCAAATCATACCTGCTTGTACAATTGGATATTGAATACCAAAGAGCTTCGTTATTTTATTCTGCATTTATTGCTTTAAAAGTTTTAATGATTTTGAATTAACACCTTCGGCTTGAATCTTTAAGAGATACAATCCGCTTGACAACTGTTGTAAATCGACAGGTTGAAAAGGTTGGATAATGGTTTCAATAACCAATTTTCCTAAAATATCATGAATATATAAATTCGCATTTTCTACCTCATCTGGAAACAGTACTTGTAAGGTTGTTTCAACAGGATTTGGAAAGAGTTTAAACTCAGTTAGTTCATTATTTTGGTTGCTTAGTTCTGTAGCTAAAGCATTACCTAAATTAGGGATACCATAACCTAAAAAATAATCAGGTGTTGTGTATTGTGACGCAGATTCTCTTACCAATTGCATCAGTTCAGCATTGGTTAAATCTGGAAGCGCCTGACGCAAACAAGCCAAGCCTCCTGTCATAATTGGAGAACTGAAAGACGTTCCATTATTTTGAACAATAACGTTATCTGGTCCTATCACATAAGCTGCAGCTCCACGAGCTACAACATCAGGTTTTTGTGTTGGTTGTATGGCACTGCCTTGAGAACTGAACGACGCATAATCTCCGTTTAAATCTACAGCTCCTATGGTAAAAACACCTTGAGCATCAGCAGGTGCATTAACACCTGAAGCTCCAGCGTTTCCAGCTGAATTGATCAAAAGCAATCCTTTTTCAAAAGCAATATTGGCGCCTCTGGTGATAAATGCTGTGTTACCATCTAAATCACTGTTTGAATAACTGTAATTCGGGTTGTCATAACCTTTATATCCTAATGAGGTATTAATAATATCAACACCTAAACTATCTGCACGCTCAGCAGCTTCAACCCAATAGCTTTCTTCCACAGGATTTTCATGTTCTGCTTCTTCTGTTCTGAACAAATAATACGAAGCATCTGGAGCAGTACCTACATATTGATCCTGTATAAAACCAGCCATTGTGCTTAACACCTTTGTTCCATGTGTATTACCTGTGTAAGCATACACATCAGCAGTTCTGTTTACAAAGTCATAACCATCTAACAAGTCTCCAGCATCTCTTAATCTCTGAAATGCTCCCATAGTGTTCACGTTTGGAAAACCTGCATCTAACACAGCAACTGTAACACCTTCTCCTGTAAAATCCAATTCATGAAGAGCATCAGCATTTATCATTTCAACTTGATTTTGAGTGTTGCCATAGTCAAAATCAACTAAGGCATCTTCAACTTCAAATTTATTCATGTCATCATTAATTTGAATTGGTGACATATTTAAACCATCATCTGCAAAATCAATTGAAGATACAAAGTTCAGATTCAAAAGGTCATTGATATCAGATTCGGTACCTCTTACATGAACAGCATTAAACCATTTAGATTTAGCCAAAACCAATATTCCAGTTGCGTTTTTTACTTGAGTGATATAACTTTCATTTACAGGAACATCGCGCTCATCAATAGCAACGTTATGATTTGCTTTTCGGTCTATTGCTTTTTGGGTAAGAATCGTTATAGGATTTGCAAGAGCAGTTGCAACATCTTCTTTATCGACAAAATAAACCCAAGCATCTTCTTGAGCAAAAAGGATGCATTGAAAGAAAATGAAACTTACAAAAAGTAATTTCTTTAGCATTTTTTATGATTTGGTATCTGCAAGTTAAGAAATAACTCCAGAACCAACTAATTCATCGTTGAGATACCAAGCTACAAATTGACCTTCGGTTATTGCTGATTGAAATTCTTCAAATGCGACATATAAGCCATTGCTCACTTTGTAAAGTGTTGCTTTTTGAAGTGGCTGTCTGTATCGTATTCGAGCCATAACATCCATTGATTCGCCTTCCTGAATGGCTAAATCTTCACGAATCCAGTGTAACTCATCATTAGTTACAAAGAGTGCTTTTTTATATAAACCAGGATGCGATTTCCCTTGTCCTGTGTAAATCACATTCTCCTCAACATCTGTATCTATCACAAATAAGGGTCCTGCTGTTCCACCAACAGCCAAACCTTTTCGTTGACCTTTGGTAAAATAATGTGCACCTTGATGCTTGCCTACTATACGACCATCAGAAACGTTGTAATCCATTTTTCTGGATTCATATACAAGCTGATCTTCAACCGAGTTGAAACTTGGAGCTGTTTGAGAATACAATTGATAATCTTCAGGAATTTCTACAATAACACCTTCCTTAGGTTGGAGCTGTTGTTGTAAAAAATCTGGAAGTTTCACTTTTCCAATAAAACACAAGCCTTGAGAATCTCTTTTTTCAGCAGTAATTAAATCCTGTTCTGTAGCAATTTGTCTCACTTCTGGTTTGGTCAATTCACCGATTGGAAATAAAGTTTTTGCCAGTTGTTCTTGAGATAATTGACATAAAAAGTACGATTGGTCTTTGTTGTTGTCTTTCCCAGCTAACAATTGATAAATGTTCTTACCCTCTTTTTCAATAGTCCCTTTTCTGCAATAGTGACCAGTTGCTACAAAATCGGCTCCTAAGTCCAAGGCAATTTTCATAAAGACATCAAACTTAATTTCTCTGTTGCAAAGTACATCTGGATTTGGCGTACGACCTCTTTCATATTCATTGAACATGTAATCGACAATGCGCTCTTTGTATTGAGCACTTAAATCGACTGTTTGAAACGGAATGCCTAACTTTTCAGCAACTAGCATGGCATCGTTGCTATCTTCCAGCCAAGGACACTCATTAGATATAGTCACAGAATCGTCATGCCAATTCTTCATAAAAAGTCCAATAACCTCGTAGCCTTGCTCTTTTAAGAGAAACGCTGCAACGCTAGAATCTACACCTCCAGAAAGTCCTACTACTACTCTTTTCATTATTAATTTTAAGAATTGCAAAGATACAATTTTTCATCGTTTTGATTTGAATTTCATCATTTTGCTTATCTGCTTTTAAGAAATATTTTGTTTAACTTTAACAAAATATTATTAAACAAATAATATTTTTGTCTAATCTTTGTATTTAAATATTAAACAATTAAAATTCAGAAAATGAAAACAACGAATCACCTAAAAAAAATCACATTATTGCTAGCAGTCGTATTTATGGCTTACTCTTGCAGTAATGACGACGACAACACAACTGATCCACCACAATCAACAACCATTACAGCTTTAGCAAGTGCTTCAGGAGACTTAAGCATCTTAGTAGCTGCTTTGCAACGAGCTGGTTTAGACACAACTTTAGACACAGCAGGAGATTTTACAGTATTTGCTCCAACAAATACAGCTTTTGCAAATTTCTTAGCTGATAATAACTTTACTGCTTTAGAAGACATCCCAGTTGATGTTTTAACTCAAGTATTATTAAATCATGTTATTGCTGGCGAAGCATTTTCAACTGCCTTATCTACAGGATATGGTAACACTTTAGCCACTAAATCTGGGACAGGAGAAAATTTAAGTATTTATATAGATACTGCAAGTGGAGTAAGTCTGAACGGAGTATCAAATGTAACTCAAGCTGATATTGATGCTTCAAACGGAGTTATACATATCGTAGATGCAGTTATTGGTTTACCTAACATTGTAGATCATGCTGTTGCGAATTCTAACCTTTCAAGTTTAGTAGGAGCTTTAACAGCTGGCGGAAATACGACCTTTACAACATTATTGTCAACTCCTGGAGATTTTACAGTCTTTGCTCCTAACAATGATGCATTTGCTTCTTTTACTACTTCAAATGACTTAGCAAGTGTTTTAGCAAACCATGTTATTCCTGGTGCTACAGCAATTTCTACTGGATTGTCAAATTCTTATGTTAATACTGCTGCAATGTTAAGTGGAACAATGACACCTTTAAGTATGTACATTAATGTTGACAGTGGTGTTACAATTAATGGAAGTTCAAATGTAGTTGCTGCAGATATAGTTGCTACAAATGGTGTAATTCATGTTGTTGATGAAGTGATTGACTTACCAACTATTGCAACCTTTGCAACTTCAAATGCTGCACTTTCAATATTAGTTGATGCCTTAGCTTATGCAGATACAGGAATGTCTACAGTAGATTATATTGATACAGTTTCTGATGCAACTACTGGACCTTTTACTGTATTTGCTCCTACAAATGATGCTTTTGTATCTCTTTTAGCTGAATTAGAATTAAACGCTCTTACAGATTTAACTCCTGAGCAAGTTGATGCTGTATTATTATACCACATTGTAAATGCAAACGTACAATCGTCTCAATTACAAAGTGGAACTGTTGCAACTCTAGGTGGAGATATCACTGCTGATGCTACAGCTTTTACACTTACAGATCCAAATGGAAGATTAAGTAATATTGTAACATCTTTAGTAGATATCCAGGCTGCAAATGGTGTTGTACATGTTATAGATAAAGTATTATTAAACGATTAATATATAATCAGATTGAATTGGTTGGTAAATCTTAATTAGATTGGTTGTTAGCCATAGACTATTCTTACATAATTTATGGTCTATGCAAAAAAAAGCTCCTTATTTTAAGGAGCTTTTTTAATTAATTATTTTTCTTTTGAAGCTTAGGAACGTAAGTGAAATTCTTTTCATCAACTAGTTTGTTGTTTTCATAAAATTTCCAAATTCCTGTTTTCTTGTTTCGTTTGTATTGTCCTTCAGATAACATCTCTCCTTTCCCATTAAACGATTTTGAAGGTCCATGAAGTTCGCCATTTTCATAAATAAACGATTTTAAAACAACACCTTTTAAAGAATATACTTCTGAGAGTCCTTCTATTTTGCCATCAACATAAGTCGCTTTTTCTGCTAATTGACCATTGTCATAATAAACCAATCGTTCGCCTTGTAACACACCATTGTCGTCATAAGTTTCAACAGTCATTATTTTGTCAGAATTTTTATGATAATAAATCCACTTGCCAACATAGGTTTTACCAACCATTTTGCCTTCGCTAATGATTTTGCCTCTTGAGGTGAGGAACTTTACCTCAGCACTATCATCATTGGCATTGAATAATTTGGTAGCAGACAAAACGCTTTTCTTTTTGACTAGAATGTAAAACTTAAACAAGCCAATTTCTTTCCCATGGTCAAACTCACCTTCATAACGTAATTGTTCAGTGCCATCAAAATTCTTTTTCCAGATACCATGTCGTTTGCCTTCGGCATCAAACTGATTGATATTCTGTGCCCAACTAATAGCACAGACAAAAAATAAAAGAATCATTGCTTTTGTTTTCATCAGTTCAAATTTATTGTTTTTTATTGGTCAGATGTAACATCCATATAATCATTTTCACAGTGTGACAAAATTTAGTCATGGATGTTTCATATACTCAATAACGTTGTTGTTGTTTCAAAATTGTATAACAAAAAAGCTGCCAAAATTGGCAGCTTTTAATTATTTTTTTCCTTTTTGCATTCGTTTTTGCTCTTCTGCTTTTTCCATCATTTCTTGCATTTTCTTAGCAAACTTACCTTGTTTTTTAGGCTTGGCTTTGTTCACTTGAATTTGAGCATGAATTTTATCTTCATCTAAGATATAATTCTTAATCACTAGCATAATCCCAATAGTAATTAAGTTAGAGATGAAGTAGTATAAACTTAATCCTGCTGCATAGTTATTAAAGAATACCAACATCATTAATGGAGAGAAATAAATCATCCATTTCATCATTTTTGCCATGTCTGGCATTCCTTCTTGAGTTGGCTGAGACGCCATTTGTTGTCCTGTTGTCATTTTCATATAAAAGAAAATAGCGACAGCAGCTAATATTGGAAACAAACTGACGTGGTCGCCATAAAACGGAATGTGGAATGGTAATTCTGCAATCACATCATAGGACGATAAATCATCAGCCCAAAGGAAACTTTTTTGGCGTAATTCAAACGCTGTCGGGAAAAACATGAATAAAGCATAGAACACAGGAAGTTGTACTAAAGCAGGCAAACAACCACTCATTGGATTGGCTCCAGCTTTGTTATACAACTTCATGGTTTCTTGCTGCTTTTTCATAGCATTGTCTTTGTACTTCGCTGCAATTTCAGCAATCTCTGGTTTTAAAATTTTCATTTTAGCCTGAGATAAGTAAGACTTATACAATACTGGAGATAAAACCAATCTCACCAAAATAGTCATGACTATAATAGCGATTCCGTAAGGTAAGAAACCACTTAAAAATCCAAATAATGGAATAAATAAAGCTTTATTGATCCATCCGAAAATTCCCCAACCAAATGGGATACTTTCTTCTAAATCGCGCTTGTATTTTTTAAGTACCTGACTGTCTGTTGGACCATAATACATGTTTAACGACTCATTAACTTCGCCACCATCAAGCTCTAAAGGGATTGATACTGCATAGCTCTTAGTAAACAAGGTGTCAACTTCTTCATCGTTCATTAGGTTAAACGATTTTAAGTTCGCTGTTTTAAAAGGCTTATCAGTTAATAAGATAGAGCTAAAAAAGTGTTGTCTGAAAGATAACCAACGAACATCAACTTCGGTCTCTTCATCATCACCCATTTGACCTAACTTATCAATTCGGTCTTCTTCATATTTATAAGTTAATCGCGTGTATCGGTTTTCGTAAGCAATACTTTTTGCTTGTCTACGTCCTTTTAATTTCCAATCTAAAACAATATCCTGACTTCCATTAATGACACCATCCAATCCTTGAGATTTCACAGATAAATCAAGCATATAATCGTTAGGCTTTAACTCATATCTGTATTCAAGAAAGCGTGTTTCAGACACTTTTAATTTCATGGACAATACTTGGTTGCCATTGCTCTGAGTTAAAGTTGGCTGAAAATATAAGTCTTGCGTATTGAGCGTTCTGTTGTCAGACGTTCCAAATTTAATGTTGAAAATGGAGTTTTGGTCTTTAATCAGATGTACAGGAAGTGAGTCGTATCTTGTAAATTTCTTTAATTTAGCTTCAGTAATATAACCGCCTTTGTTATTGACTTTAAGATAAAGAACTTCGTTTTCTAAAACGGTTTCCTCTTGAGAATTAATAGCATTAGCTGAATATGCAAAAGCGCCAATTTTATTTTGAAGCTCCGCCATTTGCACAGAATCCTGTGGGTTACTGATGCTGTAATCTTCAGAAGTGGTAACTAAGGTTTCAGAAGCTTCAGCTTCCTTGGCTTTTTTCTCAGCTTCAACTTGCTCTTGCTTTGCTTGTTCTTGGGCTTCTAATTCTTCTGGAGTAGGTTGGTTGTTATATAACATCCATAATAAGATTCCGAAAATGAGGACAAAACCTATTATAGAATTTAAGTCAAATTTTTTTTCTTCCATTTACTTTATTATAAATCTTGGTTGTGTTTACCTTTATCAAAAAAGCAACCGAAGATATGTTTTATGCCATACTGACACGATTCTTTGCATTTTTATATTTAAGCGCTGCTCTTACAAAGGCCACAAATAAAGGATGTGGGCTTGCTACAGTACTTCTATATTCTGGATGGTATTGAACTCCTACAAACCAAGGATGGTTTGGGATTTCAATAATCTCGACCAAACCTGTTTCAGGGTTTAATCCTGTTGCTACCATTCCAGCTGCTTCAATTTCTTTTTTATAGTCGTTGTTAAACTCATATCGATGTCTGTGGCGCTCCAAAATTGTTGTTGCTCCATACACCTTTGACGCCTTACTGTCCGCTTTCACTTTACATTCCCAAGCCCCTAAACGCATGGTTCCTCCTTTATTGGTCACACTTTTTTGTGATTCCATTAAATCAATCACTGGGTTTTTGGTGTTTGGCACCATTTCGGTTGAATTGGCATCAGCAAGACCAAGCACATTGCGCGCAAACTCAATCACTGCCATTTGCATCCCTAAACAAATTCCTAGAAACGGAATGTTTTGCTCACGTACATATTTAATAGCATCTATTTTTCCTTCAATCCCTCGCTCACCAAAACCAGGTGCAACAAGTACTCCATCTAAATGTGATAACTTTAATTTGGCATTATCTGCGTTTAAGTATTCTGAATGAATGGACTCCACATTAACTTTCACTTCATTAGCAGCTCCAGCATGTATAAAAGCTTCTAAGATGGATTTGTACGAATCTTGCAACTCAACATACTTACCAATAAGTCCAATAGTAATTTCGCTCTTTGGGTTTTTATGACGTGATAAAAACTTGTTCCATTGGGTTAAATCTGGAGTTGCACTTTTTAAGTTTAATTTTTTAAGTACTACTTTATCCAAGCCTTGCTCCAACATTAAATTTGGTACATCATAAATAGTAGATGCATCTATAGATTGTATGACAGCCTCTTCCCTTACGTTGCAAAACAAAGCTAGTTTAGTACGCAAATCTTCAGGAAGTTCATGTTCTGTACGACATACCAAAATATCTGCCATCACTCCACTTTCCATTAAGGTTTTTACACTGTGTTGGGTTGGTTTGGTTTTTAATTCTCCCGCAGCAGATAAAAATGGCACTAAGGTTAAATGGATCACTATCGCATTGTGCTCACCTAAATCCCATTTAAGCTGTCTAACAGCCTCGATGTAAGGCAAGGACTCAATATCACCAACTGTTCCGCCAATTTCAGTGATGACGATATCATACTCACCAGACTTACCAAGAATTTGAACTCTATTTTTGATCTCGTCTGTAATATGCGGAATTACTTGCACTGTCTTACCCAAAAACTCACCACGACGTTCTTTCTCAATCACGCTTTGGTAAATACGTCCTGTGGTAACATTATTAGCTTGCGAGGTTGGAACATTTAAAAAGCGCTCATAATGGCCTAAATCTAAATCGGTTTCTGCGCCATCATCAGTCACATAGCATTCGCCATGCTCATACGGGTTTAAGGTTCCAGGATCAACATTAATGTAAGGGTCTAATTTTTGAATGGTTGTTCTGTAACCTTGTGCTTGGAGTAGTTTAGCTAAAGAAGCAGCTATAATGCCTTTCCCAAGTGAGGAAGTTACTCCTCCAGTTACAAAAATATATTTGGTATTGTCTGTCATGATGCGCTTATAAACGCAGGCAAATTTACAAAATTTATATAGTTATATAAAGATAGTTTTAGGTTATTTATGAGGTATTGTTAATAACCTTATTTGCACTGCAATATAAGTAGAACTACGTATTGATTTTACATTCTAAAAATAATAACTTTGCTAACTGTTGCTATAAACAGTTAAAAAAGTTTATATCATAACTTTGTGCATAATACCTGAATCGTAGATATGTTTAAAAATTTAGGAAAACGACCAAAAGGTGCTGATTTTAACGAACAGCTCGAGTATTTATCTCAATTAGATGAATATGAAGAAACTGATTTCGAGCAAATGGAAATTAAAAAGCACCAACCGAATTTAAAAAATTCTAACACACAGAATGATGAGATATTTGATGAATCTGAAAAATTTAAAAATAGAAAAATCTATAAAAAACTTGATGCTAAAATTCTCAATGATATAAAAGATGACCACTTAATACAGACAATATTTGATACTTTGAGCGATAAAGTAGAATCAAATTTTGAAAATGAATATGAGATAGTAAAATCCTTTAATAAACATAAGCAAATCATTTATTCTATTTGGGTATTTACAACAGAGGTTGATAATGGTGGATTTTTGCAGTTTTATAAAAACTCAAGTGGTAAATTTTCAAAAATGGCTCAAAAGAGTTTAAAACTAATTAATGCATATAGTCATTATGAGATTTTAAAAAAAGCTAATAATTACTTCGGTAGTTTAAAATACAGCCTTTTAAAAATTTGGCATAAAATCAACAGCTCATATGATTTCCCAAAACTCAACAAACTGGATAATGAATATTATAAAATATCCAAACAAGAAAATTTAGATAAACTACAAATTGCTTACATAAGAAAGAATATTGAGCATTTTATAAATTGAAAAAGTACTATGCGCAACAACGTATAAAATTTATTGCTAGTTCTAACCTACTTCTGAAAACCCTTGCGGATTTTCTATTCGGTATTTATTTGCTAAATTACGTGCTTAATCATGCAACTAATCATCATGCAAACACATTAAACAATACCCAAAAAAAATTAAATCCCAAAAACCTATTGCCCAATTCTATTCTTTATAGTACTTTTAGTTTATGACAGATGTTGAGATTGAAAAAGAAAATGCAGCTATTGCAAAAGAGTACAAAGAACTCTTACAAATTAGTTATCGATTGCTTACAGATGATGACAAAAAACTCATCAGAAAAGCATTTGACGTAGCTGTTGATGCGCATAAAGATCAACGTAGAAAATCTGGAGAAGCCTACATTTTCCATCCTATTGCAGTTGCCAAAATTGTAGCATCAGAAATAGGTTTGGATGCCACTTCTATTGCTGCTGCATTACTTCACGATGTGGTTGAAGATAATGACAATTATAAAATTGACGACATTGAGCAACTTTTTGGTGAAACGGTCGCTAAAATTGTAGATGGTCTTACAAAAATTTCTTCGCTTAATAAAGACATGGACGTATCCATGCAAGCAGAGAATTTTCGTAAAATGTTACTTACCCTAAATGACGATGTTCGTGTTATTATTATCAAAATTGCTGATAGGCTTCACAACATGCAAACCATGGAGTCCATGCGTCCAGATAAGCAAGTCAAAATAGCATCAGAAACCTTATACATTTATGCTCCTTTAGCACACAGAATTGGACTCTACAACATTAAAACAGAACTTGAAGATCTTGGTTTAAAATACACAGAGCCTGAAGTGTACAATGACATCTTGACCAAGATGCAGGAAAGCAAAGAACAGCAAGATAAATACATCAAAGAAATTAGCGAAGTGTTAAAAACCTCTCTTGATAAAGAGAAATTAAACTACGATATAAAAGGACGACCAAAATCAATTTTTTCTATTCGTAGAAAAATGATCAAACAAGGTGTTTCTTTTGATGAAGTGTACGATAAGTTTGCAGTACGAATTATTTATAAATCTGACCTCGAAAACGAAAAATTCCTAGCTTGGAAAATTTACTCCATTGTAACAGATCACTTCAGACCTAATCCAATACGATTACGTGATTGGATTTCATCGCCAAAATCAACAGGATATGAAGCCTTGCACATTACAGTTATGGGACCTAAAGGTCGTTGGGTAGAAGTGCAAATCCGTAGTGAACGTATGAATGAAATAGCTGAAAAAGGTTATGCAGCGCACTACAAATACAAAGAAGGTGATGATAAAGAAGACAGCCTAGATACTTGGGTTAGCAGGCTTCAAGAAGCCTTAGAAAATCCTGATGGTAATGCTGTAGATTTTGTAGAGCAATTTAAACTTAATCTCTACTCTAAAGAAATATATGTATTCACTCCAAAAGGTGATTTAAAATCCCTTCCTAAAGGTGCAACACCATTAGATTTTGCTTTTAGTATTCACACCGAAGTTGGTATGAAAACTCGTGGTGCAAAAGTAAACGGGAAATTGGTTCCTTTAAGTCATGAATTGCAAAGTGGAGATCAAGTTGATATTTTAACTTCAGACAATGCAAAACCCAATGTAAACTGGTTAGATTATGCTACAACAGCCAGAGCTCGTAGTAAAATAAAATCGTCTTTAAAAGAAGAAAAGAAAGTTATTGCTGAAGATGGTAAAGAAATTTTACGTAGAAAACTAAAGCAACTTAAAATAACACTTAACGAAAAAAGCATCAATGAGCTTGTTACCTATTTTAAATTAAAAACAAGTTTAGATTTGTTTTATCGTGTTGGTGTTGGCTCTATCGATAATAAAATGCTTAAAGATTTCTCCAATTCACGCAGCAATGCTTTTGTAAGCTATTTTAAAAATAAAATACGAAAACCAAGCACTCCTCCAGATATTGACAAAGATGAAATCACAGCTAAGTATGATATGCTGGTGTTTGGTAAGGAAGAGGAAAAACTCGATTACAAATTATCCAACTGCTGCAACCCAATTCCTGGTGATGATGTGTTTGGCTTTTTAACCATCAACGAAGGCATTAAAGTTCATAAAAAAAATTGCCCTAATGCTTTGAGCTTACAATCCAACTACGCTTACAGAATTATGTCAGCCAAATGGATAGACTCCACACAACAAGAGTTTACTGCTGTTATAAAGTTGACAGGAATTGATAATTTAGGATTGGTAAATGATGTGACTAAAGTCATTTCTGGCACTATGCATGTAAATATGAAAAACATCAGTTTTGAGTCTGATGGTGGTATCTTTTCAGGTAAAATCACTGTTGTTGTAAAAAACAACAATTTGGTTAAAACGCTTATGGATAGAATTAAAAAAATTAATGGTATAGAAAAGGTGCATAGAGTTTAAAAATAGTTTAAATTTGCACTGAAATTTATGAGTGTTAAAACTGAACATACAAACCAAGAAATTGTAAAAAATGTCTTCACCAAGTTTTTGGAAGACAATGGCCACAGAAAAACACCTGAACGTTACGCTATTCTTCAAGAAATTTATGACAGTAAAGAGCATTTCGATATCGAGTCGCTTTACATCAAAATGAAGAATAAAAAGTATCGCGTCTCTCGTGCAACCCTTTACAATACAATAGAATTACTCTTGGAATGTGCCCTGGTTAGAAAACATCAGTTTGGGAAAAACCAAGCGCATTACGAAAAATCTTATTTCGACAAGCAACACGATCATGTTATCTTAACAGACACTGGCGAAGTTGTTGAGTTTTGTGACCCAAGAATTCAGTCCATCAAAAAAACGATTGAAGAGGTTTTTAACATTGACATTCATAATCATTCACTCTACTTTTACGGAACAAAAAAACAATCAAACTAATTAAATAATGGCAGTAGATTTACTACTAGGACTACAATGGGGAGACGAAGGCAAAGGAAAAATTGTTGATGTATTGACCTCTAACTACAATATTATTGCACGATTTCAAGGAGGTCCAAATGCAGGACACACCCTCGTTTTTAATGGCATGAAGCATGTTTTACATACCATTCCATCTGGAATATTTCATGACAGTGCAAAAAACTTAGTTGGTAATGGAGTCGTTATAGATCCTGTTATTTTTAAGAAAGAACTTGATAAGTTAGAAGAACAAAATGTAGATTACAGAAAATCACTGCTAATTTCCAGAAAAGCCCATTTAATTTTACCAACACATCGTTTGTTAGATGCTGCCAGTGAAACTGCTAAAGGAAAAGCCAAAATTGGATCAACCCTTAAAGGTATTGGTCCAACATATATGGACAAAACTGGTAGAAATGGCATCCGAGTTGGCGATTTAGAATTATCAGATTGGAAAGAAAAGTATCGTGCACTAGCCAATAAGCACGAAGCGATGATTGATTTTTACGATGTAAACATTCAATATCAATTAAAAGAATTAGAAGCTGAATTTTTTGAAGCTATTGAAGTTTTAAAATCATTAACCTTTATTGATTCAGAAGAATACATATATCAAGCCCAAAAAAGCGGAAAAACCATTTTAGCTGAAGGTGCTCAAGGCTCGTTATTAGATATAGATTTCGGTACTTATCCTTTTGTTACATCTTCAAATACTACTGCAGCTGGAGCATGTACAGGATTAGGCGTTGCACCAAATCAGATTGGTGAAGTCTTTGGAATTTTTAAAGCTTATACCACACGAGTTGGTTCTGGACCTTTCCCAACTGAATTATTTGATGAAGTTGGAGAAACTATGGGACGTGTTGGAAATGAATTTGGTGCTACAACAGGACGTCGTCGTCGTTGTGGTTGGCTAGATTTAGTAGCGCTTAAATATGCTTGCCAAGTTAATGGTGTTACTCAACTTATGATGATGAAAGCAGACGTTCTTTCAGGTTTTAAAAGCTTAAAAGTTTGTACTGCTTATAACTACAAAGGTGAAACCATTACTCACTTGCCATACAATATTGAAGCTGAAAACGTAACGCCAATATACTCAGAGCTTAAAGGCTGGAAAGAAGATTTAACTCAAATGGATAACGATAGTCAATTACCAAAAGAGCTAAACGACTATATTGATTACTTAGAAAAAGAACTGGAAATTCCAATTAAGATTGTCTCTGTGGGACCAGATAGAAAACAAACTATTTTCAGGTAAGCTGTTAAATCTGTATTAAGTTAGGTCTTAAAATATTGCTAATGCGCAATAAGACATCAATATTATAGTTACTTTTACTACAAAATAAGTAAGCTTGAAAATTAATAAATCTTCATATATAATAGTCGTATTAGTCTTTCTATACTCGAGTGTTTCCTTTGCACAAAAAGTTCGTAGAATAGATATTGATTCTTCAGGATTTATGTCAAAAAATGAGGCAGAATATCCTGGAGCAACTATTTTTACGCGTGATGATATGAACCAGGTTAAAATTTCACATGAAGGTGTAACCTTGTGGTGCGATCAGGCTATTTATTATAGTGTTCAAGACTTTATAGAAGCTTATGGTAATGTAAAAATCAACCAAGGTGACACCATCAACATGACCTCAAAATATGTTGAATACAGTGGAAAAACACAATTGGCTTTTGCAAGTGGTGACGTTGTCCTAACCGACCCAACATCAACTATTACATCAGATACACTTTATTTTGATCGTATAAAACAGCAAGCCTTTTACAGAAACAAAGGTAAAGTGGTTAGAGATTCTTCGGGAACCATCACAAGTAAGATTGGTCGCTATTACATGGAAATTCAAAAATATCAGTTTGTTGATAGCGTAAAATTGGTCAATCCAGAATATGTCATAGATTCAGATCGTTTAGATTTCTTTTCTGAACCTGGTTATGCTTATTTATTTGGACCAACTACTATTACTGGAGAAACGAGTAAAATATACTGCGAACGCGGTTTTTATGACACTAATAATGACGTTGGATATTTCTTGAAAAATTCAAAGATTCATTATGATGATCGCTTAATTGAAGGCGACAGTCTCTATTTTGATAGAAATAAAAGTTTTGCCTCAGCAACCAATAACATAAAAATTACAGACACTATCAATAAAGCTATTGTAAAAGGTCATTACGCTGAAGTGTTTAGAGAAAGAGATTCGGTGTTCATAACAAAACGTGCTTTAGCCATTACAGTTCAGGAAAACGATTCTATCTACATTCATAGTGACACCTTAATGGTAACTGGTAAGCCTGAAAATAGAATCACGCGAGCTTATTATAATGCAAAGATTTATAAAACTGACTTAAGCGGAAAAGCAGATTCTATTCATGTAGATCATAAAAAAGGATTGACACAACTTATTAATTTAAAACGATTCTCACCAAAAGATGCTTTTGCTGGAGCACGTCATCCTGTGATTTGGAATATCGACAACCAAATGACTGGAGATTCCATACATATTCTCTCTAATGTTGAAACCAAAGAATTGGATACCTTAAAAGTTTTTGATAATGCCTTCTTAATTAGCAAAGACACAGTTGCTGGCTCCGATGGTTTTGATCAAATAAAAGGTCAAAAATTGATTGGTTTATTCAGAGATAATGAACTTTACAATGTAGATATCATTAAAAATGCTGAAAAAATTTACTATTCCTACAATGAAGAACAAGAACTAGTTGGTATTGATAAATCCAAATCAGGAAGTATTAACATCAAGTTGAGTAATAACACTATTGACGAATTACGATTACTCCAACAAGTAGATGGTTCTATTTATCCAGAAGAAGATTTCCCAAAAAACGCAAGTAAATTGAGAGGCTTTGTTTGGAGAGATGAAGAGCGACCTAAAAGTGTTGATGATTTATTTAAAGACGATCCTCCTCTTATACTACCAGTAATTAAAGGTTTGGAAGACTACATTCCACAAGAAGATTTCTTTGATGAAGAACTAATGAAACGTATTGATTCAGCTGGAAAAGGTGTAACTAATAAAAAACAAGAAAATAAGGCTGCACGTCAAGTTCCTAAAAATCGTCAAAATTCAACCAAACCATTAAGAACTAAGCCTGTTGGAAAAATTGGGCAACCTATACAACTAAGGAAGCAGGATACCATTTCAAATAAAAAGAAAGACAATTAAAACAGATTTCTTTACATATCAAGCGCAAACCACACCTCATCCTTTGGCAATGGAAATTTCACATGCCGAAGGCTCATACATTTATGACACTAACAATAAAGCTTATCTTGACTTTGTAGCTGGAGTTTCGGCTTGTAGCTTAGGGCATAGACACCCAAAAGTTGTAGATGCTATTAAAACTCAATTAGACAAATATTTACATGTGATGGTTTATGGTGAATACGTGCAACAACCAGCTGTTGAGTTGACTAAGTTATTAGCAAAACATTTGCCTGAACCTTTAGAAACCACCTATCTCACCAACTCAGGAACCGAAGCCATTGAAGGCTCTATAAAACTTGCCAAACGCGTTACTGGTCGTTCACAGATTATCTCTGCTCATAATGCATACCATGGCAACACACTTGGAGCTATGAGTGTTATGGGTTATAACGAACGTAAACAACCATTTTTGCCGCTTATTCCAGATGTTAAGTTTATCGAGTTTAATAATGCTGAAGATTTAAAAAAAATCACAACCAAAACAGCTGCAGTTATTTTAGAAACGATACAAGGTGGCGCAGGATTTATTGAGCCAAAAAATAATTACTTAACCAAAGTAAGACAGCGTTGTGATGAGGTCGGTGCACTATTGATTTTAGATGAAATTCAACCTGGAATAGGACGTACTGGAAAGTTATTTGGCTTTGAACATTACAATTGTCAACCTGATATTGTAGTTACAGGAAAAGGTCTTGGAGGTGGTTTGCCAATAGGTGCCTTTACAGCTTCAAAAACCATGATGGACACCTTAAAAGACAATCCTAAATTAGGTCATATCACAACCTTTGGTGGTCATCCAGTGATTGCTGCTGCAGCCTTAGCAACCTTAACCGAAATTACTTCTACAAGTTTAATGAGTGAAACCATTGAAAAAGAAAAACTCGTTAGAAAACATTTGAAGCATCCTTTAATTACTGATATTCGAGGCAAAGGATTAATGCTTGCAGCTTTAACACCTTCTGCCGAAATTACTAATGAAGTCATACTAAAAGCACAAGACGAAGGACTTATTTTATTCTGGCTATTATTTGAAACAAAAGCCATCAGAATCACACCACCTCTCACCATTTCAAATGAAGACATCATAAAAGGCTGTAAAATTATTGTTGACATCTTAAACAAAATTCAGGAAAGTCAAAAATAACCTTACTTCAGACTGTTAATTAATTTGTTGAAAACATTGAGCGAATTTTCTTCATAGCTCTAAATAGAATACTAAATTTATTTCGATGAACATTAACAATGCCTATGGAGTTTAGTCAGTTTGACGACAACGAAAATTTATCATTATCAAAATTTGAATCGATGTTAAAAACAAACAACGTTTTGTTTTTCGATTCCAATGAATTTGAGAACATCATACACCACTATCTCGAAAACGGAAAGATAGCTCTAGCTAAAAAAGCAATCAAGCTTAGCTTAGAGCAACATCCTGATTCCACAAACTTAAAATTATTTAAAGTAGAAGTGTATGTGTTTGAAAACAAGCTAGATGAAGCCAATAAATTGCTCGATGCTCTATATCAGTTAGAACCAAATAACGAAGAAGTTTTTATTCAAAAAGCTAATATTTTATCTAAACAAGACGAACACCAAAAAGCTATTGACACGCTTTTAATCGCATTGGATTTTGCAGAAGATTCATCCGATTTGTATTCATTAATTGGAATGGAATATCTATTTCTGGATCAATTTGAAGAGGCCAAAGCGAATTTCATGAAGTGTCTCGAAGCTGATATTGAAGATTATTCTGCACTCTATAATATCATTTATTGCTTTGATTTCTTGCAACAGACAGACGAAGCCATAGAATATTTAACCATGTATTTGGACAAAAACCCATATTGCGAAGTGGCATGGCATCAATTAGGAAAGCAATATTTTGATAAAAAAGAATACCAAAAGGCCTTAGCTGCTTTTGATTTTGCAATTATTTCAGACGATATGTTTATAGGTGCTTACCTTGAAAAAGGAAAAGTTTTAGAAAAACTAAAGCAATACGACGAAGCTATTGAATGTTATAAAGTAACCTTAGCCATAGACGATCCTACTTCTTTTGCACTATTAAGAATTGGTCATTGTTTCGAAAAGTTAGGACAAAATGATTTGGCTGTACAACATTATTACAAAACAGTTGAAGAAGATCCTCTGTTAGATAAAGGCTGGATTGCTATCACAAAATATTATTTAAAAATTCAAGATTACCAAAACTCGCTACATTATATAAATAAAGCCATAAACATTGACGATGACAATGTAGTTTACTGGAAATTATATGCCCAAATTAATCATCGGCTAAATTTCTTGGAAGAAGCTGAACGAGGTTATAAAAGAACTCTGGAATTAGGAAATTATGAACTGGACACATGGCTTTCCAGAGGTGATATTCTTATAAAGCTAGGCGAATATGAAGCAGCCATGTTTAACTTTGAGCAATGTGTTGAGTTTTATCCAGAAAGCGAAGAAGTTGAGTATAGACTTGCTGGACTCAAATTAAAACTTCAAAAAATCAGTGAAGGTGTTATTCATTTAAACAATGCACTAACGCTAAATTTCGATTATAACTTTATTCTTGAAGAACTTTTTCCAACTATTTATAAGCGACCATCTGTAATAAAAATTATAGCCAAATTTAAAAAGGCTTCCAGTTAAAATTCCATACCTTTAAGCCTCTTAATTACAAGTATGCAAAGACGTTTAATAGATTATCTTATCATCTCATTAAAAGGCATGGCAATGGGAGCAGCAGATGCTGTCCCAGGAGTTTCTGGTGGCACTATTGCTTTTATTTCTGGTATTTATGAAGAGCTTATAAATACCATTAGTGGTGTCAATCTGTCTTTATTAACAACCTTAAGAAAAGAAGGTTTTTTTACCTTTTGGAGTCAACTAAATGGCAACTTTATTTTGGCCCTTCTAAGCGGAATCATTATAAGTTTTGTTTCCTTTATGAGGCTCGCCAAATATTTACTTGAAAATCATCCAATACTGATTTGGTCATTCTTTTTCGGGCTTATCATTGCCAGTATTTATTTTGTTGGAAAACAAATCACAAAGTGGCATTTAGCAACCTTCGCCGGAATTATTATTGGTGCTGTAATTGCTTATTATATTACTACAATTCCAGCATCATCTGTAAATGAAAGCTCATATTTTTTGTTTTTTGCTGGTGCCTTAGCCATTTGCGCCATGATTTTACCAGGAATCTCAGGTTCATTTATACTCGTCATATTAGGTGCTTATAAAACATTAAGTGATGCTATTAGCGATTACGATTTTAAAAAATTAGCCCTATTTGTTGGTGGAGCTATTGTTGGCTTGCTTAGTTTTAGCCATGTTCTTAAATGGTTGTTCAAAAAATACCATAATTTAACTTTAGCATTGCTAACAGGTTTTATTATTGGTTCTTTAAACAAAGTTTGGCCATGGAAAAAAGTGTTGACTTGGCGTGAAAATTCTGAAGGCATTCAAGTGCCATTTCTTGAAGAAAGCGTGTCTCCTTTTGTATTTAATGGTGATGCAAAATTAGCGCTTGCAATTAGCTTTATGGTTATTGGTTTTTTAACTATCTTTTTGCTTGAAAAATTAGGTTCAAAAGCCAACAAGTAAAATGCAAAGCACACGATCATTTACAGATAAATTATTTCTAGTTATTAAAGGACTAGGAATGGGAGCTGCCAATAAAGTTCCTGGTGTATCTGGTGGTGTTGTGGCTTTTGTAGCTGGCTTTTACGAAGAGTTTATTTACTCCTTGCAAAAGGTAAACGGAAAAGCATTTAAGTTATTAGTTAATGGTCGTTTTACAAGTTTCTTTCGTTATATCAATGGTCGTTTTCTAAGCCTCTTGTTTCTAGGAATGGTTGTAAGTTATTTTAGTGTTTCCAAAATTCTTGATTACCTCATAATACATTACGAGCTATTTGTTTGGAGCGTGTTTTTTGGAATGATTATAGGCTCCATATATTACATCAATAAAGATTTTAAAGATTGGAATACCAAAACAGTCGTTGCTCTCATTATTGGAATTAGCATTGGTCTTGGCATTAGTTTTTTAGATCCAGCAAAGCAGAATGACAACCTTTGGTTTGTTTTTTTCTGCGGAATAATTAGTGTTTCCGGAATGACACTTCCTGGTTTTTCAGGCTCGTTCATATTGATTTTACTCGGTAATTATGTATTGTTACTCGTTGATTCTGTAAATGCTTTATACGATACGATTGCTGATGTATTTACATGGAATTTCGATTTCATCTCAAACCCTGAGCGCATCAGAATGCTCAAAGTCCTAGCTGTATTTACCTTAGGATCTGTTGCAGGTTTAGTCACTTTTTCACATATATTAAATTACGTTTTAAAGCACTATAAAAACATTACATTATCAATTTTAATGGGTTTTATTATTGGGTCGCTTGGTGTGGTTTGGCCATGGAAAAAAACCATATATAAACTTTCAGAAACTGGAGAGATTTTAAAGGATAGAACTGGCGAAAAAATAATTGAAAACTACCAACGTTTTTTACCAGAACTAAACTCAGAAACCTTTACAGCAATAGCATTTGTGGTAGTAGGTATCCTCATCGTGTTGGCTTTAGAATGGTATGGACAAAAAACAAGAAAGTTACGTGTATAAGTTTGGTTTAATAGGAAAAGATATTGAATACTCCTTCTCTCGTGCCTATTTCAAAAATAAATTTGAAGCAGGAGAGTTACCGCATTCATACGTGAATTTTGACCTTAAAAACATTGACGAATTTCCCAGAATTATCAAAAACACAAAACACCTTAAAGGCTTAAATGTAACCATACCTTACAAAGAGGCTGTTATTCCTTTCCTTGATAAATTAAATAAGAAAGCCAAAAAAATAGGAGCAGTAAATACTATAAAAATTACAAAAAAAGGAAAATTAATTGGCTATAACACAGATTATTATGGCTTTAAAAAATCAATCAACCCTTTTCTTAAACCACATCACAAAAAAGCCTTAATTCTTGGAACTGGAGGCGCTTCTAAAGCTATAGTATTTACCCTGAAAAAGTTAAATATTGAGTATAGCTATGTCTCAAGACAAAAATCAAAAAAAGTTGAATTTACTTATGATGATTTAGATGAAACCATCATTTCAAACCATCAAATTATTATCAATTGTACACCTTTAGGCACATATCCAAATATCAACGAATGTCCTGATATACCTTATGATGGTATCACAAATCAACATTTACTTTTTGATCTGATTTACAATCCAGAGCAAACTAAATTTTTAACCATTGGCAAACTTAAAGGAGCAACAATCTGCAATGGACATAAAATGTTAGAGTTTCAAGCCGAAAAAGCATGGGAAATCTGGAATTAACCTGCATTTCTTCGTAAAAAGCGTGAATCTTTTTGAATTGAATAGGCTTAGTGTTATATTTAAAACTTGAAAGATTTTTTTGAACCTTAACATTGAAACAAATGTCTGAGAAAGATAACCTGCAAGAAGCAGATGGAACACAAGAAGAAATAAAGGCAAACACAGAAAATGTGGATGCCAATAAGGCTAAAACTGAAAAAGTAACTGAGGCTGAAATTAAAAAAGAAACAAAAGCTGAAGTTGATATTGAAAATGCTAACGAAGTTGAGGCAGAAGCAGAAGCTACCGGAGAAGTAGAGAACAAAACTGAAAATGAAGTTGAAATTGATGCAGAAGCAGATTCTAAATTATCAGAAAAATCTGATGATCCACTCGATGAAATAGATGCTTCAAACGCTGAAGATGCAGAAGATTCAGACAATTCTGAACGTCACGAACTTACTGAAAAAGATTATCATGCCATGTCTATGGAAGATTTGGTTAATGAATTGGAATCTTTGGTAAACACACGAAAAATTCAAGTGATACGCGACCACGTTGATATGATTCGTTCAGAATTCAATGCAAAATTCAGTGAACTTTTAGAAGAAAAGAAAGAAGAATTTATAGCAGATGGAGGCAATAGTATTGATTTTAAGTTCAGCAATCCTGTAAAATCAAAATTCAATGAGGTTTATAAAACTTATCGCAATAAACAAAAAGCGTATTACAAAAATTTAGAATCTTCTTTGCAAGCCAATCTCTCAAAACGCTTGGAAATTATTGAAGAAATCAAAGGGCTAATCAACGTTGAAGAAAACATAAACACAACCTATAAACATTTTAAAGAACTTCAAGAAAGTTGGAGAAACGCTGGACCAATTCCAAGAGATAAGTATAACAATGTTTGGAACAACTACCATCATCATGTAGAAATTTTTTATGATTTTCTACATTTAAATCGCGACTTACGTGACCTTGATTTTAAGCATAATTTAGAACAGAAACTTAAAATTATTGAACGTGCCGAAGAATTGGCACAAGATGATAATAGCAACCGTGCTTTTAGAGAACTACAAGCATTGCATAAAATTTGGAAAGAAGAATTAGGCCCTGTTGAACGCGAACGACGAGAAGAAATCTGGGAACGTTTTAGTGCTGCTACCAAAGCAATCCATGAAAAACGCCAAGAACATTTCAAAGAACTTGACAAGGCTTATGAAAAAAACCTAGAAGTAAAACTTGGTATTATAGCAAAAATAGACGAGGTTACTACAGATGAAGGAAATAATCATTCTGCTTGGCAAAAGAAAATAAAAACGGTTGAAGACCTAAGAAATCAGTTTTTCAATGCTGGAAAAGTACCTATTAAAGTCAATGAAAATACTTGGGCAAAATTCAAGGAATCTGTCAGGTCTTTCAACAGAAAAAAGAATGCATTTTACAAAGGCTTAAAGAAAGATCAATACAAAAATCTACAAAAAAAATTGGAGCTCATAAAAATTGCTGAGGCCAACAAAGACAACACAGACTTTGCGGCCACAACACCATTAATGAAAAAAATTCAACACGATTGGAAACAAATAGGACATGTGCCAAGACGTGAAAGCGACAAAATTTGGAAACAATTCAAATCTGCTTGTAATGCGTATTTTGATAAGTTACACGAGTCTAAAAATGCTGCCAATAAAGAAGAAATTGAAGCTTTTGAAAAGAAGAGTGCTTTAATTGAAAACATGAAATCTATTACATTTACTGACGATAAAAAGAGTAATTTAAAACTTATCAAAGAGCAAATTGAAGCATGGAAAGCTATTGGTCATGTACCTTACAGTAAACGTGCAATCAATAAAAAGTTTAATAAAGCTGTTGATGACCTTTACAACCAGCTTGATATCAGTAAAAAAGAAACTGAACTGTTAAAATACAACAGTAAATTAACAACTTTATCAACCGATCAACGCTCGCTGGATAATGAACACAACTTTATCCGAAAGAAAATAGACGAGCTTAAAGGAGAAATCAATCAGTTGGAAAACAACTTGCAATTCTTCTCAAATGTAGAAGATGACAACCCATTGGTTAAAGAGGTTCATAACAATATAGAACGTCATAAAAATGAGCTGGCTATTTGGGAAGAAAAACTTAGAAAAGTAAAACAATACTACTAAAAAAATCACATCCTACTTGCAAAAACAAGTAGGATGTTGACTCCTAACTAAACTAAATAAAACTACTTAACCTTCTAGGTTTTCTACCGCTTAACGAAAACCAGTACTAGGCAGTTATAAAATTCTATAAACCCCAAATTCATAGATTTTTTTTAGTAGATACAGTATATACGTATGTAATTGCAATTTTGGATTACGAATAACCAAAAATTAACATTTTTTTGCTTCTTCCCAATAAACATCCATCTCAGAAAGTGTCATTTCACTTAGTGGCTTGTTTATTTCTTTGGCTTTTTGCTCTAGATACTGAAAACGTTTTGTGAATTTTTTATTGGTTCGTTCTAAGGCATTTTCAGGATTTATTTTTAAAAATCGAGCATAATTAATCATTGAAAACAGCACATCTCCAAATTCACTTTCAATACGTTCTTGATTGGCATTAGCTACTTCAGCTTTAAATTCAGCAAGCTCCTCCTCTACTTTTTCCCAAACTTGGTTTGGTGCTTCCCAATCAAACCCAACTCCTGCAACTTTATCTTGTATTCTACTTGCTTTTACCAAAGCTGGTAAACTTTTTGGAACGCCTTCCAATACACTCTGTTTACCTTCTTTTAACTTTAGTTTTTCCCAATTTTGTTTAACTTCCTCTTCATTGGCAAGCTCTACATCACCATAAATATGTGGATGTCTATCAATAAGTTTATCACAAATA
Source organism: Bacteroidia bacterium (assembly GCA_030429955.1). Classification (GTDB taxonomy): domain Bacteria; phylum Bacteroidota; class Bacteroidia; order Flavobacteriales; family Flavobacteriaceae; genus CAJQLB01. The sequence goes on from JAUIGO010000003.1 coordinate 29,606, forward strand.
GAGTTGGTTACATCAGCAATATCAAAATCATTGGTTTCGCTGCCTATTTTTGCATAAAACACTATGTGCAAAAGTAAATCACCTAGTTCTTTTTTTACTTCTTGCAAATCGTTATCCAAGATTGCATCACCAAGTTCATACGTTTCTTCAATGGTTAAATGACGAAGTGATTGCATGGTTTGTTTTTTATCCCAAGGACATTGCTCGCGCAATTCATCCATGATGGTTAACAATCTGTCAAATGCTTTTAGTTGATTTTCTCTTTGGCTCATGTACTAAACGTTTGAGCAAAAATAAAGGTTTTGATTGAAGTTCAAGAGAATTGTTATTAACAGTAAATGAGCATACAATATCTTTCTGTGTTTTAAAAAATATATTTATCCAATAACATCTAATTTAGCAAAACGGAGTAACAATTTTTTTACGCCTCCATTTTCAAATTTTATTTCAGCTTTTACATCAGCTCCATTTCCTTCAATTTTAAGTACTTCGCCTTTACCAAAACGCAAGTGTTTTACAAAGTTTCCGACTACAAGCTTATTATCAAACAAGTTGGATGTTCCATTAGTGTTTTTTACTGGTTTCAGGTTTTTTGGTGTACTGATTTTAAAAGATTGAGCTTCAGGCTTTGTTTTAGATTTCTTTAAAGGTGTTCGTTGCTTTGCTGGTTTGTATCTTATGGTATTAGATGGAATATCTCCAAAAATATCAGCATCTAACATTGGATTGATGCGTCGTTCTTCAGGAGGTGTTAGAATCTCCAAATACTCATCATCTATTTCTTCAATAAATCGGCTTGGTTCAGAATCAATCAGTTTTCCCCAACGATATCTTGACAAGGCATAGGTTAAATAGGCTTGTCTTTCAGCTCTTGTTAAAGCTACATAAAACAAACGTCGCTCTTCTTCCAATTCACTTCTTGTATTCATACTCATGGCACTTGGAAACAAATCCTCTTCCAAGCCAACTATAAAAACATAAGGAAACTCCAATCCTTTGGCTAAGTGAATGGTCATTAACGCTACGTGATTTGCGTCACCTTTATCGGCATCTAAATCTGTTGCCAAGGCTACATCTTCAAGAAATTCGGTTAATGAACCTGTACTGTCTGCCAATTCTCGTTGACCTTCAACAAAATCTTTAATACCATTTAAGAGTTCTTCTATATTTTCCATTCTGGCAATCCCTTCAGGAGTTCCATCGTTGTTGAATTCTCTTATAAGACCAGAAACCTTCGTAACATGTTCAGCTAATTCAAAAGCATTAGCTGTTTGGTTCATCACCTGAAAACTAGCAATCATTGTTGCAAAATTGTCAAGTTTGGTTTTGGTTCCTGCATTGATGCCTATATCAACTTTATCAAGATTCTGAATAATTTCAAAAATCGATTTATCATAACCATTAGCTGCAACGATAAGCTTATCAATAGTTGTTTGGCCAATGCCTCGTGCTGGAAAATTAATAATTCGTTTTAAGGCTTCTTCATCGTTTGGATTGATAATGAGGCGTAAATAGGAAAGCACATCCTTGATTTCTTTGCGTTGGTAAAACGATAAGCCTCCATAAATTCTATATGGAATATCTCTTTTTCTAAGAGCATCTTCAATGGCTCTAGATTGTGCATTGGTACGATACAATACAGCAAAATCACTATTGTTAAGTTGATTTTGCATTTTATTTTCCCAAATAGTACTCGCTACATAGCGACCTTCATCACCATCTGTTAAAGAGCGATGTACTTTTATTTTGGAACCTTCCTCATTGGCAGTCCAAACGACTTTATCAAGTTTGGTTTCATTTTTCTCAATGATAGAATTGGCAGCACTAACAATGTTTTTAGTAGAACGATAATTTTGTTCCAGTCTAAAGACCTTCACTTCATCATAATCACGTTGGAAATTCAAAATATTGTTGATGTTCGCACCACGAAACGCATAAATACTTTGCGCATCATCACCAACCACACAAATGTTTTGAAATCGATCTGATAAAGCTCTAACAATTAAATACTGACTGTGATTGGTATCTTGATACTCATCAACCAAAATATATCTAAACCTATCTTGATATTTTGCTAGTACATCTGGAAAACGTGTGAGTAATTCATTGGTTTTAAGCAACAAGTCATCAAAATCCATAGCTCCAGCTTTAAAACAACGATCAACGTAATTTTTATAAATCTCGCCTAATTTTGGTCGTCTGGCAGCAGTATCGGCCTCCATCAATTCAGGATTCTGAAAATAGGCCTTAACCGTTATCAAACTATTTTTATATGAAGAAATTCTGGAACGTATCTGCTTGTACTTGTAGATGTCTTTATCAAGCTGCATTTCCTTAATAATGGAAGCAATCAAACGATCGGAATCCTGAGTGTCATAAATAGTAAAGTTACTTGGATAACCCAAACGTTCTGCTTCAAAACGTAATATTTTTGCAAATACAGAGTGAAACGTTCCCATCCACAAATTCTTAGCTTCACTATCACCAACAATGGTAGCAATTCTACTTTTCATTTCTCGAGCTGCTTTATTGGTAAATGTTAGTGCAAGAATATTAAAAGGATCTACACCTTGACTCATTAAATAAGCAATACGGAACGTAAGCACACGTGTTTTTCCAGAACCAGCTCCAGCAATAACAATCATAGGGCCATCCTTTTGTAAAGTTGGTGCCAATTGCGCATCGTTTAACTGACTTAAATATTTCTCCAATCTAATAACATTTTTAAAGTGTGAAATTAACCAATGTTTAACGGTTTTCTAAATGATAAATAGAATAATTATAAACAATTGAAAATCTACTTCTTCTTTGGCAAAATTTAAATATCTTTAAGCCTACAAATTTTATTTTATGAAAAAACTAGTACTCCCTTTTGTAATGTGTTTAATCATTTCATTACAAACAACTGCTCAAGAAAATCAGGAAATCATTAAAGATTTTGGACAAACATTTCTTGTTGAAAATCCAGATGTAAAAACTGACATGAATGCAAACCACAAAATTATTTTTGATGTCACTCAGTCTTCAGAAGACAAAAGCGTTGTGAATAAATATATTGATACAGCAGCTCGTTTTTTGAATATGCATGCTAAAGCAGGTTTAAAGCCAGAGCAATTACATGTTGCAATGACTATACATGGTGGCGCTTGGCAAGATGTGATGACGAATGAAGCTTATAAAGAAAAATTTGGTGTTAATAATCCTAATCTGGAACTCATCAACCAATTAACTGAAGCTGGAGTCGACGTTATTATTTGCGGACAAACAGCTGGAGCAAGAGGATTAAACAAAACCAATGTTAACCCAAATGTTAAGTTTGCATTGTCTGCAATGACTGCCTTATTACAATATCAGAATAATGGTTACCGATTCATGAAATTTTAACACACTATACTATAATGAAAAAATTATTACTCACCATCACTATGCTTGCAAGTGCTTTTACGTTTGCACAACATGGTCTAGATAAAGAAATTGCCAATATTGAAAATAAAGTCATTGAATGGCGTCGTGACTTTCACCAAAATCCAGAATTATCCAATCGTGAATTTAAAACTGCCGAAAAAATTGCAGCACACTTAAAATCACTTGGTATGGAAGTCCAAACAGGAATTGCTCACACTGGAGTTGTAGGCATTTTAAAAGGAAAAAAACCTGGCAAAGTGTTGGCATTGCGTGCAGATATTGACGGACTACCTGTTCCTGAACGAGCAGACTTACCTTTTAAATCGACTGCAAAAGGCGAATATAATGGTGAAGAGGTTCCTGTAATGCATGCATGTGGTCATGATACTCACATTGCTATACTCATGGGAGTTGCCGAAATCATGTCGAAAAACACAGACAAAATAAAAGGTACTATTAAGTTCATTTTTCAACCAGCAGAAGAAGGAGCTCCTTCTGGTGAAGAAGGTGGGGCAAAGCTAATGGTAAAAGAAGGCGTCTTAAAAAACCCTGATGTAGATGCTATTTTTGGCTTACATATTGGTTCAGGACAGCCAGTTAATACAATTGCCTATAAATCTGGAGGTATGATGGCAGCTGTAAATAGTTTTGAAATAAATGTAAAAGGCATACAAAGCCATGGATCAACACCATGGACCAGTATTGATCCTATTATTGCAAGTGTGAAAATAATTGATGGTTTACAAACTTTAGTAAGTAGAGAAATGCCACTAACAACAGAAGCTGTTGTATTAACCATTGGGAAAATTGAAAGTGGTGTTAGACATAATATTATACCTGAATCTGCACAAATGTTAGGCACTTTACGCACATTAGATGCAGACATGCGTGCAACAATAATTAAGCGTATGAAAGAAATGGTTCCTGCTATTGCAAAAGCCTACAGAGCTGAAGCAACTATTGATATTGATGAAGGCTATCCAATTACTTATAATGACCCTGAACTAACAGCACAAATGCTTCCTTCTTTACAAAAAGCTGCTGGAGCCGAAAAAGTATCTGTTATTAAAGCTATAACTGGAGCAGAAGATTTTTCGTTTTTTCAAGAAGAAGTTCCTGGACTGTTCTTTTTTTTAGGAGGAATGGCTCCTGGTGAAACCCAAGCGTTTCCGCATCATACTCCAGATTTCTATATTGATGAAAGTGGTATGTTATTGGGAGTTAAAACGTTTATTCAATTGTCATTAGACTACTTAAATAATTAAAGAATAATTCATGGAGTTTTTGTCCCAAATTTCTTGGTGGATGTGGATACTCATAGTATTAGCAATTGTAGCTATACGAGATATTTTCTTTCAGAAAAAACACACCATTAGCCATAACTATCCTATTATTGGTCACTTACGTTATTTGTTTGAAAAAATCGGTCCTGAAATTCGGCAATATTTTGTAGCTAACAATCGTGAAGAATTGCCCTTTAACCGTATAGAGCGTGGTTGGATTTACGCTTCGGCAAAAAAAGAAAACAATTATGAAGGCTTTGGTACAGACAGAGATATTTATGAGCATCAGCATATTTTTATCAATAATGCCATGATGCCATACAGGTTACCTGAGAATCATCCCAATAAAATTGATCCTAACTTTTTACCATGTGCTAAAGTTATGGGAGCATATAACAAAAGGAAAAAGCCTTATCGTCCAGCCTCTATTATAAATGTATCTGCTATGAGTTTTGGCTCATTATCTGCTAAAGCTGTTGAATCTTTAAACAAAGGCATTAAAATGGCTGGAGCATACCACAATACTGGAGAAGGTGGCTTATCACCTTATCACAGTCATGGTGGAGATGTTGTGTTTCATTTTGGAACTGGTTATTTTGGTGTTAGAGATTATGCTGGTAATTTTTCTATGGAAAAATTAAATCTTTTGGTGTTAAACAATCCATTCATAAAAGCTATTGAAATTAAATTATCACAAGGCGCCAAACCAGGAAAAGGAGGCGTGTTGCCTGGAGCAAAAATAACACAAGAAATAGCCAATATTCGTGGAGTTGAAGTTGGCAAAGATGTTTTATCACCTCCAAACCATTCAGCTTTCTCAAATGTAAAAGAGCTATTGAGTTTTATTGAAGACATAGCAGAAAACACAGGACTTCCAGTTGGCATAAAAGCTGCTATTGGTAAATTGAACGAATGGGAAGAGCTTGCAGATTTAATGGTAGAAACTGGGAAAGGTCCAGATTTTATTACGGTTGATGGTGGCGAAGGTGGCACAGGAGCTGCACCACCAAGTTTTGCTGACCACGTATCATTACCTTGGGTTTATGGCTTTAGTGATTTATATAAAGTTTTCCAAAAACGAAATCTAACAGAGCGAATTGTGTTTATTGGAAGTGGTAAGTTAGGTTTTCCTGCTAAAGCTGCTATGGCATTTGCAATGGGAGCCGATTGTATTAATGTAGCTAGAGAGGCCATGATGAGCATTGGTTGTATACAAGCCCAGGTTTGCCACACCAATCGTTGTCCAAGTGGTGTTGCAACTCAAAGTAAATGGCTGCAAAATGGTATAGATCCAACTTTAAAATCACAGCGCTTAGCCCAATATTTTAAAACTTTCAGAAAAGAATTGGTTGAAATTACGCATGCAGCAGGTTATGAACATCCTTGCCAGTTTACTATGCAAGATATTGATGTAAATGTTGATGATCATAATTTATCTGAGCAATTAAATAAAACCTATAACTACAAAAAAACACCTGTTGCTTATACCAATATGCAAGATTTAAAAGATTGCATGTATTTGGGAGGAAAGTGTTAGTTGAAAGAATTCTGAATTCAATTTAAAAAAATATATTACTTTTAACACCAATTGACGCCTCAATAATTAAACAAAGACCTATGGAAATTGAAAAAATATTTGAAGTTTTTTTATACGCAGTTCCTTCTCTAATTACAGGAATGATAGCCTATTATTTTTTTAAAGAACACACCAAAAATGAAGATGGAAGAAGACGCTTCCTATTACATAAAGACTTACAAGTAAATTCCTTACCTATCAGACTCCAAGCGTATGAACGTATGGCACTTTTTTTAGAACGCATCTCGCCTAATAAATTATTACTTAGAATTTCACCAACATCTTCTGATAAAGATAGTTATGAATCTTTACTTATAGCAAGTATTGAGCAAGAGTTTGAACACAATTTATCACAGCAAATCTATTTAAGTGATGAGTGTTGGAGCATTATTTGTGCTGCAAAAAATGCCACCATTCAACTTATTAGAAAAGCTTCATTGCTTGAAAAAACAAACTCTGCCAATAAGCTTCGTGAAGTTATTTTAACCGAAATGATGGAAAAACGTGCACCAAGTGATGCAGCGCTTTCGTATATAAAAAATGAAGTGAGCGAAATGTGGTAAGCTTTTATTCTTTTAGCTCATTGAACAAATTATCCTGATGCTTTTTCTTGGCGTAGTCATAACCTTGCCGCCACCAATTCACCATTAAACGTTTGCTAAAAATAAGAGAGTTTTCAGTTAAGGTTGTTGGCGTGTAATAAATATTCAGATTAACATTCTTGTTTTTTGCCGCTAATTTTCCAATGGTAATATCATTTCTTTCAACTTGATCCAATAAGTGACCAAATAAGCTCAGCATCAATGAAAATGGGTTCTTACCCAATACTTTTTTATTCTCCATACTCTCGGCCTCCAAAACTATGGCATCCACCTCAGTAGCACCACGCAAAATAGCCTCACGTATAGGAACCACACAAGCCAAACCTCCATCTGCATATTCAAAACCATCAACTGTAGCTAAAGACATAAATGGTATATAGTTACAAGAAATCCAGATCCAATTACAAAATTCTTCATAAGTACATTCATTGATAGACTTATACTCTACTCTGTTTTTAGACAGGTTAGAAACCGTTACCACAACATCTTCTTTTGTTGCTCTAATTTCATGAAATTCCTCTTCAGTGAAATTTCTCCTAATATTGCGCTTTAAATGCTTGCTTTCTCCAAAGGTGCGTTTCATACGTATAAACTGCCATAACGAATTAATAAAGTCTATTGACACGAACTCTCGATCGCCTTTTTTACGCTGTACAAAAGGGCTTACACTAAAAATATCTCGCTGTGTCACATTCGTGAATAAATCATATACCTTATCAATTTTGTTTAAGGACAAATGCGGAATAAGCAAACTTCCTGTTGAAGTTCCTAAAAACATATCATACTCACTCCCAAGATCTTGCATTAAATACTGTGCAACACCTCCAGCGAACGCTCCTTTACTTCCTCCTCCTGATATCACTAATGCTCTCATTCTGTAATTTCTAACTGGCTAGATTTTTCATTGACATGCTTAGCAAATTGAAAACCACTTTGCCACCATTGTGTCATTTTTTCTTTATTGAAAATTAATGAATTTGTAGTCAAAACTGTTGGTGTGTAATAAAAATTGATAATGGCGTTGTTGTTTGTTGCTACAAACTTACCAATCCTGATGTTTTGACTTTCAATTCTATCCAGCATAAAATTAAACATATTTGTTAATAACGAAAATGGATTAAGTGATGGCATCCTGTTTAGCTGAGACACCTCAGTTTGCAAAATAATGGCATCAACTTCAGTTGCGCCTCGTTTTATAGCCTCTTCAATTGGCACCATAGAACCCAAACCACCATCTGCATACTCACATCCATTTTTTTTAACTAGCGACATAAAAGGTGTGTAATTGCAGGAAATCCAAATCCACTCACAAAACTCTAAGTAACTAAAATCTTTTATCGATTTATATTCAACTTGATTAAGGGAAAGGTTCGAGACCGTCACAACAACATCAAGAGAACTCTGCTTTAGAGTATTAAAATCTGTTTCTGTAATAGAATCTTCAATAAGTTTTTTTAAATGATAACTTTCACCAAAGGTCTTACTGCCTTTGATGAAATTTTTGATGATGTTATAATGATGTATTCCAATATTCTCAACACCATGTTTCGTTTTTATTTTAAACGGACAATGGCTAAAAATATCTCTTTGCGTAACGTTTGTGTAGATTTCTTTAATTTCTTCAACCTTGCCTGATGCTAAATGTGAAACCAGTAAACTTCCCGTGGACGTTCCAATAAAGAGATCGTAACTGTTCTTTTTTTGTTCAATAAGATATTGCGCCACACCACCAGCAAAAGCGCCTTTACTTCCTCCTCCTGAAATGACTAGTGCTTTCATTTTAATTACTTATCTCACAAAGTTAAAACCAAATTATCAATTAGCCTTGTCAATACTAACAAAAGAATTATTTTAGTTGAATGAATACAAATCTCCAAACTCCAATTGATTATTTAAAAGGCGTTGGTCCAAATCGTGCAGATTTGTTGCGCAAGGAGCTTGGTATTCACACTTATCAGGATTTAATTAATCTCTTCCCTAATCGTTATATTGATAGAACTCAGTATTACAAAATAAACCAATTACAGCGTAACTCAGCCGAAGTCCAAATTATTGGACAAATCACCAACATGAAAGAAGTGGCTCAAAAACGAGGTAAACGTTTGATAGCAAATTTTCAAGATGACACTGGAAGTATGGAATTGGTATGGTTTAGAGGACACAAATGGATAAGAGAAAGCATCAAACCCAATACACCTTATGTGATTTTTGGAAAAACCAATTGGTTTAATGGTACGTTTAGCATGCCACATCCAGAAATGGAATTACTTAAAGATCATGAAAAAAGCCTAAGCTCTGCCATGCAAGCTGTATATCCATCAACTGAAAAACTATCAAATAAAGGCATCACAAATCGCGTGATTATAAAAATCATGCAACAATTATTTTTGGACACCAAAGGGAAATTTGCCGAAACTTTATCTGAAAATCTTCTTGAAGAACAAAAATTATTATCAAAATCAGAAGCCCTTTTTAACATTCATTTTCCGAAGTCACAATCGCTTTTAGCACGTGCTCAATTTCGTTTAAAGTTTGAAGAATTATTTTACATCCAACTTCAGTTAATTTTAAAAAATCTCATCCATAAATCAAAAATCAAAGGCTTCCCTTTTGAAAAAGTAGGCACTTATTTCAACACCTTTTTTCAAGAGCATTTACCTTTTGAATTGACCAATGCACAGAAACGAGTTATTAAGGAAATTAGACATGATTTAGGTAGCAATGCACAGATGAATAGACTTTTACAAGGCGATGTTGGCTCAGGAAAGACCATAGTTGCGTTAATGTCAATGTTTATAGCACTTGACAACGGTTTTCAAGCCTGCCTAATGGCTCCAACTGAAATTTTGTCAGTCCAACACTATAATGGATTATTAGAACACTGTAATAAATTGAAAATCAGTATTAAACTACTCACTGGTTCAACTAATACTTCAGAAAGAAAAAAAATTCATGAATCGCTTGAAAATGGCGATTTACAGATCCTAATTGGCACTCATGCCTTGCTTGAAGATAAGGTGAAATTTAAAAATTTAGGGCTTGCTATTATTGATGAGCAACATCGATTTGGAGTTGAGCAACGAAGTAAATTATGGAAGAAAGGCCCTCCTCTTTCCTCCCAAAGGGAGGATGCAAAATCTATTCGTCAAAAGTATATGACTGCGCGTCCATTAGCATATAAATTGATGAAGGAATTACAACAAGAAAATAAAAAAAACAGCACTGAAGCAGAACGTGCCTTATGGGAATCTTTAAGAGGTAAAAAATTAGATGTCAAATTTAGAAGGCAACACATCATAGATGAATTTATAGTTGATTTTGTTTGCCTAGAAAAAAATCTCATTATAGAAGTAGATGGAGGTTATCATACAAACATAGAGCAAAAAGAAGCTGATGATTTACGAACACAAATTCTAAACGAGATTGGATTCACAGTGATTAGATTTACCAATGAGCAAATTATTGGAGATATTGATAAAGTTTTAGAATATATTGAGAACAGGCTAAAAAGCCTCCCTTCTGGGGAGGTTGGTGGGGCTTCTATTCCTCCACACATTTTAATTATGACTGCAACTCCAATTCCGAGAACATTAGCTATGTCTGTTTATGGTGATTTGGACATCTCAATAATTGATGAATTACCTCCTGGAAGAAAGGATATTAAAACCGTACATCGATACGATAATAATCGACTTAAAGTTTGGCGATTTTTAAAGGATGAAATTAAAAAAGGCAGACAGGTTTATATCGTTTATCCATTAATCCAAGAAAGTGAAACTATGGATTATAAAGATTTAATGGATGGCTATGCGAGTTTGGAGCGAGATTTTCCAAAACCAGAATATCAAATTTCAATTGTGCATGGAAAAATGAAGGCTGTAGACAAAGATTATGAAATGCAACGCTTTATGAAAGGTGAAACCCAAATCATGGTTGCCACAACTGTAATTGAAGTAGGCGTAAATGTACCAAATGCTTCGGTTATGGTTATAGAAAGTGCTGAACGTTTTGGTTTATCCCAATTGCATCAATTACGTGGTCGTGTTGGTCGAGGTGCAGAGCAAAGCTATTGTATCTTGATGACAAGCCATAAGTTAAGCAATGACAGTAAAATACGGTTAGAGACTATGGTAAAAACCAATGATGGCTTTGATATTGCTGAAGTAGATTTAAGATTGCGAGGACCAGGCGATATTATGGGAACACAGCAAAGTGGTGTGTTGAACTTAAAAATTGCAGACATCATTAAAGATAAAGATATCTTACAGCAAGCACGTTATTACGCCAAGCGTGTTTTAAACAATGATCCTTCGCTATCTCTTCTTGAAAACAAAACGATTCTGAATACATATAAACAACTAAGTAAATACAAGAACATCTGGAATTATATTAGCTAAAAAAAACTCAAAGCCCCTAACCAACCAAGAAGACTTTGAGCTATAAAACAGACATTAAAAATAGTCGTTTTTTAATTGATGTTTTTTACTTCATCTTTTTTAAAGATAAGTTGCTTATGCTGCATAAAACGTTAGCACTTTGTTAATTAACGTATTCTTATGATGACTTTAACAGCCTGATTTTTTTGACAATAAAACCTTAACTTAGCACAAAACAAGCTACTTAAGCTTTCATTAAACCAACTACATGAAACTTAAAACCGTTATACAAATACTTTGCTTTTGCAATCTTCTCTTTTTAAGTTGCACAAAAGCCAATACCTCTAAAGCTTCTATTCAAGAAGTACCAATGACTTTTAAAACCTATCCTTTTTCAGATCCAAGTCCTGTTGTAGATATGAACAACATTTATCCTTACTTTAAATTTGATGGTTATACAGATAATGCTATTGAACAATCTTGGAAAATGGTAGTTCTAGAAAATGACTACATCAAGGTATTTGTTAGTCCTGAGATTGGAGGGAAAGTTTGGGGAGCGATTGAAAAATCGACTGGAAAAGAATTTTTGTACTACAATGATGTTGTAAAATTCAGAAATATTGCCATGAGAGGTCCTTGGACGTCTGGTGGTTTAGAATTTAACTTTGGAGATATTGGTCATGCACCTTCCTGCTCTACTCCTGTTGACTATAAATTAGTTGAAAATGATGATGGCAGTGTTTCTTGCATCGTTGGCGCTTACGATTTACCTTCAAGAACACGCTGGAACATAGACATCAAACTCCCTAAAGATAAAGGCTATCTTGAAACAAAGGTCTCTTGGTTCAACACAACCAATCAGTTTACAACCTATTACCAATGGATGAATGCTGCTGCTAAAGCCTCAGGCAATTTAGAATTTACCTATCCCGGAAAGAATTTTATTGGACATAATGGTGAAACTGGTAATTGGCCAATAAATGACAACAGAGATATTTCAAAATACGAGAACAATAATTTCGGTGGCTATAAATCGTATCATGTACTCAATGCGTATTCTGATATTTTTGGTGGTTATTGGAAAGATGATGATTTCGGATTTGGACATTACGTTAATTATGATGAAAAACCAGGTAAAAAACTTTGGATTTGGGGATTATCAGATCAAGGCATGATTTGGGAAGATTTGCTTACAGACACAAAAGGTCAATATATTGAGTACCAAGCTGGAAAATTGTTCAACCAAGCATCACCTGGAAGCACATTGTCACCCTTTAAGCACAAAGAATTTGAGCCTCATGCATCAGATGTTATGACCGAACTTTGGTTTCCGCTAAAAGACACTAAAGGTATGGTTTCAGCTTCTAAACAAGCCGTTCTAAATGTTGAAACCTCAAAGGATTCCTTAACGGTTTACGTGAGCGCATTAGAAACACTCTCAGAAACTTTACATATTGAACAAGAAGGAAATGCACACCAATTTGAAGTCAAGCTTAATCCTTTAGACGTGTTTAAAACAACGATAGCTCATAATCAGACAAAAGAATTTAATATTCGACTCGGTGAGAAACTGTTGACATATTCATCACACCCAAAAGATGTCTTAGTCAACAGACCACTAAACCATAAAGCTGATTTCAATTGGGATTCAGCATACGGAATTTACACTAAAGCTTTGGAGCTTGAAAAGCAACGTCAATACGATGAAGCTTTAAACGAATACCACAACTGTATTGAAAAAGACCCCGGATTTTTACCAGCATATAGTAGGTTATCTTTGGCTTATTATAGAAAAATGGATTATCAAAGTGCTTTAAAGTACAGCGAGGAGGCCTTGTCTATTGATACTTACCATCCAGAAGTCAACTACGCTTATGGTCTTGCAAATGTTAAGCTTGGTCATATTGCAGATGCTAAATCTGGATTTTCTCTAGCTTCACAATCACCTAGCCTTCGCTCCTCTTCGTTTGTAGAATTAGCAAAATTGTTTTTAAAAGAAAACAATCATCAAAAAGCACTTCATTACGCTCATAAAGCTATGGATTCTGATAGCAATAACATTTTAGCTTATATGATTCAAGCTTTTGCTAACAGAGATTATAATAAAACAGAAGCTAAAAATGCCATACAAACCATTTACAAACTCGACCCTCTTTCAGATTTTGCACGTTTTGAAGAAGTGCTTCTAGGCGAAAATAATTTAGAAACTTTCAATTCAGGAATCACAAATGAATTGCCTTTTGAATCGTATTTAGAATTAGCAGCCACATATCTACAATTTAATGATATTGCATCTGCAATTTCTGTTTTAAAAGAAAGCCCAAAACATCCAATAGTCAATTTATGGCTTGCTAATCTTGATAAGGATAATCAAAACAACTACTTAGAAAGTGCTTTGCAGGCATCAGCCGAAATGATATTTCCACATCGTGCTGAAACCGCTGAGTTTCTTCAAAATTCGCTTAAAACAAATCAGCATTGGAAACTAAAATACTATTTAGGACTTATTTATTGGCACAAAGGATTGAAAGAAAAGGCTTCAGAATTATTTGAACAATGTCAAAGCGAGCCAGATTTCTCGGCATTTTATTTAACAAAGTTAAAATTGGTTGAAATGATTCCTTCTGAAGAAAGAAATCATCTTGAAAGAGCAATGGCATTGGATCCAAATGATTGGCGTACAGCCTTAGCCTTAAACAATAATTACCTTAACAATAATGAAACTTCTAAAGCCATTACTATTGGTGAAAAATTTATACAATTGTTTCCTGAAAACTCACAAATTGGTATGAATTACACCTCAGCCCTTTTAAAAGATAAACAATATTTGAAGGCTTTCACTTTCTTGGAAAATTTCAACATCTTACCGTTTGAAGGCTCTACTGAAGGCAAAAAGATTTACACCTTAGTTTGTATAAAATTAGCACTAAAATCATACTCTCAGAAGCAGTACGAAGATGCCATTATGTATGCTGAAAAAGCAAAATTATGGCCAAGAAATCTTGGTGTTGGAAAACCTTATGATGTTGATGAACGTTTGGAAAATTACATCATTGTAAAAGCAAATGATAAACTGGGAAAAAATTCCGATTCTCAAAAATTAAAAGACGATTTAATGAAAACACCTTCAGATATCGAATTGACACGTGAAGCTTTAAAAACACTAAACTAATCACAGCCTTATGAACCAACTAAGCAGAATAACAGTAATAATATCAATTTTGATATGTGCTTGCTCAAAAACAGAAACTGATAACGCAAATTATAGAAATAAGGAAGTTACAGCATCCTATTATGATGTGCCTTACGAAAGTGGAAATTGGGAACACCCAAAATACAAAGAAGCTTTTGAGTCTTTTGGTAATCAACGTGCAGTAATTGAATTATCATCAAACACAATTGAAAACACTCAAATTATAATCCCTTGGAGACGTCGCGACAACCATCCTGAAACAAAAGACATTATTATTGTAGATGCTAGTACAAATGAAGTTGTAGAAAACAAATATGTTATAGAAAACAATAACGAATTTGGTCACCTTGTATTCAAGCCAAATCAAGATTCAAAAATGTATTATGTGTATTATTTTCCGCACCAATCTACAGGTTCTTACTATCCGAAATTAAACTACAAAGCACCAACACAAACCGAAGATAAAACTTGGTTAAATGAGATAGAGCAAACCAATATTAGTGATTTACCAAAAGCCAACGTAACAAGCATACAATCCATTGATGATTTTCATAGCTTTTTCCCAATGGAAGTAATTGCAACTCAAGAGGAAGTTTCTGAATTTATGAGTAACAATCCTCAGCCTTATTATGTATTCCCAGAATACAGAAACAATCCAATAAAACTCACAGATTTTTTACCTGTTCGTTGGATTAAAAACCCAGAATCAATAATTGGCATTTCAGATAATGCAAAACGTGGTGAATACTACACGTTTCAAGTTGGAGTGTATTCTTCTGAGAATGATTTAGAAGATCTAGAGATAACCTTTTCAGATTTAAAGAGTGCTAACAACAGTATTTCAAAAGCAGAAATTACTTGTTTTAACAAAGGAGGTATTGATTTAAATGGTAAATCATTTGATAAGATAGTTTCTGTACCAAAAGGAAAGACTCAAGCACTTTGGTTTGGCATCAATATTCCAGAAACTGCAACGCAAGGCACTTATAAAGGTAGCGTTATTATTAAACCAAAAAGCATGGTTGCAGATACTGTTTATGTAAAACTTAATGTATCGTCTGAAAAAATAGAAAACCATGGCGATGACCAACCTGAAAACATGACGCGATTACGTTGGCTAAATTCAACCATTGGAACTGATGAAGATTTTATTATAAAACCGTTTACTCCTGTTGAAATTTCAAATAAAACCCTTAGCATTCTTGGTCGTGACATTGAACTGAACGAATTTGGTCTACCAAATAATATTGATTCTTATTTCACACCAGAAATGACCAAGTTTTCAACTGAGAAAGAGCACCTATTAAAACAACCTATTCAATTAAATGTCACAAAAAATGATGGATCAACAATTGAATGGACTTCTAGTGATTATACTATCAATCAAACCCATAAAAGTGTTGTCAATTGGCAAGCTATAAATACTTCTGATAATTTAACACTGACTATTAATGGCACATTGGAATACGATGGTATGCTAGAATATAACATGCAATTAATTGCAAAAAACAACATCCATTTAAACGATGTTAATCTGCAAATCCCAATGCAGAAAGACGCTGCAAAATACATACTTGGTCTTGGTGAAAAAGGAAGCTCTTTAAAAAAATCAATCCATTGGAAATGGAACGTTACCAAACACCATGAAGGTGCTTGGTTGGGCGGCATTAACAAAGGACTTCAATTTGTACTGAGAGATGAAAATTACGAGCGTCCTTTGAACACTAATTTCTACCAACAAAAACCATTAAACCTTCCTCCTTCTTGGCACAATGATGGCAAAGGAGGTATTGACATCACAATGCAAAACGATGGTGTTTTAGTGAAGAACTACAGTGGCGAAAGAACCGTGCAACAAGGTGATACCCTAAATTTTAATATTCGTTTTTTAATTACGCCTTTCAAATTAATTGACACTAAAGAGCATTTCAATACACGTTTTGTACATAAATATATCCCTGTAGATTCTGTTGTCAATTACAACGGAACCATCGTGAATGTGCATCATGCTAACGAAATAAATCCTTATATCAACTATCCATTTTTCAATCTGGACAAACAAAAGGCTTATATTGATGAAGCTCACAGCAAAGGTATTCGTGTGAAACTTTATAATACCATTAGAGAACTCACCTATAAATCACATGAATTGTTCGCACTAAAAAGTCTTGGAGATGAAATTTTAAACGATGGTGAAGGTGGTGGTCACAGTTGGCTTCAAGAACATTTTAAATCTAATTATCACTCTGCTTGGCATGCTACAAGCGTTAACGATGCTGCCATACTAAATAAAGGCACTTCCAGATGGACCAATTACTACATTGAAGGTATTAATTGGCTGGTAAAAAATCAAGAGATTGATGGCCTTTATCTAGACGATATTGCTTTCAGCAGAAGCACTGTAAAACGCATTGCAAGTGTGTTTGACACACATAGAGAATCGTTTGTGATTGATTTACATTCAGCCAATCAATACAATAATCGTGATGGTTATATAAATAGTGCCTTTTTGTATATGGAACATTTTCCATACATATCAAGGCTATGGTTTGGTGAGTATTTTGAATATGATTTAGATCCTGATTATTGGTTAACCGAAGTGTCTGGAATTCCTTTTGGGCTAACAGGAGAAATGCTAGAAAAAGGAGGCCATCCTTATCGTGGATTAGTTTACGGAATGACCACACGTGTTTATCATAATTTTAATCCAGGAGCGATTTGGAAATTATTTGATGATTTTGATATTGCTAATGCGGACATGTTAGGCTATTGGGTTGATAGATCTCCAATAAAAACAAATCACCAAAATATAAAAAGCACAGTTTATGTACATGATAATAAAGTATTGATTGCGATTGGCTCTTGGTCTGATAAAAACGAACAAGTCACTCTAAACATTGATTGGAATGCTTTAGGCTTTAATAAAAATTCAGCACAACTAACAAGCCCTGAAATTAAAGGCTTGCAGTTACATAATACGCATGATATCAATAAGCCTATCACAGTTGAAAAGAATCAGGGACTTATTTTAGTATTGAATAGAAAAAGTGAATAATTTTACTCGGATAATAAGACGTTCATAAAGTCGTTAAATTCCTTTTGAAAACTTATGTACTTATCTCCAGTAGCTGGACCATTAAAACCTGTATGAATTTTTCTAACTTTTCCTGTTCTATCTAAGTAAATCGTTGTTGGGTACGAAATTACTTTATTAAGCATAGGCATTTTTTCTTGTGCTTTACCTTTATCATTAGTACCTATTTGCGCAATTAAAATCTGGTAATTCAGCCCAACGCGTTCTTTCATTCTAGTAATGCCTTTTATAGCCTTCTCCTCTGTTTTAGCGTTTTCAAAAGCCAAAGCTACGATCTCTAAGCCTTTATCTTTATTAGCTTCGTAGTATTTTGAATAAAACTTGGTTTCATCTAAACAATTAGGGCAATACGAACCCATCAACTGCACCAAAACCACTTTATCTTTAAATTGCTCATCAGTTAATGACACCATATTGCCTTCTAAATCCGGAAACGAAAAATTAAACGTGTCATAGCCTTCGTTTATAAAGGTTAAGGTATATTCATCAGGTAATTCGAAATTCGGATTTGGTTTTCCAACAAAAGTTTCAAGAGAGTGATTTCCAGAGTAAAAGTTTCCAACCATTGTAGAATCGGTTACATGAGCTTTAAACAAAAATGCATGTGCTCCATCAAAGGTTGAAATCTTCAAAGTATCAGCACTTACAATACCTTCCAAAAAGCGATAATCTCCAGCAGGTGTTCTAATGGTTCCCGTAACTCTATTTCCTTTTTGTTTTAAAGTAGCTTTTGAAGGATATATACTACCATAATTATTAAACTCCATTTCCCAAACGCCTGAAACATCAACATTACCAGTTGCTGTGTTATCGAATCGGTCTTTTACATCATATTCAGCATAAAAATCTACGTATCTATCTCTATCAGCATCTATCCATTGACCTGTAATATTTTTACCATCAAACTTAGCATTAATAACTGTTCTAAAAAACGGTAATTTTATAAAAATAGAGTCTTTCTCATAACTAATTTCGTCAACTTCAATGACTTCTTCAGCATTATAAATTTTTAAAGTCGCCTCAGAGGTCACTTCAAAAATAAAAGGCATGGCCTGATTATCTTGAGCTATCAAGTTCCCTCTATAAGGACCTATTTCTAAAGTTTCCACTTCTTTTTCTTGACAAGAAATTATGGATAGAAAAAGGATAATCAATAAACTATTTCGCATACCTGAATGATTTGTTCTATGGTTCGAAATAACAACATTTTACTTAGATAAAAAAATAAGCTTATACCTAGAGTTAAAAGTGAAGTATTATTATATTTACTCAGGTGGTTTCTATCTAGTTAAACATGGCTTCGTGAACCTACTTTATATTTTTATTTCATCCATTTTTACCAATAAAAAATGAAAAAAAATATGTAGGTTTGTCGCTTGTAAAGACTACACAATGAAGATTTCATATAATTGGTTAAAACAATTTATTAAAATTGATTGGAATGCCGAAAAAACTGGCGAACTACTAACAGATTTAGGTCTTGAAATTGAAGGTATTGAAGCCTATCAATCTGTTAAAGGCGGTTTGGAAGGTGTTATTGTTGGCGAGGTGCTAACTTGCGAACAACATCCAAATGCAGATCGATTAAAAGTCACCACTGTTAATGTTGGCACAAAAGAGCCATTACATATTGTTTGTGGTGCTCCGAATGTAGCCGCAGGACAAAAAGCACCTGTAGCTCCTATTGGCACAACATTATACACCCTTGAAGGTGAAGCTTGGACCATTAAAAAAGGAAAGATTCGTGGTGAAGTTAGTGAAGGGATGATTTGCTCTGAAGATGAAATTGGTTTAGGCACTTCACACGATGGCATTATGGTTCTTGACAACAACTTAAAAGTTGGGACACCTACTGCTGAAATTTTTAAAGTAGAAAACGATCAGGTTTTTGAAATTGGCTTAACACCTAATAGAGCTGATGCCATGAGTCACTTTGGTGTCGCTAGAGATTTGAAAGCTGGATTGATTCAACAAGAAGTGAACTTAGAATTGATTACACCTTCAGTGAGTGCCTTTCATGTAGATAATCGTGCACTAAAAATTGATGTTGATGTTCAAGATAAAAAACGAGCTCCAAGATATTGTGGTGTCACTATTTCTGGATTGAAAGTTAAGGAATCACCAAGTTGGCTACAACACCGATTGAAAGCCATTGGTTTATCACCTATTAACAATGTGGTTGATGCAACCAATTATGTGCTGCATGAATTAGGTCAACCCTTGCACGCTTTCGATGCAGATAAAATAAATGGCAAAAAAATCATTGTAAAAACCCTTCCTGCTGGAACTAAATTTATCACACTTGACGAAGTTGAGCGTGAATTACATGAGGAAGATTTAATGATTTGCGATGGTAAAGAAAACCCAATGTGTATTGCTGGAGTTTTTGGTGGTATACATTCTGGAGTAACAGAAGAAACAACAAGTATCTTTCTAGAAAGTGCTTATTTTAATCCTGTTTCTATTAGAAAAACAGCAAAACGTCACGCCTTAAATACGGATGCATCTTTTAGATTTGAAAGAGGTATTGATCCAAACATTACAGAATATGCCTTAAAACGTGCTGCTTTATTAATTGTCGAAATTGCTGATGGAGAAATTACCAGTGATGTGATTGATGAATATCCTTTAAAAATTGAAGATTTTCAGGTTCGTTTAAGTTTTGAGAACGCTAAAAATTTGATAGGTGAAGAGATTCCGAAAGAAACCATCAAACAAATTTTAATGTCTTTGGATATTAAAATTAACAACGTTACTGAAACAGGCTTGGGCTTAACAGTTCCTGCATACCGAAACGATGTACAACGTGAAGCTGATATTATTGAAGAAATCTTACGTGTGTATGGATATAATAATGTTGGCACCACTGAAAAGTTGAATGCTTCCATATCAAATTCTTCAAGATTTGAAGACCATAAAGTGCAGAATGTTATCGGAAATCAATTAGTCTCACAAGGATTTTATGAGATTATGGCCAACTCGTTAACAACTCCTAACTATACTAAGTTAAGTGAGCAGTTAAAAGAGGAACATAATGTCACGATGCTAAATCCGTTGAGTACAGATTTATCTGTATTAAGACAATCGTTGTTGTTTTCAGGGTTGGAAGCCATTGCGCACAACATCAACCGAAGACAAACCAGTTTAAAGTTGTTTGAATTTGGCAAAACCTATCATAACTACAATGATGCACGTGAGGAGCATAAACATTTAAGTTTGTTAGTGACTGGAAATAAAAATGCCGAACGTTGGAATACTGAAAACAAAGCAAGCGATTTCTTTTATTTAAAAGGCAGTGTTGAGGCTATTTTAAACCGATTAGGAATTTCCAGAGCAAGAACTTCTCCAATTAAAAATGATGTGTTTAGCGAAGGCTTAAGTCTCGGACTTGGTAAAACCAAGTTAGTAGACTTTGGCATAGTCAAGAAGTCCATTTTGAAAAAATTCGGAATTTCTCAAGAGGTTTTGTTTGCCGATTTTAATTGGGACAATATTCTTGAGGTTGCAAAACGCAATAAAATTATGTTTACAGATATTCCAAAATATCCGGAAGTTAGACGTGACTTTGCTCTATTATTAGACCAATCCGTTTCATTTGAGGAGATCCATAAAATTGCGAATCAATCTGAAAAGCAATTGCTTAAAAACGTGAATTTGTTTGATGTGTACGAAGGCAAAAATCTTCCAAAAGGCAAAAAGAGTTATGCAGTAAGCTTCACATTGCAAGACGAACACAAGACGCTTACTGATAAACAAATTGACAAGATCATGAGCAAGTTACAAAGCAGTTTTGAAAAGCAGCTTGGAGCTGAGTTGCGATAAGCTTCTAAATATTAGAGTCAAATAAAACTTGCCAAATACCTTGAGCATTCTTTTGCCACACAAGGATGTATTTTCCATTGTATGAGCCTTTGCATTGTCCAAACTCATAAACAATAGTTTCAGAAACTGGTTCTACCAAAATTGGATTTAGTGTTAGTTGATATTGCTCATTATTCATGTAGGCATATTCTGTAACCAAATCGTTTCTACCAATAAGCAAGCGACCTCTGTTATAATACATGGTATTTTCTGAATACACATTTTCAATTAAGGCTTTAGCATCGTGAGCATTGCATAAAGTTATCCAATTTGCGCGTTGCTTGTCTATCTCTTTTAAATCGACATTGGATCCATCAGTTTCCATAATGAATTCCAATTCTCGTTTGTCTTCATTATTTGAGGTATTCCAAATAATGAGATGTTTTGCCAAACCATTATCTTTATTTATAAAACGTCCTATTTCATAATCATAAGAATCACTGGCTTCAATTCTTTTTGTTGTTGATACACTTTTAACCACGAAATCACTGTTTGGAACAAGTTCTAAAATGTCATTTCTGTTTGCTAAATCAACACCATTTAAAGAAAGCACCATGGCATTTTCTGTGTACAAGTTTGAAAGCAATTCTATGTTTTTATCGTTTATAGCTTGCATCCATTTTTGGTTTGCTGATAAAGTATCCAAAAAGATAGGTGTAGATGCTTCGCTATTTTCTTTTTTAACAGTTTGATTGCAACTAGAGAAAAACAATGTACATATTAGTAAGCTATATGCTAGAATTTGAAACTTTTTCATACTAAGGTTTTTCTGGTTTTATAGGAATCCCTTTCATGCCATCAACAACAACAGTATAAAAATAAATGATTTGATCGTGCATATCCTTTAGTTCGAATAAATGGTTTTCAAAAATTCGCCTTTTAATTGGATCTTGAATAGTAGTGCTAAATTCTTTATAACCATCAATTATTGTATTTTCAGAAGTATTAAATCTAAAATATTTATGTGATAAAATACCATCATAGAAAAGGCGTTTTTCAGTTACAAACAAGGCATCAATAAACTTATCTATAAGGTCGTTAAAGTGATTAAATAACACATAATAGTTGGTTATTTTATCCTTAAGGCCTTTATCTTCAATTTTGCTAAACTCTCCAGAATTTATTAATTCGTTGTAAACAGTCAGATCTGGAATGGAAGTTCTATACTGCATATTGGCACGTGCAAATTGATTGGCATAAACACGATAATTATTGATAGACATATTTGGGCTTAAATTTTCAATAAGACTATCAATCACAGCAATGTTACTCCTGTTGTAATCAATAGTAAACATGAGATTAAGACTATCTGTATATACAACTTGTCTGAGTTTGTTGATTTTATTGTCGCGTTCATTTTTGGCAACCTTATTCTGATTGCTGTTGTTCAGGTTTATGGCAATTAAAATACCAATAACCACCAAAATAATTTCGCCAATAGCATAGAGCAAATATTTTTTTGCGCTATTATTGGTAACAAGTGATTTTCTAATCCGTCTGAAAAAAGCTAACATATTTAGTTGATTAACAATCAGAAAATTACAAAATTTAATCTTTTAATTTATTATACTTTTTCATAAGCTCCAAAACTTTATAAATTGGCAGCGATTCTATGGTATGACCATCTCGTCCAGTCACCGTTTTAGCAGCAAACAAGGCGTTTAATATAGCTTCTTCGGTAGATTCTATGGTTGCTAAAAACAAAGGTGACATATCATCATTTCTAACTTCCTTTTTATCGTTATATATAGAATCACTTTGATAAGGAATTAAATTTTCTTTTGCTGTAGACACTGCAATCACATAATCTCCACTTCCGTTGGATGCAATACCACCTGTTTTGGCAAGTCCAAGCATTGCACGTTTGGCTAAGCGTTCTAAATTTCTAGCATTTAAAGGAGCATCAGTTATAACCACAATCATACAAGAACCATCTGCATCATTTAAAATTTTATCACGATAAGGATACTTTTGAAGTTCTTTAGCTATTGGCACACCATTAATTTCTAAAACACCTCCAAAATTGGTTTGCACCAACACACCAACCGTATAACCTCCTAATGATTCTGGCAATTGTCTTGAGGACGTACCAATTCCTCCTTTATAACCAAAGCAAACAGTTCCTGTTCCTGCTCCAACATTGCCTTCTTCTACTCTACCACTTTTAGCATTTGCTATGGCATTCAACACGTTTTGTTCAGTAACATGACGTCCTCTAATATCATTTAAATAGCCATCATTGGTTTCACCAACTACTGAGTTTACCGAACGAACATCAGCATTTTCTTTTTGATTTAATGTATAACTTACTAAACCTTCGGTTGCAGCTGCGACACTTAAGGTATTGGTAAGAATAATTGGCGTTTCAATATTACCAAGCTCTTTTACTTGGCTATAACCAGCGAGTTTTCCAAAACCATTACCTATATAAATAGCAGCAGGCACTTTATTTTGAAATATGTTGCCTTGATGTGGTACTATGGCAGTAACTCCAGTTCGTATATGGTCTCCTTCAATAATGGTTTCATGACCAACTGTTACACCTTCAACATCTGTGATGGCATTAAGTTTGCCTGGTTTTAAAACACCTATTTCAATGCCATAATCTCTTAGTCTTTGGTTTTGTGCATTCATGTGTATTGACATAATCAATATTATAAAAAATAAGCTATTTGTTATTTTCATTATTAGTAAATTGTTTTAATTAAGACTAATCTCTTTAGTCTTTGTTCCACCTTTATCAGATTTAATGGTAAGCATGGCTTTTGCATTTGAACCATTGATTTTAATGGAATATGACAAATGCCTTTTTGAATCTGAAGAAGCATCATCACTATTTCTAGAACCTGCGATATGACCCAAATCTGTTCGGCTTTTTCCAGAAATAAGCTCTGCATTTTCAAGTTTTAAAATAGCTCGGACTGGTTGATACAGCTCTGCTTCTATTGATCTTTGGGTGATGTTTGTAGGCAGATAACCAATATTTTGAATTTCGGCAGAAAGATTTACTACTTTATTGTTTTCAATAGGAGTAACTTTTATATCATTAATATTTAAAAGTGGACTGGTTTCAGCTAACCACAGCATCCACTCGACATACTTTTCAACTTCTGTTTTAAGAAATTGTGTTGGCGGATTTTGAAATGTGAATTTATTGTTCCATCCTCCAACTTCAACGGTTCCAAAATCAGGATGCTTTACAGATTTCCAATTAATGAATCCTTTTCCGTCAAGGTTCTCATCGTTCCATTTAAGCTCATCATATTCTGAAATGTCGCCATCTTCGTCATAATCTTTCACAAAACCTCCCCAAAATTCTGGAACATAGGCAACGACACCAAAATCCCAATACGACCAACTTATTAAGGTTCCATGACGATGCAATCTTGGATTGCTGTAACTAGGAATTACACGTTGTTCAGTAGTCGTGTTGTACATATTAGACAGCTCCATTATTAATCGTTGATCAGCCATATTGAAATTATCCCAATTTGTTGTGGATGGCAGTCTAAACAAAAATCCTCCTGACGTATGACCATGAAAAACACCAGTAATATTTTTATGAGAGCTAATAAATTCAATTGTGGCTCTCGTTTCAGGTTCTGATAGAGGATAAGCTCCTGCTCCTTTTTGTTCAAATTCAAGTCCCCAATTTCTTGGAAAATTTCTATTCATATCAATACCTCCTACTCCATCTTCATTATAACTTCCATCGCCATCATCATCAATACCTTCTATATAAATATCATAATACACATCATCAGACCCACCTAGTTCTCTTGGCTCCATAACTCGAGCATCAATTTTACTGACCTTAAATTTCCCATTCGGATTTTTAACTCTCATTTTGGTTATAATTCCGTTGCCATCAAGATCATTTCCAGGGTCTTCATCAAGTAAGCCATCAAAATCTTCGTCATAAGGTCTAGGTGTGCTGCGCAAAACTGTTGGCGTTTGCAAAGCTAAATCCGCTCCATCAGGATTAAACTTTGGTCTGATATAAATTACTCTAGTGTCTAATAAATTTTTAATTCTAGTGCTTTTTTCATAATTAGATAAGAGATACCAAGCATAATGTAAGGCTACTTCAGCTCCAGTTAATTCTCCAGCATGAATATTACCATCATAATAATAGGCTGGCTTAGTGTCTGCTTTACCAGTTTTTTTATTTGTTATTTCAAGCACCATTAAAGGAGAACCTTTTAATGTGTTACCAATAGAAAACAAATTTGTAAGCTCAGGAAATGCTTTTGACCAAGATTCTAAAAGCGCATTTGCTTCAGATGAAGAATGAAATTTATCCCATTTAGGATGCATTCCATTCTCAATTTGCGAGAAACATATTGTAGTATTCAGTAGAAAAAAAAGGGCTGCAAATAAATAAATATGTCTCATATCTTTTTAAGTTTATGTTTTAATCTTTTGCAATGCTCGTTCAATCATCGCAACTGCTTTGTCAATGGTTTGAAGTTTAGTTCTAAATGACAAGATAGCCATTCTAATGACAAACTTTCCATTGATTTTTGTTGAGCTTAAGAATATTTCTCCATCCTTATGAAGTTCTTTCATTAGTTTTTCATTAAATACATTTTCGTTATCGTCATTGGTAGGATACCAAAAATAACTGACTGACAAATCTGGTTCTGGACCGACTTTAAAACCAAGTTTTACAAGTTCTTCTCTAAAGTACTGTGTCAATAACAACTTTTCTTCAAGACAAGCTACAAATGGTTCCACACCATGTAATTGCAATGGTAACCACAATCTCAAACTTCTAAAATGTTTCGTTAATTCCGGTGAAACATCAGCTGGATTTACTGGTGATTCTTCAGCCACAGCATCTTGCATATAATTGGCTCTTACCACATGAGAATGATAAACCGCTTGCTTATCTTTTACCAAAACAGCACCTAAACCATAAGGCAAAAAGAGTCCTTTGTGTGGATCAACAACCAAAGAGTCAGCCATTTCAATACCTTTAAATTTTTCTCTTATGTCATCAACTAAAATAAAAAAACCTCCATAGGCTCCATCAACATGATACCACAAATTATGCTCTTTTGCTATGTTTCCAATCGCTTCTAATGGATCTATTGCTCCTGTATCAGTTGTTCCAGCAGACGCAACAACCAAAAATGGGTTCAAGCCATTTTTTTTGTCAGTTTCTATTTTATTTTGAAGGTCACTTGTTTTAATTTTTGAATTGTCATCAAGCTCCAAATAATTAATAATAACGTCTTCCAGTCCAATAATTTTTAATGCTTTTTGAATGCAGTGATGCACTTGAGGGCTGAGATAAATAACGCTTTTTTCGATAGTGGCATTTTTTATTTTGTGTTTATCTCTTGCTGCTGTCATAGCAATGAGGTTTGCTATAGAACCTCCAGAAGTTAAGTTACCAACTGCAGTTTCCGGAAAACCGAACATTTCTTTCATCCAATCTAAGAGTACATGCTCAATAGCAACACCTCCAGGACATGAAAAATGCATTCCAACATATTCGTTAGTGACATCGACTAAAAAATCTGCTATAGCAGATGTGTAAATACCTCCTCCAGGAATATAACCAATATGACCTCCTGATGCTGGCTTTATGCCTTTTGTAGCAATTTCACTATCGTATAACTTTAAAATTTCGGCTAAGGATGTTTTGTTTTTAGAAAGTGCAAAAGCGTTAGGTGTTTCTTTAGAACCAACAAAGGTTTTTGCTGTTTCTAATTCATTTATAAAGCCATTGGCATACTTACTTACCTCATTAACATAGTTGGTTCTTTCATCTTCATTAGGCTCAAGTGTTTGTGAAACTTTGTGTAAATCTAGTATCTGCTTTTTAAGGTTGGTCATGGTCGATTAATTAAATAAATAATAGAATATTATTCGTTCTGCTAAATGTACAAAATTGAAAGATTTTTCGTAACTTAATAACTCTAAAAACAATTGACATGGAAACTCATTATACAAAAATATACTCCGGAAGCATGATGATGGTAACAAATGTTGTAGCCAAACTTGAAGAAATTGGAATAACTGCTGTGGTTAAAGACGAATCTGAATCAGGTAGATTAGCTGGTTTTGGATCAGCAATACAATACTTTCAAGAAGTTTATGTACACAATGATGAACTAGAGAAGGCAGTTCCTGTTGTACAAAGTGCTGTTGCTGAAATGGAAGCTTGATTTAGTATTCAGTTTACAGTATCAGTAATCAGTATTTATTTATTAAAATAAAAGAGCCTAAAATTTACAGTTTAGGCTCTTTCTTTGGGGTTTTTTATTTTGATTAGACTGTAACCGAATACATTTTTTCTCTCAATTCCTTAATTTTCTTGTCCTGCATATACTCATCAAATGTGGTGTATCTGTCTATAACTCCGTTTGGAGTTAATTCAACAACACGATTAGCAACAGTTTGTGCGAATTCGTGATCGTGCGTTGTGAACAAAACAGTGCCTTTAAAGTTCTTTAAGGAGTTGTTAAATGCTGTAATACTTTCAAGATCTAGGTGGTTTGTAGGTTCGTCTAACATTAGTACATTAGCACGAATCATCATCATACGAGACAGCATACAACGAACTTTCTCTCCTCCTGACAATACATCAGAAGTTTTTAAAGCTTCTTCTCCACTAAAAATCATTTTTCCTAAAAAGCCTCTTACATAAACTTCCTCACGTTCTTCTTCGGTTGTTGCCCATTGTCTTAACCAATCAACCAAAGTCAATTTATTATTAAAAAAGGCACTGTTATCTAAAGGTAAGTATGATTGCGTTGTTGTAACTCCCCAAGCAAATTTTCCAGAATCTGCTTTTGCATTCCCATTTAGTATTTCATAAAACATGGTTGTAGCTCTTGAGTCTTTAGAGTACACCACAACTTTATCTCCTTTAGCTAAATTGAGATCAATATTTTTGAACACTACTTCACCATCAATAGATGCTGTTAAATTTTCAACATTTAATATTTGATCTCCAGCTTCTCTATCTCGTTCAAAAATAATGGCTGGATAACGTCGACTTGAACGTTTAATATCAGCAATATTCAATTTCTCAATCATTTTTTTTCTACTTGTTGCTTGTTTAGACTTTGCAACGTTTGCAGAAAATCGTCTGATGAATTCTTCGAGTTCTTTTTTCTTTTCTTCAGCCTTCTTGTTT
This sequence comes from Bacteroidia bacterium, assembly GCA_030429955.1. Classification (GTDB taxonomy): domain Bacteria; phylum Bacteroidota; class Bacteroidia; order Flavobacteriales; family Flavobacteriaceae; genus CAJQLB01. The sequence continues at coordinate 58,146 of JAUIGO010000003.1, forward strand.
TGCTGCGCATGTTGTCTAGCTGCTAATTGCGATGACTCGTACCAGAAGGTGTAATTTCCTGAGTAGTGGTTAATTTTACCGAAATCAATATCAGAAATATGTGTACAAACAGCATCCAAAAAGTGTCTGTCATGCGACACAACGATGACGCAATTATCATAATTTGCCAAGAAATTTTCTAACCAAGAAATCGTTTCATAATCCAAATCGTTGGTAGGCTCATCCATAATAAGCACGTCTGGATTACCAAATAAAGCTTGTGCTAATAACACACGTACTTTTTGCTTCCCATCTAAATCTTTCATTAAGGTATAATGAAACTCTTCCTTTATACCTAAATTAGATAGCATAGCTGCTGCATCGCTATCAGCGTTCCAACCATTCATTTCTTCAAATTGAACCTGAAGCTCTCCTATTTTTTCTGCGTTTTCATCAGTATAATCTGCATACAAGGCATCTATTTCAGATTTCAACTTAAATAAAGGTTTATTTCCCATCATTACAGTTTCCAAAACCGTGTGCTCATCATATAAGTTATGATTCTGTTCAAGAACAGACATTCGTTTTCCTGGTTCAAGGTGAACATGTCCGGAAGTTGGGTCTTGTTTTCCAGCTAAAATCTTTAAAAAGGTAGATTTTCCTGCTCCATTTGCTCCAATAATTCCGTAGCAATTTCCATTATTAAAGGTCGTATTTACCTCATCAAAAAGAACACGCTTTCCAAATTGAACTGATAAGTTTGAAACTGATAACATTATATGTCTTTTAATTTTTTGCAAAAGTAGAAAAAACCTATCACACAGCCAATAAAACCAATAGTTAAAACATTTAACAGCGCATTAACACGGCTTTTAACGTTCAAGCTATATTTTTGTAGCCAATTAATTTATCCTTTTGTGTGGATTGATGGTCAAAATATGATGAGATTTTTACTTTTTTTTATAATTACGATTACATTGTTTAGCTGCAACACAAAAACTGATACCAGTTGTGGCCAAGCATTTATTGGTGGTGAAATTGTAAATCCTGTAAATGATCATCTTGTACTGTATGATGACACTTCGCCAATTGACACTCTTTACCTTGATAAAAACAACCGCTTTTCTTATAAAATTGAAAGTTTAAGTCCTGGACTTCATTCATTTATTCATGGAGGCGAATATCAAGTGATTGTTTTAGAGCCCAATGACAGCATTATGATGCGATTAAACACCTTAGATTTTGATGAGTCTTTGGTATTTACAGGTCGAGGGTCAAAGAAAAACAACTATCTCATAAATTTATATAATAAACTAGATAGTGAGGATAAAATAATTTATGAGATTTCTAAATTAGAACCTATAGAGTTTTTGAGTGTTATAGATTCATTAACAGCTGAAAAATTAAATAACCTCGATAAGTTTAACTTAAAATACGAAAGCTCTCCTTTGTTTAAAAAAGTAGCTTTAGCTAGTATTAATTACAATTACTCAGCTTACAAAGAACTTTATCCTTTCAGGTATTTTGGCAGATTTGAAATAAAAGACAGATCAAGTTTACCTAATCACTTTTATGATTATAGAGCAGATATAGATTATAACGACGATGTATTAAAAGACTTTTACCCTTACTATAACTTCCTTTTCCCTCATTTTAATAACCTAGCTCTAGATCGCTATTTTGAGTTGACAAAAGATTCTGTTTTTGACAGAAATTCAATTGTTTACAATTTGAATAAATTGGATTTAATGAATGAAACGGTTTCTAACAGTGACATTAAAAACAACCTCCTAAAATACGCAACTAGAAATTTCTTATCCTATAATAATTCTGATGCTGATTGCGATGCTATGTATGAATCTTTCCAAAACAAAAGCACCAATGAAGAACACTCAGAGTATATTACAAGTTTATACAATACAATTAAAAAACTACGTCCTGGAAACAAATTTCCAGATGTTGAAGTCATCAATTATAAAAATGAAGTGACTAATATTGACGCTTTGTTTAACAAACCTACTGTTATTTATTTCTGGTCTCATGCTATAAAAAACCACTTTAAGAACAGCCATAATAAAGTTGCTGAATTAAAAGTAAAATATCCTAATATCAATTTTGTTTCCATCAACATCAATGCTGATAAATTGACTATGTGGAAACGTTTATTGCATCAAAACAATTTTCCGCTAGAAGGTGAATACCGATTTAGAGATGCTGATGCTGCAAAAAAAATATTGGCCATTCAGTACATTAATAAAGTAATGGTTGTTGATAAAAACAATAGGATTATTACTTCCAATGCTAATATGTTTAGTAGCGATTTTAAAGAACTTTTAGATTTCTTATAACATAAAAAAGGCGCGAAAATCGCACCTTTTTTATTCTATAAATAATCTCTTAATTACCTTTTTGATAATCTGCTAAAAACTTAGCTAAACCAATATCTGTTAAAGGGTGTTTTAATAAACCCTCAATTGCACTTAATGGTCCTGTCATCACATCTGCACCAAGTTTTGCACAGTCTATAATATGCATGGTATGACGTACTGAAGCTGCTAAGATTTCTGTCTCAAAGCCATAGTTGTCATAAATTTGACGAATTTCAGCAATTAGATTTAATCCATCTGTTGAAATATCATCCAACCTTCCTATAAAAGGCGACACATAAGTCGCTCCTGCTTTTGCTGCTAACAAAGCTTGTCCTGGAGAAAACACTAAAGTTACGTTTGTTTTTATATCTCGTTCAGAGAAATACTTGCATGCTTTAACACCATCTTTTATCATTGGTAATTTTACAACAATTTGTTCGTGCAAATCGGCTAAGGCTTCGCCTTCTCTAATCATACCTTCAAAATCGGTTGCAATTACTTCGGCACTTACATCACCATCTACAATATTGCAGATATCTACGTAGTGTTTTAATATGTTATTCTGACCTGTTATACCTTCTTTAGCCATTAATGAAGGATTGGTAGTAACACCATCAAGTACTCCAAGATCTTGAGCTTCTTTGATCTGATCAAGATTAGCAGTATCAATAAAAAATTTCATGTGCTGTGTTTTAAGTTGTGGAAAAATTCTTTGCGAATTTACAACTAAATCATTCCTACTAAAGAAAAATTAATTAAAATATATTAACAACTTAAAATAGTGCCTACGAAGTTATAGCTTATAATGATTCATGAGCATTTTTTCATATACTCTATCTGGAAGAATACGTTTTAGTACAATTGAAAATTTCTGCATAAACACACCTACTTTATAATGCACTTTAGGGTTTTTAGTTTCAATGATCTTATGAATTACTTTTGCCATAATGTTAGGATCACTTCCACTATCCACGTGTTCATCCATTAAATTGAGCGTGTTTTGATACACTTGTTTGTAAGGCGAGTTTTCCAAAACAGGAGCATGATAACGACCAGCGGCAATATTGGTTGCAAAATCTCCAGGAGCCACATTGGTTATATTAATATTAAAACCCTTTACTTCCATTCTAAAAGCTTCAGTTATCAATTCCAAAGCACCTTTACTAGCACTATAAACACCTCTGTAAGGCAATCCCATATAACCAGCAATAGAAGTAATGTTAATAATCAATCCAGAGTTTTGCTTACGCATTTGAGGCAACGCAGCTTTTATGACATTGATTGGCCCAAAAAAATTGGTTTCAAAGTTTCGCTTAATTTCAGTTTCTGGAATTTCTTCAATAGGACCAGTTATTCCTGCACCAGCATTATTAATCAAAACATCTAACTTTCCAGCATCAGAGATAACTTGTGCAATGCACGATTGGATCGAATTTACGTCTGTAACATCTAAAGCTACTAATGGAAAAGAACTGTCAGGATAATTTTCCGGATTTCTACTTGTTCCATAAACTTGAAACCCTTTAGTAGTTAAAAACTCACCTATAGATTTACCAATTCCTGAAGATCCTCCTGTAATTAAAACAACTTTAGACATAAAGCAAACAATTTTCAAATGTCAAAATACAAATTCCAAACAATTTGTTAAGAAGAAAAACAATAAAAAATCTAAATTTTGGGTACAAAAAAAGGCAAGCTACCTACATCACACCGCTACGACCATTTACCTTTGCTTCGTTCCCGACCTGGAGGATTCAACAGGAGCTGGTTGTGTAGGACTTGCCGACTGCAAAGATACAATCTTTTAATAGTTGCGCAATGATTTTTTTAACTGAATTTAAATAAATAAATTGCTCTCAAAATGAATACATCATGCAATTTCATAAATTTCTATTACTCACAATTTTAGCTGTATTTGCTAGCTCATGTGGCTCTGATTCAAAGTCAGAAACCAATGATTTCTCATTAAGCTCAAATGCTACTTTTAATAAGAATGCCCAAGTGTATTCCATTTCAAAAGATAAGACCTTAGAGTTAACCATTAAGAACCCAAAAAAACATACTATAGATTCTGTTTCATACCTCTATAACAACTCAAAAACAGCGTCTTCTTTTTCGTTGTCAAATTCTAAACTAGGAATTCAAGAAGTTAAAGCCACCATCTATTTTAATGGAACCTCTCAAAATGTAACGCATGCCATTCAAGTACTTAATGACGAAACTCCAAAAGTATATGGTTTTGAAATTGTAAACGAGTATCCTCACGATATCACATCATACACGCAAGGATTGGAATTTTTTAATGGTGAATTATACGAAAGCACAGGACAACGAGGTGAATCAAAACTCCGAAAAGTGGATTATAAAACTGGTGAAGTCCTTAAAAATGTTGACTTAGAGGCTAAATATTTTGGTGAAGGTCTTTCCATTTTAAATAACAAAATTTACCAACTCACTTGGGAAAGTAAAACAGGGTTTGTATATGATGTAGAATCTTTTGAAAAAATTAAAGACTTCAGCTATAATCAAAGTAAAGAAGGTTGGGGAATTTGCAATGATGAAAAAGTACTTTACAAGTCTGATGGAACTGACAAAATCTGGACGCTAGATCCAGAAACCCTTGAGGAGAAAGACTACATACAAACCTACACCAACAAAGGGAAAATTGTTGGTATTAATGAACTGGAATGGGTTAACGGAAAAATATATGCAAATCGTTACCAATTGGATGGTGTTGCCATTATTAATCCTGAAAATGGCGCCATTGAAGGTGTTGTCGATTTTCGTTCACTAAAGAAAAAAGTGACTCAGCATCAAGGTTTAGATGTGCTTAATGGATTAGCTTGGAACTCCAAAACTCAAACGCTTTTTGTTACTGGAAAACGTTGGGACAAGTTGTTTGAGGTAAGAATCACTGAGAAGTAACTCCATGAAAATCTACGAACAAATCCTACAAGTAAAACCTGATGACCTCGACGAACTCAACCACGTTAATAACATTCGATATATTCAATGGGTTAATGATATAGCTAAAGCGCATTGGTCAAAATTAGCAACACAAGATATGCTGCAAAACTATTTTTGGGTGTTGATTAATCATCATATCACTTATAAAAGTCAAGCGTTATTAAATGATAACATACTATTAAAGACTTTTGTTAAATCTTCAGAAGGTGTTACGTCTACTAGAATCGTTGAGATTTACAATAATGATACTCAAAAATTACTCGCTACTTCCGAAACCAAATGGTGTTTTATGGATGCTAAAACCAAAAAACCTGCTCGTATTACTTCTGAAATCATTAATTTATTTCTCTAAATATTTTCAACACATACTTTTACATCATTTTAAAAGTTATATTTTTACCAAAATGATTCAGCTTTAATGAAACGCAACCTATATTTCCTAATCACAATTTCTACTTTAGTTTTCTGGAGTTCTTGCCGAAAAGATTTTGAATTCGATTTAAGTTCTGGAAATCTTGAATTCTCTAAAGATACTGTATATCTCGATACTGTATTCAGTAACATTGGCTCTAGCACTTACAATTTAAAAGTATACAACAATAGTGATAACGATATTGTGATTCCAACAGTTAGGCTAAGCCAAGGTCAAAACTCCATGTATCGCTTAAATGTTGATGGAATGACTGGTTCTGGAACTATTTCTGGTAAAGAATTTGAAAATGTCGAAATTCTAGCCAAAGATAGTATGTATATTTTTATTGAAACCACTATAGATATTCAGCAATTGGTCTCTAGTGAAACTCAATTTTTATACACTGATGCCATTGAATTTGATTCAGGTAGCAATCTTCAAAAAGTGGAATTAGTAACCTTAGTTAAAGACGCTGTATTTATTTATCCGCAACGCTTTTTAAACTCAGAAGGCCAATACATTACGGAAACCTTAACCTTTGATGTGGATGGCGACGGAATGGATGACGAAACCACCATTGAAGGACGGTTTCTTGATGATACAGAACTTACGTTCACTAACGAAAAACCTTATGTAATATATGGCTATGCAGCTGTTGATGATGGCAAAACTCTTAACATTGAAGCTGGAGCACGAGTCCATTTTCATGCCAATTCTGGACTGTTGGTTACTTCAGGAGGTTCTATAAACGCTCAAGGAACATTAAGTACTGATGATGAACTTATGGAAGGTGAAATCATTTTTGAAGGTGACAGACTTGAACCAGCTTTTTCTGATGTTCCAGGACAATGGCAAACCTTATGGTTGTTTAACGGAAGTACGAATAACACGTTTAACCATGTCACCATTAAAAACAGTACAGTTGGTATTTTAAGCGAAGGCAATCCAGATGATGCTTCAAAATTAAATATTACTAACACGCAAATTTATAACTCCAGTAATTTTGGGATTCTGGGTAGAGCAACTTCTATCAATGCTGAAAATTTAGTGATTAATAACAGTGGACAATCATCATTTGCAGGAACTTTTGGTGGACGCTATAACGTGGTGCATTCAACTTTAGCAAATTATTGGAGCAACAGTTTCAGACAGTTTCCTTCTGTTTTATTGAACAATTATATTGTGGATGAAGATAACACGACCTTTACCAATCCTTTAGAAGCAGCCAATTTCACAAATACCATTATCTACGGAAATGATAATCCTGAAATGCTGTTGGATAAAGATGACGATGATACGTTTAACTTTAAATTCACTAATTGTTTGATTCGGTTTGTAGATTCTAACAACAACTTTACAGGAGACGAATACGATTTTGATAATGTAGCACTATATGAAAACGTCATATTTAATGAAGATCCTGAATTTTTAGATTCTTTCTCAAATAAACTTCAAATACCAATTGGCTCTCCTGCTGATGGATTTGGAATTGTGGCTGGTAATTTATTCTCAGATATCATTGGCACTATGCGAAGCACTCCTAGTGATTTAGGTGCTTACGAAAGTATTGAGTTTGAAGAAGAAGATTAATCTTCTACAAATTCCAAAATATCTCCTGGTTGGCACTCCAAAGCTTTACAAATAGCTTCAAGTGTGCTAAACCTAACGGCTTTAACTTTTCCTGTTTTAAGCTTTGAAAGGTTTGCCAAAGTAATTCCAACAGTTTCAGAAAGCTCATTCAATGACATTTTTCGTGTTGCCATTACAACATCAAGGTTTACAATAATTGCCATAATTTATACTGTTTCTTCTAGTTCGTCTTGATACTCTACTCCTTTTGAAAATATAATAGCAATAATATAAACTACAGCTGCCATTAAAATAAATGCTTGACTATCTGCCCAAAACTGTTTTAACATATCAATATCATAACCATGATGCTGTAAATAATTTGCACTCTGCCTAGCTATATAACTAATAAGTCCTATTGACAATGTGTAATAACTAAGTAGTGAGATTTGTTTTGCTACATAAGTATTGAACGGTTTCTCTAAATTTATTTTAGTTACTAGTCTAATAACGATGTAAAATAAGTAAGCTTTCAGAATTGAAATAAATAATATAAAGCTGTACATACTAAAAAAAGCCCATTTATTTTTGGAATACATATCGCTTAAGTCCAACTTTTGATACAGATTTTGAACAAAATCAGGATTGAATAGACTAAACGCAAAATTCACAATCAAGCCTCCAGCCTCAATGCAAAGGCCAACAAAAATGATCCAAGATACTATCTTTACACCATTAAATACTAAGTTATTAGTTTTTGACATTATTAAAATATTTAAATTACTCAACAAATATAGATAAATATTTATCGTTAAACAATAAAATTTTATTTTTAATAAACAAATACATAATTTATAATAGTTTCGTTTTAATCATATTAACGTCTTGTTAACCTCTTTACATCATTTAAATTCTTACTTTAACTAATCAATTAATCAAAAAACAAGACCAATGAAACGTACAGTTACTATTTTACTTTGTATGCTGACTTTTAGTTTAAGTCAAGCACAAACAGATCAAGAAGGTGTAAAAAAAGCTTGCATGAATTACCTTGAAGGATTTTATGAAGGTGATACAGCCAAACTCACCGCGTCTTTACAACCCTCTTTAAATAAATTTGGCTTTTGGAAAGACAAAGACAAGGATGATTACAGACAAGTTAATCACATGTCGTTTGAGGCTGCTATAGCATTTGCTAAAAATGTAAAGGAGAAAAAAGAATTTCCTGCTGCTGATGCTCCTAAAAAAGTTGAGATTCTAGACATTAGCAATACTATTGCTTCGGCAAAAGTAACTGCGTGGTGGGGAATTGACTATATGTTGCTATCAAAACGAGACGATAAATGGATGATAGAACAAGTGATTTGGGAAGGTCCTCTTGAAAAATAGAATAAATAAAAAAAGCAGCTTTTCAGCTGCTTTTTTTATTTATATAACTTCTTAATTATGCAAACAAAGGTCTATGCGACATTAACGCATTAACTTTTTCTGCAACAGCTTCCAATACACTTTCATTTTCATAGTTTTGAATCACTTCATCAATTAGTGATACAATCCCTTCCATATCAGCTTCTTTCAAACCTCTTGTGGTTACGGCAGGTGTACCTACTCGAATTCCTGAAGTCACAAATGGACTCTTATCATCAAATGGCACCATATTTTTATTTACAGTAATATCAGCTTTTACAAGTGCTTGCTCGGCATCTTTTCCTGTAATGTTCTTATTTCTTAAGTCAATAAGCATCATGTGATTGTCGGTACCTCCCGAAATAATATTGTAACCTCTATCAACAAAGGCTTTTGCCATCGCTTCAGCATTCTTTTTTACTTGGAGCGTGTAGTGCATAAACTCATCAGTCAACGCTTCTTCAAAGGCAATGGCTTTGGCAGCGATGATATGCTCTAATGGTCCACCTTGATTTCCAGGAAACACACCAGAATCCAACAATGATGACATCATTCGTAAGCTTCCATTCTTTAATTTTATTCCAAAAGGATTTTCAAAATCTTGTCCCATCATAATCATACCACCTCTTGGTCCACGTAAGGTTTTATGTGTTGTGGTTGTTACAATATGGCAATGCGGTAAAGGATCGTTTAAAATACCTTTTGCAATCAATCCAGCAGGATGCGAAATATCAGCCATTAAAATTGCACCAACGCTATCTGCAATTTCTCTAAAACGTTTAAAGTCCATATCACGAGAATAAGCAGATGCACCAGCAATAATCAGTTTTGGTTTTTCGGCTTTTGCAATGGCTTGCATTTTATCATAATTTAACGTTCCAGTCGCTTCATCAACTCCATAAAAAACAGGATTGTAAAGTTTTCCAGAAAAATTAACTGGAGAACCATGAGTTAAATGGCCACCATGAGACAAATCAAAGCCTAATATTTTATCACCTGGATTTAAACAAGCAGCAAACACAGCAGTATTGGCTTGACTTCCAGAATGTGGTTGCACATTTACATAAGCAGCGCCAAACAAAGTCTTTGCTCTATCAATGGCCAATTGTTCTACCTCATCAACCACTTCACAGCCTCCATAGTATCGCTTACCTGGATAACCTTCAGCATATTTATTAGTTAACACAGAGCCAGCAGCTTCCATCACTTGCTCACTCACAAAATTTTCTGAAGCAATCAGCTCCAATCCGTTAATTTGACGTTCTTTTTCTGCTTGAATCAATTCAAAGATTTGTTGGTCGCGTTGCATAGGCTTTTCTTATAGTTAAATATTCATCAAAAATAACAAATTGATTAGTTTAATACATCAAAAAACATATATTTACTTCGAGATATTACTATTTTTTTAATTCAATCTCAACAAATCTATTTTTGTGTTTTAAAATTAGTATTAAAATAAAAAGTTATGTAGGTTTGATAATAATTTATTAAAGATTAAAACAACAACACTATGCCTTTATCAGCAAATAATCCAGACAGAACATCATGGTTACATGTCGATAAGAACTCCGATTTCCCAATCCAGAATATTCCTTTCGGCGTTTTCTTAACTCGTGATGATATTATTACCATTGGAACACGTATTGGTGATACAGCTATTGACTTAGGTGCATTGCATCAATTGGGTTACTTTGATGGCATTCCACTAACTGATGATATTTTTCTTCAAGATACCTTGAATGATTTTATTGCTGATGGACGAAAAACATGGCGTTTGGTTAGAAACAGAATTGCACAGATTTTTGATTCTGAAAACACAACTTTAAAGAATAACAAACAGCATAAAGAAATTGTATTGTTTCGTTTAGATGAAATTGAAATGCAACTTCCAGTGCAAATAGGTGATTATACAGATTTTTACGCGAGTAAAGAACATGCCACTAATGTTGGCACCATGTTTAGAGGTGCCGATAATGCGCTAATGCCTAACTGGTTACACATGCCTGTTGGCTATCATGGTAGAAGTTCATCTATCATTCCTTCAGGAATTCCAATTCACAGACCACAAGGACAAACCATGCCTGAAGGTGCTGACAAACCAATTTTTGGACCAAGTAAATTGGTGGACTTTGAATTGGAAATGGCCTTCATAACGACTGATGCTAACGACTTAGGTGAACCTATTCCAATTGACGAAGCTGAAGATTATATCTTTGGTTTGGTTTTATTTAATGATTGGAGTGCTCGCGATATTCAAAAATGGGAATATGTACCTTTAGGTCCATTTCTTGGAAAAAACTTTGCGTCTACAATTTCACCATGGATTGTGACTTTAGATGCCTTAGAGCCTTTTAGAGTTGAAACACCAAAACAAGATCCGAAACCACTGCCTTACTTACAATTTAAAGGTAAGAAAAGTTTTGATATCAGACTAGAAGCTGCTATAAAACCAAAAGGTGCTAAAGAAACCATTGTTTGTAAATCAAACTTTAAGTACATGTACTGGAACATGGCACAACAATTAGCTCATCATACTGTTAATGGTTGCCCTGTAAATTCTGGCGATATGATGGGAAGCGGAACCATTTCAGGACCAACAGAAGATTCTTATGGCTCTATGTTAGAAATTACATGGAGAGGTGAAAAACCTGTAAAAATGAAAGATGGTACAGAGCGTAAATTTATAAATGATAACGACACTGTGATCATGAGAGGCTATTGTAAAAATGATGATGTACGTATTGGCTTTGGAGAAGTAAAAACAAAACTCCTCCCAGTGTTTAGCCCTCAAAAAAAGAAATAGCTTCGACAGGCTCAGCTACCGAATCTAGGCACATTTCGACAAGCTCAATGTACAAGCTGAGTTATCGAACTCTAATTATTGATTTACTCTTATGCCTAAAGGCTATATGTATATATTGGAATGCTCAAATGGTAGCTACTATGTTGGCAGTACTATTAATCTTGAATCAAGGTATGAACAGCATCAGAATGGTGAAGGCTCAAATCACACAAAAAAATATTTACCAGTAACTTTAGTATATCACGAAAAATTTCAAAGAATAGATGATGCGTTTTACAGAGAAAAACAAGTACAAGGTTGGAGCAGAAAAAAGAAAGAAGCACTTATAAATAACAAACACCACAAATTACCCAAACTTTCTAAAAACTACACTCAATTTAAAAAGAATCCTAAGGAGTAAGCCTACTATCAAACAAAAACTAGTTTTGGATTTATTTTTGTTAAATCTAAACTTGAATTCATTTTCATACTTCGGAAACTGGGCTTGTTTCATAAAGTATTACACTTAACCATATTTCTTCTTGTAGACCTCGCAAACTGAGCTTGTCGAAGTTTGGCATTATAATTGAAAATAACACAATATGTATAACTATAAAACACAAGATTATGAAGAAATTACTACTCTTAACAGTCCTTCTTTCAGTACTACTATCTTGTGGTGGAAGAAAGCAAATTGAAAAGCAATTGCATTCAGGCAACTATGATGTTGCTATTGCTAACGCTTTAAAAAAACTTGAAAACAACAAAGACAAAAAGCGTAAGCAACAATTTGTTATGATGTTGGAAGATGCTTATTACAAAGTGGTTGAGCGTGACTTAAAAACCATAGAGCATCTTAAAAAAGATGGCAATCCAGAACAGTACAAAGCAATCTATGAGATTTATACTGATTTGGATGCTCGTCAAGAAGCGATAAAGCCTGTTCTTCCCTTAAAAATTGGAAACAAATACTTGAATTTAAAATTCAATGATTATACTAATGCTATTGTTGATTACAGATACAAAGTGTCTGATTATATGATTGATAAAGGTATCGCATTGTTGGATTCAGGTAATAAATACGATGCTAGAGAAGCTTATGATATATTTAGATATATAGAACGTATCAATCCTAATTTTGAAGAAACCAGAGACCTTATGATTGAAGCTCATGACAAAGGGATTGACCATGTGATTGTGAATATAGAAAACAGAACACATCAAATCATTCCACAACAATTGGAACAAGAGTTACTTGATTTTGATACTTATGGATTGGATCAGTTTTGGACGGAGTATCACGCTTCAAAAGATGAAAACATTGCTTACGACTATGCTATGCAATTGCAGTTGAAACGTATTTTGATTTCTCCAGAAGAGCTTAGAGAAAAGCAACTTGTTAGAGAAAGACAAATTGTTGATGGTTGGGAATACCAATTGGACAACAATGGTAATGTGATGAAGGATTCTTTAGGCAATGACATTAAAGTTGATAAAATTATTAATGTAAGAGCTCGTTTTTCGGAGTTTAACCAATTTAAGTCAACACAAGTTTTGGCAGATGTTGTGTATACCGATTTAAGAACAAATCGTGTTCTGGATGCCTTTCCAATAGATACTGAGTTTGTATTTGAAAACAGATTTGGTGTTTATAGAGGAGATGAAAGAGCTTTAACCAACAACGATAGAGCTTTATTAAGACAACGAAGAGTTCATTTCCCAACAGATGACCAAATGGTGTATGACTCTGGCGAAAACTTAAAAATTCAGCTTAAAAAAATCATCAACTCTTACAGACTGAGAAGTTAAACTAAAAAACTCCCACTTAGACAATGAGCTTGTTTAAATGTGGGAGTTTTTTTATGTGATTGTTGTTATGTGCACCTTGCCTGTTTGTGCCTTGTTACAGGTAGTATTTCTTCTGCTCATGCTAACAAAATAATTAGTGCTTAAGTTTACGCTTAATCTTAGTAATAAATCTTTCGTTAAAGGCACTTTTCAAATTGTTGTTTTCAGTTAGAAGCTCTGAAAAGGCATCCATATATAATTCAAAATGCTTTCTTTTAATATAGTCCGTGTTTTTAGTCATCATATCCTTATCAAAGGAGTTTATCATAGATTGCTTTTCAACTCGGTAGTCAAATGCAATCATGTCTATGTACAAAAACTTGTACTTTGAGTTAATAACCCTTAACCAAAATTCCCAGTCTTCGTGGCCTTGATAAGGTAAATGCTCATCATACAAACCAACATCATCAAATACAGATTTCTTAATTATTGTACAGGCATCAATATAATTGTTAACCATTAACCTATATTTATTAAAATTACCCATGGTCCAAATGCCCTCTTTTTCACCAAAATACATGGCATTACCATAAACAACGCCAACATCTTGGTTTACCAAAAAGCTATTAATTGCGGTTTCCGCAAATAAAGGTCTTACTTTGTTATCTGAATCCAATGGAAGTATAAAACTGCCTTTCGCTTTTTTAATACCGTAATTTCTTGCAGAGCCAAGACCTCCATTCTCTTTTTCAAAATACTTAAATCTATTATCTTTTTCAACCCATTGCTTTGCAATAGAGCCTAAGTTATCTGGAGAACCATCATTTACAATTATGGCTTCCCAATCACTTAAACTTTGTTTAAACACAGATTCCAAAGTTGCATTTAAGGTTGCTTCTGAGTTAAAGCATGGTATAATTACACTTAATTGAGGCATCATATATAAACTCTATTTCGCATTCTTAACATATAAAAATACAGTTTTTGTTTTAATAAAGAATTTGGTTGTTTCAGATTGGCTATTTTAGATAACACTTGCTTTATTTTTAAACGACCAACTTCTTGTTCTTCATTATTTAAGACAGAAAAAATGGTTTTGTAAAAGCCTAAGTAATTTTGCTGAACTTTTAACGGGTTTAAGCCAGAGAAGATGCCTTCATTATGTATTCTATACACACTCATAACATCCTCTAAACATTTTATTTTTTTTTCTTCAGACACAAGTTTATACAACCCTAAATCTCCAAAAGATATTGAATAAAACCAATCTGGCAATTTAAAATTATCAGGTTTTCTAAAAACTACACTCGCTGTACTTATAAAATTATAGTGCCTTAGTAACTCTAAATAATGAAATGCCTCATTATCAAATGGCTTGGGTATATCATGAAGTTTAAACTCACCGTTTTGTAAAGTGTTAGCACGATGAAAACAAATATTAAAGTCATTGTTGGCCTCTAAGAAATCAACCTGCTTTTGTAGTTTTAGAGGGTCTGTCCAATAATCATCGCCTTCGCATAAGGCTATATATTTGCCTTTGCACTTTTGAAGAGAAAATATAAAATTAGACATCATGCCTTGGTTTGATTCATGGTTGGTATAATTTATAAGGTCACCATTTACGTTTGTTGAAATAATATCTTGTATTATATTATGAGAATTATCATTTGAATTATCATTTGAGATTATTAGCTCAAACTCAAAATTTGCTTTTTGCTTAAGAATTGATTCTATTGCTTCACGAATATAGTTTTCGTGGTTAAATGTAATCATACAAACAGAAACTAAAACCATGCTATTTTTTTGAGATGATTTTACCTGGAACCCCTACTATAACAGAATTATCGGGAACATTATTTAAAACTATTGTTCCTGCTCCGACCGTAACATTATTTCCTATTTCAACATCAGGTAATACTACAGATGCTGCACCTATAAATGTATGACTACCTATTTTGCAACGCCCAAGAATATTTACGCTTGGAGAAATTTCTACGAAATCCCCTAAGATACAGTCATGAGTAATTATGCTATTATAATAAATCAAACACCCTTTCCCTATCGTCACACTATTAGATATTTTAGCTCCTGAAAACACTGAAGTTCCACTTCCAATATGTACATCAAAATCTCCAATT
The DNA here is from genome assembly GCA_030429955.1 of Bacteroidia bacterium. Classification (GTDB taxonomy): domain Bacteria; phylum Bacteroidota; class Bacteroidia; order Flavobacteriales; family Flavobacteriaceae; genus CAJQLB01. Next base: position 73,557 of record JAUIGO010000003.1, read on the forward strand.
TCTGTATTTGATGAAATTAAAGTTTTAGCCTCCGCTCCAATCATTGAAAACTTATCAAACATCAATTTTCTAAGCTTAGGGTTTCCCAAACCTAAAACAAAATACTTATCGTTGGATTTTTGAAAATATTTTTCAACCTCATCAAGTGACCTCAAAACTATAAATTGACCAAATAAAACTTCATCTATATCAGGGTTTACATCGTCAAAAAACACAATATCACAATTTGGAAAATCTTTTGATACTACCTGTAAAACTTCTTTAGCAAGCCCTTTTGCTCCAACTATTATCATTACAAATTCTTTTTTAAGGTTTCAGCAATTAGTGTTAATTCACTTACAGTCAACCCAACAAATAAAGGTAAACAAATAATTCTTGAAGATAACGATTCAGCAAAAGGCATAATCTCTTTTACAACATAAGGCAAATTATTTAAACATGGATAAAAATAGCGTCTAGGATATATACCTACTTTCTCCAAAGCATTAATTACTTTAAACAATTGCGATTGATCTTTAAAGATTACAGGATAATAGCTATAATTCCAATTCGTAAAATCCCTTAATCTTAACAACTGTAAATTTGTATTTACAAAAGCCTTATCGTATATATCTACTATTATTTTCCTTTGCTCTAAAATAAAATCGATATACGGAAAAACTGATAATCCCATTGCAGCTTGAGGTTCACTCATTTTTGCATTTATTCCCAAACAATGAAAATTTTCAGTACCATCATGCCCAAAATTATGATGATGAAACATAGAGTCAAAATAAGTTTGCTTACAAAATAATGCGCCACCTTCTCCTGTATGAAATAACTTAGTAGCATGAAAACTACAGGTACTCACATCGCCATAATTAAAAATAGATTGTCCTTTATAGGTCACTCCAAAACAATGCGCAGCATCATATATCACTTTTAAGTTGTGCTTTTTTGCAATTGTGTCAATAACCTCAACGTTGCAAGGATTCCCAAATACATGAGTAGCTAGAATAGCTTTAGTGCTAGGAGTAATAGCCGCCTCTATTTGGTTTTCATCAATGGTTAAATATTCAGGATGAATATCTACAAAAACAGGTGTACAACCTTCCCAAACTATACTGCTCGTAGTAGCAACATAACTAAAAGGTGTAGTTACAATATCGCCTTTAAGTTTCAAAGCTTTAATAGCAATCTGTAAAGGTAAAGTACCATTAGTCATTGCTAATATGTTAGGGGTTTTTAAGTAATTTCTCAGTTGATTCTCTAACTTTTTTACTAAAACACCTCTATTGGTCATCCAACCTGTATCCCAAGCTTGTTTTAAAATGGCTTGGTATTCGGTTTGTGGTGGTAAAAAGGTTTTGGTGACGTTTATCATATTAATTATTAAATACTTCGTACTTCAATAAATCAATTCTCCTTTTCATTTGTATGCCATTTGAGTACAATTTAGAAAATTTTATCTTACCTTTATTTGCTACTTCATAAAGTAATTCTGGGTTATTTATTAATTTTTCCACACTACTTTGAATAGAAGAGCTATTGTTTTCTATTATTAAAATTTCTTCTTCATTGATAAAATAATCGTTTTCATCAAGTTCGTCTGAAACTAATGCTACAACACCATTTAAAGCAGCTTCCACAACAGTTCCCAAAGGAAAACCATCAAAAGCACCTTTTTTTATTAAAAAAGGTTTATTCGGTGAAATTATAATATCCATTTTTTTAAAAATAGGTGCTAATTCCTCAAATTTCTTATAACCATAAAATTGAATCTTATCAATTATAGGATTAATATCAATTACACGTTTATCAAAACCACCAATAATATGAAATCTAACAAAACTATATTTTTTACTAATATTTTTTGCAAATTCAATAAATGTATCATAACCTTTGTCTTCTCCATTTAATGTGTACTTGGCAGCACAAAATACAATATCAAAAACATCTTTATGCTGCCCAAATGATTCTTTGGTATAAAACTCTGAATTAATGGAAATTTGTGGTACTACACAACCAAAAATAAACTCAATTTTATCAGGATCACATAAAGAATTATTAATTAGGTAATCTTTTGTATACTTTTGTGTTACAATTACTTTTCTAAACTGTGGTGATAAAAATACTCTTTTTAACTTAAGGTCAATTACTTCAGAATTTACTTCAAAACCACCTCCAGGGTATAGTGTAAAGACAAAAGGAATTTTGAATTTTTCTATCCAATTTATATTACTATAAATATTATTTAAAAAAACACAATAAAATAATCTTGTATTTATGTTGTTAAAATATTGAAGGTTTTGAATTTTATTTTTTAACTTACTGTATTTGGCATAGTAATCTGCAATATGAATTTTATGCTCTGATAGCTCACTATTGACTACTTTATAGGACTTTGGATTTACTATTATTTTTGAATTATCGAACTCACTAAGAATACTAGTGAATTCTTCATGTCTAAATCCTGAAATTGGGTGTGGAAATATATCATCAAAAATAAGTATATCCAATTGTCTGAATCCTTTGAAAAATTGTAATTCTTTTAATATTTTTTTTTTAATACGATTAACAATTCTCATTTGACATATTTTAATTATTAATCTATTTCCTAACTTGTCTAAAAATCTTAAGTGTGTGTTTTTGCTCTTTCCTATTTAGTCCTTTTGAAAAAAGAGCAAAATCATTGGATTCATTTATTAATTCATCAACTAAATTAATTTGTTTTTTTAAAATATTGTAAGCAGGTTTAACAGATTCCCAAGATATATCATCTAAAACTATAAAACCTTTTTCTTTAAGTAAAGGCAAATAATGTTCAACATCTTTAAGTACAAATGATGTATCGTGGTTTCCATCTATATGAATTAAATCAAATAATAAATTATTCTCTTTAAAAAAAACAGCAGCGTCAATAGACTTTTCTCTAACTAGCTTGCATGAATCCTGAAATTCTTCTTTTTTTACTAAGTTTTTCACAAAATCATAAATGTCATTAAAATTAGTCTCGTCAACAAAGTTGTCTAAAGCCTTTTTTAAATCTGGTCGGTCATTCTGAATTGCCGCTTCATTAGAATAGGGATCAACTCCATAAACAACACCATTTGAAAATGAATTATGAGCTATTGCCTGTGGAAATAATGATCTACCTCGGTAGACACCAATATCTACTGTAGCTTTTAAATTCATTTCTGAGATTAATAAGCTCATCAATAATCCTTTTTGACGACTACAACCTCCTCCAAAATCTGTAGGTATTATCTTATAAATTCTCTCTATTTCTTTATTTAAAAATTGATAATCAGATGGCTTGTATCTAAAAATATCAATCAAAGACTTTAGTTGTTGTTTCATTTTTATTTACATTAATTTTTTGGTCTGCCATTTAAAATAAGGTCTTACAACACCTCCCCAATATCCAAAGTAATCTTTACGATTAACTCCTAATTCATCAATTTCAATTGAAAGTACATCTTTTAATTCAGCAATAACTTCAAAATTATTTCCAATTAAGTATATTGTGAAAAGGTATTTCCCTGTATTCAAGAAATCTTTATCAATGATAATCGAACTACTATATGTGCCTTTTTTTAAATTATTCCTGCTTAAATCAGGTGACGATAAAACATGTGTACCATTAACATCAAAAATAGCAATTGTAGTATTTAAAGTTTGATTATCTAAATAATTTATATAATCTATTTCAATTGTCATTTTATTTTCAATTATAAAATTATCATTCTCAGCAGTAAGTCTAATTCCTTTAATCTTAGCTTTAATATTACCAGGAGCATCTTTCTCATTCCAAAACATTTCAGTTTTTATTTCATTTTCATTCATTAAATAGTGACTTAATGCTTCATCAGTATTTCCATCAAAAACCACCTTACCATGCTCCAAAACAATAGTCCTAGTACACAAGCTTTTTACCGCAACCATATTATGGCTTACAAACAACACAGTGCGGCCTTGGCCTTTACTAATGTCCTGCATTTTCCCTACCGCTTTTTTCTGGAACTCGGCATCTCCTACAGCCAGCACTTCATCAACCACCAAAATATCTGGCTCCAAATGTGCTGCTACAGCAAAGGCCAAACGTACAGTCATACCACTGCTATAGCGTTTTACTGGTGTATCTATATAGCGCTCACAATCACTAAAGGCAATAATCTCTTCCTCTTTTTGGCGTATCTCGGCTTTGGTCATGCCCAGAATAGCACCATTCAAATAAATATTCTCACGTCCTGTCATTTCAGGGTGAAAACCTGTACCTACTTCCAATAATGAGGCTATACGTCCTTTGGTCTTGATCTCGCCTGTGGTTGGGCTGGTCACTCTGGAGAGTATTTTTAATAAGGTGCTTTTTCCAGCACCATTTTTACCAATAATGCCTAAAACCTCGCCTTGTTCCACTTCAAAATTAATATCCTGCAAGGCCCAAACATAATCACTCTCACCCTTTATGCTTCGGTCGTTAACATCACCTATTTTCAAAAACGGATCTTCCTTGCCCTGTACTTTATGCCACCAACGCTTTAAATCGTCTCTTATCGTGCCTGTGCCTACCAAACCCAATCGGTATTGTTTGCTTATATGTTCGGCTTTTAAAATAATATCAGGCATATTCAATGGGTTTTGGATCTCTATAAATGATGACCTGGCTTCTAGCCCCAAAACTTCTAAGGGCTTTTGGAAAATAGTATTCTAGTTTTAAGGCATTACGTTTAAAACCGCCTAAGTGTTTTTTCTGTAAAGGCAATAGCCTGGCAAAGCGCTCAAAAATTCCCAAGGGTATAATAGTGGTACTTTTAAACAGGCTATCACCTACTCGCTTATAATGCGCTGTACTATTATCTCTTGGAGGATGCGGATCGGCTGCTTCCCATTGCTTAAAGGCTTTTGGCTGAAACCATTTTGAAGGTCTGTTGTTCATTGGAACTGCCCAACGCAACTCATCCAAAACCTTACTGTTAACAGCAGTTTCAAAAAAACGTGCTTCGCCATCCGGTTTTAAAACAATAGCTACTTTTTTTAATATGTCATATTCTAAATCCAACGTTAAATGGTGCAAAAAGGCCTTGCCAATAACAAAATCAAAAAAATCTGCTTCTACAGTACTCTGAGTAAAATCACCATTTATAAACGTAATTTCATGTTCAAAAGTATAGCTTTTATTTAGGCTATTAATAATATCGCCACTCCTATCGGAAATATCGTTAGCAATCACTTTGGCTCCTAAAGCAGCCATTATGGCAACATTTACACAATCGCCACAGCCTAGCTCCAGTATGGTTTTACCTTTTATTTTATCTTTAAAACCATCAGTGTACATACCTACCCAACTAATATCTGAAGTAATGGCGCCTTGTAAATGGTTTTCCAAATTATTTAATATCCCAAGAATCGATGCCACATTCACGTTTTTATAAAGATGATCATAATGATCCTTATTGTGGTCTATATTACCCTTGATGCTGTTTTTAACGCTCATTATATAGTGTCTATAAAGCTTTTTTCAGTCTTATTAAAAATAATCAATCCTAAAGTAAAAAAAACAAAACTTATAAGTAAAGTATATAAAAACCCTGCCCAACTAAAACTACCTATATTGAGCAACATGTAACGAAACCCTTCAATAATTTGTGTTAACGGATTATACTCCACAAAAGGCACAACCCATTCTGGAAATTTTAGCTTAGCTTCACTTACTGGATAAGGCACAGCAGATACATACATGAGCAATTGCACACCAAAACCAACCAATACACTTAAATCTCTGTATTTGGTAGTCATGGAAGAAATAATCATCCCTAACCCTAAACCTAGCAACGCCATCATCAAGATATAGACAGGAATCAAAAATAGGTGGCTATTAAAGCCCAAGCTAGTTCCCTGAAACGCATAATACGCATAAAAACATAAGAAAATACTCAACTGAATACCAAACTTCAAGAGATTGGAAATGGTAATAGACATAGGCATAATCACCCTTGGAAAATACACCTTACCAAAAATATTTTGGTTTCTAGTAAACGTACCTGAAGTGCCTGTAAGACATTCCTTAAAATAATTCCATGCTGTAATACCTGCTAAATTAAATAGAAAGGGAGGCACACTTCCTGTTTGTATTTGTCCTAAATTATTAAAAATTAAAGTAAATATAACAGAGGTAAAAAGTGGTTGAATGACAAACCACAAAGGCCCTAAGATGGTTTGCTTATAAACCGTAACGATATCGCGCTTTACAAACAGCATGAGCAAATCGCGATAGCGCCAAATCTCCTTTAAATTAAGGTTAATTAATGGGTGTTTTGATGAAATGGTGTATAACCAAGCATCGTCTTTGGGTGTACTCAAAAGGTCGCAGTATTTTTGTTTGTGCTAATATAATAAAACATCAAGAACTCTAAAGCACATAAACGCTTAAAAAACAATATAAAACCAAACAATTCTCCTTCTTTTCAAGGAGATGAATTATATAATTTATAAATTTCTATAATGATCTATCATGATGTTTAAGCCATTATCAATAGCAACCAAATCACGATTTAAAACCGCTTTCATCTTAGAAATGTCAGGGCAACGTCGTTTCATATCGCCTTCTGATAAGGCAGGCAAGTGTATAATCTCAGATTGTGATCCGGATAACTTGACAATTTTTTTAGCTAAATCTAGAATACTGATTTCCATATCATTGCCAACATTCAACACATCATTCACATACAGGTTTTGCTCTAAAGCATTCACACAAGTATCCACATTATCATCAATATAACAAAACGAACGGGTTTGGTCGCCACTACCATAAATTGGAATAGGCTCATTGCTAAGCGCTAACTTGACAAATCGAGGAATCACAAAATCATGGCTTTGCTTTGGTCCATAGGTATTAAAAAAACGGAAAATGGTATAGTTTAAATGATACTCTTTTTCATAGGCTCTCATAAACGCTTCGCCAACATTCTTTACAATGGCATAAGGCAACCTAGAGTTTAAAGGCGTGGTCTGTTCATTTTGTGGAATTTCAAAAGGTTCACCATACACTTCTGAGGAACTGGAGTAAAACACACGCTTCACACCTGAGTTCTTAGATAAGGATAGCACATTTTTAATCCCTTCTATATCTGCCAATACATTAATAGGATGCTCCAAGGTACGCTCAACGCCTACAACAGCTGCATAATGAAATACATAGTCAAAATCAAAACGTCCAAAAATGGGGACAATATCAGCATAGTTGTTGATATCGGCTTTAATGAATTTAACATTATCTCTATTGGGAACTTTATCTATATTACCTGTTGAAAGGTTATCTACACAAATGATCGCATGGTCTGGGTTTTCAGACAATTTTAAAGCCAGAGCGCTACCAAGTTGGCCTGCTCCACCTGTAATCAATATTTTTGCCATGTATCTTTAACGGAATAATTCATTAATAGCTATTGCGCAGCTTTGCATTAAGAAGTTAATAACGAAGCCATTAAGCGAATATAACAAAATTATACGTATTACCGCTCAATCCTACTTGAATTCCGACGCAGTCGGAAAACCAATCCTATGCATGAATAACGAGCTGTAATATCTTTGGTATGAAACAAAAAAAATACAAACGTCATTGCGAGGGAGGTACGACCGCGGCAATCTATTTAAAAGTAGCAACAACCACTAACAGATGGTTTCAGTCTAAAGGCTTCGTAATAATAACTAAGACTTAAACCAGTCCCAGGTGACTTTCAACCCTTCACGAACCGTAAACTGAGGCTCATAACCCAAAAGCGACTGCGCTTTAGAAATATCCGCTAAAGAATCCCTCACATCACCCAAACGTGGTGGACCATAAACAGCCTCAATATCAGAATGAGCTGCCGTTTTTAAAGCGTCCCATAAATAATTCAAATCAATACGCTCGCCACAAGCTACATTAAACACTTGATTCTTTGCAGCATCTGAAGCAAAAAAGCCTTTAACATTAGCTTGTACTGCATTATCTACAAAGGTGAAATCTCGTGTTTGCTTGCCATCACCATTAATGGTTGGCGATTCATGATCTTTAAGAGCTTGCATAAACAACGGAATCACAGCAGCATAAGCACCATTAGGACTTTGTTTAGGTCCAAATACATTAAAATAACGTAAGCCAATGACGTCTGTATTATAAGTAGTACCAAACACACTGGCATACAATTCATTGACATACTTCGTCACGGCATAAGGCGATAACGGATTCCCGATGATATCTTCAACTTTTGGTAAGTTCTTGCTATCGCCATAGGTCGAGCTGGAAGCCGCATATACCATGCGCTTTACAGTGTCACTTTCCTTTAAGGCAATCATCATGTTTAAAAACCCGGAAATGTTAACATCGTTAGTGGTTTTCGGGTCATTGATGGAGCGTGGTACAGAGCCTAAAGCAGCTTGATGACTCACATAATCCATCCCTTCCATGGCTTGCTTACAAGTGTCCAAATCTCTGATATCACCTTCTAAGAGTTCAAAAGCTGGGTTAGACATAAACTCGGTCAGGTTCTCTCTGTATCCATTGGAAAAATTATCAAGTACTCTAACGGTTTTAGCCTTGTATTTCAACAAATACTCTACTAGGTTAGAGCCAATAAAACCTGCTCCACCTGTGACTAAAAAAGACAGGTTAGTTAAATCTTTGTTATGATATGCTTTACTATACATGATGTTTTACTTATGTTATTGTTTTATTCTGTCATTACGAGAGAGGTACGACCGTGGTAATCTCATAAATGAAACACAGGGGTTTTTACGTCGTTCCTTACGTCACTCCTCGCAATGACGTTTGTAGGAGTAGACGCAATTACAATTTAGTCTCCAAACTCTTTCTTTACCTCCTCATACAAATCATTCCATTCTGGGTTTACACTTGATATCAGTGCAATTTTCTTTGCTCTATTACCAGCTTTTAGTTGTTTTTCTTTACCTATTGCGTCACCAATCATTTGGAAAGCTTCAAAATACACCAATTTATTCAAATTGTATTTAGCTGTAAACGATTTTGGATCGAGTTTTTCCTTATGTTGTTTTATTCTTAACACAATATCAGAAGTTAGACCAACATATAGTGTTGTGTTTTTCTTGTTAGTAAGGATATAAACAAACCCAGGTTTCATGTGTATTTCATTATCTTTATCGAGATTGCCGCGCTTTGCTCGCAATGACGACTCTTAAGGGGTTTGTCTTCGCAGAGCACGACAAATTGTTATTTTAATTTAACACTTCGACAAGCTCAGTGTGACATCAGTGTGACATTGCTCTGTGTGACAAACTTATCATTTTGCAATTAAACTTCAATCTTCAAACCTCAAGTTTCCAACTTCATGCTTCATGCTCCGAGCTTCCTACTTCAAACTTCATCACAAACTCGCATCAACCATGTTTCTTGGATATAACGATTTCACATCAAACACAACACCTATATCAGATTTTAGTTTACTGATATCCACATTTAAAAACTCTTTGTGTGATACTGCCAAAATAATGGCGTCATAAGAGGATGCCAGTTCAGATTCTGAACACATTAAATCCAGGCCATATTCATGATGTACTTCAGCTTTAGAGGCCCAAGGATCATACACATCCACATCAACCTGATACGATTCTAATTCCCTTATGATGTCAATAGCACGTGAGTTTCTAATATCAGGGCAATTTTCTTTAAACGTGATTCCTAACACCAATACCTTCGCGTCTTTGATGCGAGCTCCCTTTTTAATCATCATCTTCACTGTTTCGGAAGCAACATAACTGCCCATACTATCATTCATCTTTCGTCCTGCCAAAATTATTTCCGGCGTGTATCCACTTTCAATGGCTTTTTGGGCTAAATAATAAGGGTCTACACCTATACAATGCCCACCAACCAATCCTGGCGAGAACTTCAAAAAGTTCCATTTTGTACCAGCTGCTTCCAAAACCGCTTGTGTATCGATATCCAACAATCTGAATATTTTAGACAGCTCATTCACGAAAGCAATATTAATATCGCGCTGAGAATTCTCAATCACCTTGGCTGCTTCAGCAACTTTTATTGAAGGTGCTAAATGAGTCCCTGCAGTGATAATAGATTTATACAAATCATCCACACGTTTTGCAATTTCTGGTGTAGAGCCTGAAGTTACTTTTAGTATTTTGGTGACCGTATGGGTTTTATCTCCAGGATTGATACGTTCTGGAGAATAACCTGCAAAAAAGTGCGTATTGAAGGTTAATCCTGAAACGTTTTCCAATATAGGAACACATATATCCTCAGTCACACCAGGATAAACCGTAGATTCATAAATAACAATATCACCTTCTTTTAACAGAGCTCCTACAGTTTCACTGGCTTTAATCAATGGTGTAAAAATGGGCTTGTTTAACGAATCAGTAGGTGTGGGTACCGTAACAATATAAATATTGGAGTTGGCAATAGCATCACTATTTGAAGATATAAATAAGCCTTTGGAAGCATTTTCATCAGTAGTTAGCACGGCTTTTAACTCGTCAGGAGTCACTTCTAATGTTTGATCTTTACCAGCCTTTAGTTCGGCTACTCTTGCTTCATTAATATCAAAACCAACCGTGTGGTACTGTTTTGCAAATTCAACGGCTAATGGTAGGCCAACATAACCAAGTCCTATAATGGTTATTCTATCTGTTTTGGGTGTCATTTAAGTAGTATTGATTGTAAAATATATTTCAAATCTAAATAAAAAGTCCAATTCTGCACGTATTTTTTGTTGATTTCAACCTTATCTGCCCAAATAATCGTTCTATTGTAAGTTTCTGGGTCAGATTGCATTGCTAAAAGCTGTTCTTCGTTTTTATACTTTAAAGTGGCGGGTCCTGTAACACCTGGTTTTACTTTTAGAATGATGCGATCCGTCCCCGTTAACACATCAGCAAATCCAGGAACATCGGGACGAGGCCCCACAAAACTCATGTGACCAAACAGCACATTGAACAACTGCGGAAGTTCGTCTAACTTAAACCGTCTTAAAAATCGTCCATAGAAAGACGCATCATTATCAAGAAAACCCATACGATGATGACCTGGCTTTAAGGTTCGTATTTTATACATATAAAACAAATTGCCATGCTGCCCCACTCGTAATTGCTGAAACCATCCAAAATGACCTACATCAATAGCAGCAAGCACAATAAAAATAAACAAAGGCAGGATACAAATAGGAAGTAACAAAAGCGCCAGTAAAACATCAAAGAAGCGTTTAAAACGGAGCTGTGCAGTTGTAATCAAACTCAATACGTTATCTGTTAATTCTGATTGCTTTTTTGATACGCTTTATAATTGATGGCCCTCTTCCGTTATCATGATAGGCGTTACCATAGGTGCCATAACCATAGCCATAACCGTAACCATAACCGTAGCCATAACCGTAATTGTGATTGCTTTTATGCTTATAGAAGTTAAGTACAAAACTGATGTTTTTAAGTTCACCACCACGATATTTAGCATTGACCAATTGCAGCATACCTTTTTTGGTATAATCCAATCGAATCATAAAAATGGTGGCATCAGCAAACGTACTCAATTGTAAAGCATCAGTCACTAAACCTAATGGTGGTGTATCTAATATGATAATATCATAATCCTGACGCAGCTGGGTAATTAAATTGCTCAACCTAGTACTCATCAATAATTCTGATGGGTTTGGAGGAATTGGCCCAGAAGGAATCACATCCAAATTAGCAATTTCAGCTTTAAAGGTAACCGATTCCAAAGTTTCATCATCAATCAGATAATTCACAATCCCTTTATCATTACTGATGTTAAAATATTCAAATATTTTCGGCTTGCGTAAGTCCAGACCTAATAAAATGGTTTTTTTACCACTTAAGGCGTAAGCTGTGGCTATGTTAATGGAGCAAAAGGTCTTTCCTTCACCACTTACTGAAGAGGTGACCATTAAAGTTCTACCTAAATTACTTTCCTGTTTACTATAAATGAACTGTAAACTCGAACGAATAGCTCTAAAAGACTCAGCAACTGCCGATTTTGGTTTTTCGTAAACCACCAAATTGTTCTTGTAGTTATACTTACCTATAAGACCCAGAATAGGAATTTTAGAAAGCTGTACAACTTCATCTGAGCCATGAATGGTGTTATCTAACAAAAAGATCACAAAGATGAGAAACATAGGTGCAAAAAAACCAACCATGAGTGCCATCATGTAATTCAAGGATTTGTTTGGTCCTATCAAGCCTCCTCCAATGTCTTTGGCCTCATCAATAACGGCAATATCGGAGACGTTGGCGGCCTTTACAATGGCTGCTTCACTTCGTTTCGCTAAATACACATCGTAAGCTTCTTGACTTAAATCTAACTTGCGTTGTATTTTTAAATATTCTTGCTGATCTTCTGGCAGGTCGCTTAATTTTGCTTCCAAATTAGCAATGTTCCTACTAATGGTATTCAACTGAATATTAATCGTGCTCTTTGTAGATTTTATAGTTTCCAACAAGACGTTTTTCTCGGCATCAATCTGTCGATCCAACCCTTTAAACAAATCGGAACCTTCACGAGTCGTATACTCCATGTTTTGACGCTCAATCGCCAAACCTGTAATCTTGGAAACACTGCTTAAAATATTACCCTCTTCAATACCAACTGAGGTTGGTGCTGCTATTTTGGTATAGTCTGTTTTAGTGTTTAAGTAAGTTTCTAAGCTATTTAAATAATTTAATTTTGATTGTTCATTTTGCTTTTGCCTATCATATTCTTTAAGCTGATTGGATATTTGAGAGATTTCATCATTAACATCAAACACCTTATTTTTACGTCTGAAATCATTCATTTCATCAGTCACATCTTTAAGGCTGTTGTTAACTGCCGCCAAACTGCTATCAATGAATTTAATGGTGTTTGTAGCGTATAAATTTTTACGCTCTAGTTCTGTCCGGCTCAATATGTCTGCTGTAGCATTAAGGTAATCAACAATTTTAGACTTATTAGTACCTGCTAAAGATAATTGTAATATGGAGGAGGAATTTTTATTAATAGGGTTTATTTGGACGCCATTTTTATAACTATTAACAACACCATCAAAGCTTAAAAATCTCAAGTAAAACACAGAACCGCTTGGCACATCAACATTTGGCTTTAATACAAAACTTCCGTTTAAAAAAGGAAGTTCAACCTGTTGTCCAAAAAAGAATGTTTGCGAAAAGGGTCCTAAAGGTACAGCAACGCTTTTAATGAATTTATCAGAATAACGCTGCGTTGAGGCACGCTCACCCTGAAACTCCATGAAAATTTCATACGAGGCATCATCAATATACCTTATACCAATAGGCCTATTTAGTAGTTGCGGCTTATCTTTTTGAAGTTTAAAACTAAAAGGAGCGTTTTTATAAATATCCACCATGTGGTATTTTCCTTGCGACAAATACTGCATATAGTATTGTAAGGAATCTACAACGAGTTCATTATGGCTTCTGGTTTTTACAGCTGTCAACATTTTACCAACTTTACCAGATACACCACCCCAATTAAACGAGATACTAGTATTCGCCGTAAAAAACGGATTCTGGTCGTTCTCAATGGAAATTAAAGATTCTAAACGGTAAATGTTCTGCTTTCTAACATTAATAAAATAAGCAACAATAAGAGCAATACCAATACATAACAAAACCAATTTCCATAAGTTAAGAGCCTTAAATAAAAAGCCTCTAAAATCAAAACTTACACGTTGTGCATCCAGTTGGTCATCATGTAGTTCATTATAATCCATAGTACTAAAAACGTGTAAATAATAAAATACCAGTGGTGACTAACGATAATACAGTAGCAATAGAACCTAAGGTCTGCATAGCTGTAGCTCCAGTACCTAATGTTTTTTGCTTTAAAGGCTTTACGTAAATCATATCATTGGGCTGTATATAATAATAAGGCGATTGCATCACGTTGACATCAGTCAAATCTAAGTGGTGTATTTTTTGACCTTGAGGGTATTGCCTAATAATCAACACATCTTTCTTATCGCCTGTAACCGGTATTTCTCCCACATTGGCAATGGCTTGAAAAATATTCACCCGTTCTTGAAACAAGGTTTTAGTACCAGGACTGCCAACCTCACCACTGGCGGTAAAGCGTAACCCTGTTAGTTTAACGGTCACAAAAATATTGGCAGCTTCCTTAAATTGTTCTTCCAACAGTTTTTTTTCCAACAACTTCTCTATTTCTTCGGTAGTGTAGCCTAGCACATTAATATAACCCAAAGTAGGCACTCTAATGTTACCGTGCAAATCAATAGTAAAGCCATCAAAATAAGCACGTTCAGCACTATCAGCATTCAAATTGTCATCGCCAATAGGGTTGAGTATTTGCACATTGTCTTGATCCAGTGACTTCACACGAATACTAATAATATCATTAATTTGAACACGATACGGTTTTTGCTGCTCTACCAATAATTGCGTGGTATCCATAGCAGTTCCTTTGTTTTGATAGTAAATAGTGTCCTTATGTGGAATACACGATGTTGACAAGATACTAATAACTAATCCTATAAATAGAATACTTCTCTTCATGGAAGGCAATTTGATTTCAGACAAAACTACATATTTTTTTGGTTTTTAATCCATAAAAATAACAGCTACACAAATACATCAAAATTCAATATTATATAATAAACTTATTTTTATCACATAAAGTATAATTTCTTACCAAGAATTATAAAACTTCTATATTCGTAATTTGAGGATTTATACGTTCTTTGCAAAAACTTAAATGTGAACTACCTTACTGTTGAAAATATTGCAAAATCTTATGGTGAACTCACTTTATTTGAAGGTGTATCATTCAGTATCCATAAGGATCAAAAAATTGCCTTTGTGGCCAAAAACGGAACAGGCAAAACGTCCATTCTGAATATTTTATCTGGAAAAGACCAACCAGACACTGGACAGGTAGTGTTTAGAAAAGGCCTAAAAACGTCGTTCTTATCGCAAGATCCGGAGTTAGATCCTGAACTGACAGTCGAAGAAACCATCTTTGCTTCCGATAATCAAATCCTGAAAGTCATCAACGCCTACCATGAAGCCCTAAAGCATCCTGAAGATGAAAAAGCCTATCAAAAGGCCTTTGATAATATGGATCGTTTCCAAGCTTGGGATTTTGAAACTCAATACACACAAATTCTATACAAACTCAATCTAGAAGACCTCAACCAAAAAGTAAAGCAACTTTCTGGTGGTCAGAAAAAACGCCTTGCGCTAGCCAACGTTTTAATTAATAAACCCGAACTGCTCATTCTGGACGAGCCAACCAACCACCTCGATTTAGAAATGATTGAATGGCTTGAAGACTTTTTTGCAAAAGAAAACATGACCATTTTTATGGTAACCCACGATCGTTACTTTTTAGAGCGTGTCTGTAATGAAATTATCGAACTGGACCATGGTGAGATTTTCAACTACAAGGGCAACTACTCCTATTACTTAGAGCAAAAAGAAGCTCGTGTAGAGCGTGAAGCCACCGAAACCAATAAAGCCAAGCAACTCTTTAAAAAAGAGCTAGGCTGGATGCGCAGGCAGCCCAAAGCTCGAACCACAAAGTCAAAATCCAGAATTGACGATTTTCACGATATCAAAGCACGTGCGCATCAACGTCGTAATGACCATGAAGTGCAGTTAGAACTTAACATGGAAAGGTTAGGTAATAAAATTATTGAACTTCACAATGTCTCCAAATCCTTTGACGATTTAGTGATGCTAGACAAATTCAATTACAACTTCCAGAATGGAGAACGTGTTGGCATTATAGGTAAAAACGGAACTGGAAAATCTACCTTTCTCAACATGCTCACTGGAGCCATAAAACCAGATGGAGGAAAAATCATTCTTGGCGAAACGGTGAAGTTTGGTTACTACACGCAAAAAGGCATTGAGATTAAACCAGAACAAAAAGTGATTGATGTAGTCCGCGAGTTTGGCGATTATATTCCGCTGAAGAAAGGCAGACAAATCAGTGCTCAACAGCTACTGGAACGCTTCCTCTTCAGCAGAAAAAAGCAATACGACTTTGTAGAAAAACTTAGTGGTGGCGAACGCAAACGATTGTATTTATGTACAGTGCTCATCCAAAACCCAAACTTTTTGATTCTAGATGAACCCACAAACGATCTGGATATTGTGACCTTAAACGTCTTGGAAGAATTCCTCTTGGATTTCCCAGGTTGTTTGATTGTGGTCTCGCATGACAGGTACTTTATGGACAAAATTGTAGACCATCTCTTTGTGTTTAAAGGCAACGGTGTGATTGAAGATTTCCCAGGCAACTATAGCGATTATAGAGCTTATGAAGACAGCACACCTAAAGTATCGGATACCAATGATAAAACCGAGAAGCAACAATGGAAAAAGGATGACAATGTAAAACTCTCATACAACGAGCAAAAAGAACTCAACAATATTGAAAGTAAACTAAAATCATTAGAACACGATAAAAAGGAATTGGAAGCGAAGTTTCATGACGATACCCTTTCTGTAGATGACATCAATAAATTATCATCAAAAATTCAAGAAATTATTGATACCATTGAAGAAAAGGAACTCCGATGGATGGAGCTACATGAAAAAATGGAGTCTTAGTCTGTCATTCCGAGCTGTCACATTGAGCGCACGCGTGTCGCTGAAGCTTTAGCGAAAACACAGCCGAAATGAAAGCGAAGGAATCTTTTTAATGAGATTGCCGCGTTGTTTCACGCCTCGCAATGACATTATTAATTAGTTATGTGGTACCAAATTAAACAATACATCAAATTCTTAAAAACCTCCACCAATCAACATGGTGTGCACTCCCCTTTTGTGTACAACTTAGTCACCAAATGTTTTTATGACAGGTCAAGGTATAAAGAGTATACCATTTTAAAACAATACAGACAATCCTTATATCAGAACTCTAAGAGCATAAGCATTTCCGATTTTGGCTCTGGTAGTAGAGTCTTTAAATCGAATAACCGTGTCATTTCAAAAATGGCAAAGACATCAGGAATCACCTCTAAAAGAGCAAAACTACTCTTTAGAATGGTACGCTATTTTAATTCAAAAAACATCTTAGAACTGGGAACTTCTTTAGGATTAGCAACTTCAGCTTTAAGCCTAGGACACAAGCAGGCATCCATCACCACCATTGAAGGCTGCCCAGAAACCGCAAAGATAGCACAGGAACAATTCAGTACATTTCAACTAAACAACATCCATTTAAAGGTCAGTCCTTTTGAAAAAGCATTACCTGAATTAGCTTTAAACCTATATGACCTTGTGTATATAGATGGCAATCACACCAAACAAGCCACTTTAAATTATTTTGAAATATTACTTCCTATAGCAACTAATAACTCTGTATTTATTTTTGATGACATCCATTGGTCCAAGGGCATGACCGAAGCTTGGGACATCATTAAAAATCATCCATCAGTAACCGTTAGTATAGACACCTTTTTTTGGGGCATTATCTTTTTTAGAAAAGAACAAGCCAAAGAACATTTTACCATTAGAGTTTAAAAAACTATAACACAGAGAAGCACAGAGAAACACTGAGATACACCAAGAAATATTTTAAGGCTCTGTGTGGCTCTGCGGAATCTTTGTGTGGCTCTGTGAAATAATCTGACTTTGTCATAAGGGTTTAACTTATACAACTCCAATTAAACATAAGCTCCAAATACTAAATCCCAAATCTCAATTTAACTTCAACTTCAGTTTCAATTTCAGTTTCAACTCCAGCTAAGTTTAGTCGTTTAGTTGCTTAGTCGTTAAGTTTAACTTAAATTTGAATCTATAAAAAGATGTCTTGGTTCGATGCTAAACATCTTAACAACATACAACTCACATTTTCAAATGAAAATCTACACAAAAACAGGAGACAAAGGTACCACTGCCCTTTTTGGTGGCACACGTGTACCAAAACACCATATTCGCATTGATAGCTACGGAACCGTTGATGAACTAAACTCACATTTAGGTCTCATTCGCGACCAAGATATAGATGCACATAGCAAATCCATGCTGCAACACATTCAGGATAAATTGTTTACCGTTGGAGCAATCTTGGCAACAGATCCTGAAAAGGCCATCTTAAAAAGTGGCAAAGAGCGATTGAACATTCCTAAAATATCTTTAAAAGACATCGAGCTCTTAGAAACAGAAATGGACACCATGAACGAATCCTTACCACAAATGACAAACTTTGTCTTGCCTGGAGGTCATCAAACGGTGTCATTCTGTCATATAGCGCGTTGTGTCTGTCGTAGAGCCGAACGTTTAGCTTCAGCACTCAATGATGCCGAGCCTTTTCAACCAGAAGCACTCACCTATTTAAACCGTTTGTCTGACTATCTTTTTGTATTGGCACGAAAGTTGTCTAAAGACTTGCAAGCTGAAGAGGTGAAATGGATTCCAAATAAGAATGATTAACCCTTTAGCTAAGTAATTTAGTAACGCTGTAAGAATATTTTAGCCTCAAAAATTACAGTAAAAACGGAACGTTCTTAAAATTAATGATAAATAATTTCTTTTTTACTTGACTTTTTCAACTAAAAATTTATTTTTGCAAAAAATTAAACCCGTAAGAAATGTATTGGACTTTAGAATTAGCATCGTATTTAAGTGATGCGCCTTGGCCAGCAACAAAAGATGAATTAATAGATTACGCTATTAGAACAGGTGCTCCCTTGGAAGTAGTAGAAAATCTTCAATCTATAGAAGATGAAGGTGATTCGTATGATTCTATTCAAGAAATATGGGCAGATTATCCAACAGATGAAGATTATCTTTGGAATGAAGATGAATATTAAATTTGCATCATAAAACACAAAAAGTCTCGTATGAGGCTTTTTTTTATGCGTTAATTTTTCATTTAAACTAACAACAAATAGTATCTTTGTTTGCCTTTTAGACAGAGATAAAAAAACATAACATAGAATGAGTATTTTAAATTCGGTACTTAAAGTTTTCGTTGGAGATAAATCCAAACAAGATGTAAAGGCTATCATGCCTATCGTAGAAAAAGTTAAGTCCTTTGAAAAACAACTAGAAGCACTTTCTCATGATGAGTTACGTGCTAAAACTGAAGAATTCAAATCTAAAATAAACGAAGCTCGCGCTACTTTTGAAAATAAAATAGCTGAACTGCAAGCAGAAGCTGATGCCTCCGAAGATATTGACAGAAAAGAAGACATCTATGCAGAAATAGATGGCTTAAAAGACGAATCGTATAAAGCCACTGAAGCAATACTCAATGACATTTTACCAGAAGCCTTTGCTGTAGTCAAGGAGACTGCAAAACGATTTGTAGCCAATGAGACCCTTACAGTATCTGCTTCAACTTATGATAGAGAACTTTCAGGATTAAAAACATACATAACTTTAGATGACGACAAAGCCATTTGGGCCAATTCTTGGGATGCTGCAGGCAAACCCATCACTTGGGACATGGTACATTATGATGTACAGCTTATTGGTGGTATTGCCATGCATCAAGGTAAAATTGCCGAAATGCAAACTGGTGAAGGTAAAACCTTAGTCGCAACACTTCCTGTATATCTCAATGCTTTAACTGGACGCGGTGTTCACTTGGTAACCGTTAACGACTACTTAGCAAAACGTGATAGCGCATGGATGGCTCCTATTTTTGAATTCCATGGTTTGAGTGTGGATTGTATTGATTACCATCAACCAAATTCTCCTGCTCGTAAAAAAGCCTACAATGCTGATATTACCTATGGAACCAACAACGAATTTGGTTTTGATTACTTACGTGATAACATGGCACATTCACCAGACGATCTGGTGCAACGTCCACATCATTATGCTATAGTAGATGAGGTGGATTCTGTATTGATTGATGATGCTCGTACACCATTAATTATCTCAGGACCAATTCCGCAAGGCGATCGTCATGAGTTTAATGAATTAAAACCTAAAGTAGAATCAATTGTAAGTGTTCAACAAAAATACTTAATCGGTGTTTTAGCCGAAGCCAAAAAACTAATTGCAGCTGGAGACACTAAAGAAGGAGGTTTTCAATTACTGCGTGTGTTTAGAGGAATTCCTAAAAACAAAGCGCTTATCAAGTTTTTAAGTGAAGAAGGTGTAAAGCAACTACTTCAAAAAACAGAGAACTTTTACATGCAAGACAACAACCGAGAAATGCCAAAGGTTGATGCTGAACTGTATTACGTTATTGACGAAAAGAACAATCAAATAGAACTTAGTGATAAAGGTGTAGAATTTCTTTCTGGTGCAGATGATCCTGACTTTTTCGTCATGCCTGAAATGGGAACTGAAATTGCTAATATTGAAAAACAAGGCTTATCATCAGAAGAAGAAGCCAATCTGAAAGAAGAACTATTCAGAGATTTTGGTATAAAATCTGAACGTATTCATACACTCAATCAACTACTAAAAGCTTATGCTTTATTTGAAAAAGACACTCAGTATGTTGTCATGGACAATAAAGTAATGATTGTTGATGAGCAAACTGGTCGTATTATGGATGGTCGTCGTTATAGTGACGGATTGCACCAAGCCATTGAAGCTAAAGAAAATGTAAAAATTGAGGCTGCAACACAAACCTTTGCAACCATTACGCTACAAAATTACTTCAGAATGTATCGCAAACTTGCAGGTATGACAGGTACTGCTGTTACTGAAGCTGGCGAATTCTGGGAAATATACAAATTGGATGTGGTTGAAATTCCTACCAACAGACCTATTGCACGTGATGATAGAGAAGATTTGGTTTATAAAACCAAACGTGAAAAGTATAATGCTGTTATTGATGAAGTAACAAAACTATCTGAAGCTGGAAGACCTGTATTAATTGGTACCACTTCGGTTGAAATTAGTGAGTTACTTGGGAAAATGCTAAGTATCAGAAAGATTTCTCATAACGTTTTGAATGCAAAACAACATAAACGAGAAGCTGAAATTGTTGCAGAAGCTGGTAATTCAGGACAGGTTACCATTGCCACCAACATGGCTGGTCGTGGTACAGATATTAAACTATCAGACGACGTTAAAAAAGCTGGTGGTTTGGCTATTGTTGGTACTGAGCGTCATGATTCGCGTCGTGTAGACAGACAGTTACGTGGTCGTGCTGGTCGTCAAGGAGATCCAGGAAGTTCTCAATTTTATGTGTCTCTAGAAGATAATTTAATGCGTCTATTTGGTAGTGAGCGTATTGCAAAAATGATGGATAGAATGGGCTTGGAAGAAGGTGAAGTGATTCAGCATTCCATGATTTCAAAATCTATTGAGCGCGCTCAGAAAAAAGTAGAAGAAAACCAATTTGGTGTTCGTAAGCGATTATTGGAATATGACGATGTCATGAATGCGCAACGTGAGGTGGTTTACAAACGTCGTTACAATGCCTTGTTTGGAGAACGTCTTGGTGTAGATTTAGCCAATATGATTTTTGATACTTCAGAAATCATTGCCGAAACCAACAAAGATGCGAATGACTTTAAAAACTTTGAGTTTGAACTGATTCGTTATTTCTCAATGAGCTCGCCAGTTACCCAAGAGGAATTTGGCAAAATGGATGCGAAAGCCTTGGCTTCAAAAGTGTACACTACAGCTTTTAAACATTATAAAGATAAGATGACCAGAAATGCAGATTTAGCATTTCCTGTCATTCAAAATGTATACGAAACACAGCGTGATAAATTCAAGCGTATCGTGGTACCGTTCACTGATGGTGTAAAAACACTACAAGTGATTACAGATCTTGAGAAAGCCTATGAATCTGGCGGAAAGCAATTGGTTACAGACTTTGAGAAAAACATCTCATTAGCCATTATTGACGATGCTTGGAAAACACATCTTCGTAAAATGGATGAGTTGAAGCAATCGGTTCAATTAGCCGTTCATGAGCAAAAAGATCCTTTATTAATTTACAAGTTTGAATCGTTTGAACTGTTTAAAACGATGATTGACCAAGTGAATAAAGATGTGATTTCATTCTTATTTAAAGGTGAAATCCCTCAGGAAACAGCTAATGTGATTCAAGAAGCAAAAGCAAGACGTAGAGAAAATTTGGAAACCAAAAAAGATGAGATTCCAAATATGGATGAACGTTCAGCAGAAGCTAGAGCTGCTGGTAACACACAACGTCAGCAACAAGTGGTTGAGACTATTGTAAGAGAACGACCAAAAATTGGACGTAATGATCGTGTAACGATTAAGAATGTGATGAGTGGTGAAAATAAAACCCTAAAATACAAACAAGCAGAACCATTGATTACTAAAGGTGACTGGGTTTTGGTGGAAGATTAATTTTATTCCTGCGCAGGCAGGAATCTCATAATAGTAAATCCCAAAGTTAATCGCTTTGGGTTTTTTTTTGAAGTAAAAAGAATTGATTGATGAGATTCCCTTCTTTCAAGGGAATGCTATTGCATCACAATAGTACTATACTTGGCATTAATGACAATGGTTTTACCACTGCTTAGATTTCCAGTTGAAAATGAAGAAGCATTCTCTTTATCTGTTTTCTTTGGGTGCTTAAATCGTGAGCGACTGCCTTGGTATTGTAGATTGTAATCTGTTTTTGGTAATTTAATTTTAGCGTCACTGTTTTCTAAAACTATATTTAAACTGTTAAAAGAATCTACAATATTATGAATGGTTAATTCTCCAAAACTACCATTGATAATTGAGTTACCTCTTAAGAAATCAATATTAATATCTGACGAATTTGATTGTAGCATTAAGGTTTTTACATTTTTAAGCAATGCATCATCAACATATCTCAACTTTAACTCGCCAGCATCCCAATGATTGACCAACACTGGAGAATAAGAGGCACTGATGGAAGTATTACTTCCATCAATGCGTTCTGCCAATAAGCTTGAGTGTGATAAATCTGCCTTAAGATTATAAATTACCGAAGCAAATTTAAGTTCACCATGCCTTACGTTCACTTTCATTTTCGTGTCTTTAGGCATTTTGATTTTTATGGTCTTTTTTACTTTATTGTTTCGCTTTTCCATGTCTTCAAAACGCTTTTCAAGTTCATCTTCTTTACCTTCCCATTCTTTTTCAAATGCTTTCATGCGCTCTTCAATAACCTTGCCTTTTTCTTCCCATTCCTTTCCGAATTTTTCACCAAACTCTTCACCCCATTTTTCCATGTCTTCAGCCCATTTACCATCGAATTTTTTGCTGAATTCTTCGCCCCATTTCTCCATGTCTTTGCCAAATTTGTCGCCAAATCTCTTACCAAATTCCTCTCCCCATTTTTCCATGCGAACGGAATAACCATCCCAATCTACTTTTGAGAATTCTCGAGCCCATTTTTTCATGTCTTCCTTATAACCCTTACCATACTTATCTTCAAATTCTTGGCTCCACTTCTCTAAATAAGGCTCGCCTTCTTTTTTATACTTCTCGACATCAAATTGTACATTATGCACACCATCTGGTAACTCAGGAAGTTCTGGTAATTCTGGCATTTCTGGAACCTCGATATTCATTTCAGGAAGCTCTGGCATTTCAGGCAATTCAAAGTCTATTTCTGGTATATCCGGAATATTTAAATCTCTTAGCATCTCCAATCCGCTAAAATCAAAGTTAAAATTCCAATTACCTCCAAAGCCACCAAAAGTTTCAATGGTAACATTAGCTCCAGAGCCTTCAATGTCTAAGTCCCAAGAATCCAATACTTTTTGTAGGTCTTCTTTAGACAACTCGCTACTTTCAACAAAGGCTTCAACTTGTATTTTGTTACTGTCCCAAGTACTAATTTCAATGTTGGTATGGGTTGTGTTTAAATTTAACGTAACATCTTTATTGGCATTTACTGTCTTGTTTAGTTTTTCCAACTTCTGCTGAGCTGATAAACTAAAGACGCCTAAAAAAGCAAGTGTTAATGTTATTATTTTATACGTGTTCATTTTTTGATTTTTTAATAATTAAACTTGAGTTTCTTCAAGTTCATTAGGTTCATTGTTTAGTTCGTTTAATTTTTCTTTAAGTCGATACAATAAATTCAAACGAAATTTCAAATTATCAATTAAGGCATTAATGGTTCGCTCTGTTGGTCCAGAAGTAATTAACTCATTAGAGAGTACGTTGTACTCGTTATTGAGTTCTTCCAATTGACTTAAGTAACCATCAAACATTTCTTTATTTTCTGATGTGACTTTCATTTCAGAGAGTTCCAAATTAATATTAGCCAGATAGTAATCTTCAACCTTTTTTAACTGTGGTGAAATTTCACCTAAAGGCGAAGTTTTAACCACTTCTGCTGGTGTTTCAATTTCAACAGGTTGGTTGAAATACTTATACGCTCCAAAGCTTAACCCAATTAAAATAACCACACTTGCGGCAATATTCAAGAAAGAAAATAGTGGTCTGGAGCTTTGTTTTGGCAATTCTCTGTCTAATTTCTCTAGAAATCGCGCTTCATGTCCTTTAGGCATTTTTTGGTTGCCTACTTTAGGTTCTTCTTTAAATAGTTTTCTAATATCTTGTGCCATTATGTGCAACTTTTAATAATTCTTTTAATTTCGCTTTACCCCTTGATAATTGTGTTCTGGATGCAACTTCTGTTATGTTTAGTATCTCGGCAATTTCCTGATGGTCATAACCTTCAATTAAATACAACATCACTACATACTGGTATTTATCTGGTAACTGATAAATTGCTTTTTTTACTTCGTCTAAAGTAATTGCATCATCTACTAACCATTCGTCTTCATAATCGCTATCGACTACCTTCAGGTGCACCTCATCTAATTCTAACATTTGTTTTTTAGATTTAAGTAAATCAATGCTTTTATTTATGACGATTCGTTTTAACCAAGCTCCAAAAGTGACTTCCGCTTTGTATTGATGTAGTTTTGAAAAGGCCTTAATGAAAGCTTCTTGTACAACATCTTCAGCTTCCATTGTGTCCTTAACAAAACGCATTGCTACAGTAAACATCCCATCGCAATATTGATTGTACAACTGCAATTGCGCTTTTCGGTCGTTTTGCTTACACTTCTCAACAATATCAATTGTTAACGTATTCACTTAATTTTGTTTTGGTTAGGTCATTGTAACAGATACTAAAATGCATTTTAACATCTTAATTACACCCTAAAGACGATACTAAAAAATGATTGTTGCAAAAAGGTAGATATTTTTTTGCCTTAGTGTAACAAATTTTAACAAATTAACGTTTCTTTAAAAAAAAGCGCTGTCTAATATTTATCTTTGTACCTACGAATTTAATTGCTATTATGAATTTATTTTTAAAACGATTGGTTATTCTTTTAACCATATTGGCTGTTGGAATTTTTATATACTCTTATTTAAATGGAGGCATTTTTAAAAAGCCTTTAAGCCCAAAAGATACGGTTGAATTTAAGTTGAACGATTTAGAGCTCGAAGTATTTTACAACAGACCCTCTAAACGTAATCGTGATATTTTTGGTGGACTTGTGGCTTACAATCAAGTATGGCGAACAGGCGCCAATGAAGCTACCACTTTTGAAACCAATCAAGCACTTAAGATTGGTAACGATTATTTACCAGCAGGAAAATACACCCTTTGGACCATTCCAGGAGAAAATACTTGGGAAGTGATTTTTAACGGCAAACAATATCCTTGGGGAGTTAATGATGCCATGCAACCTATGAGAGAACCAGATTATGATGTACTGAGTATTACTGTTCCTGTGCAAAAACTAGACACTCCTGTAGAAGAATTCACCATTGCTTTTGATAATTCAACAGATAACTTATCTTTAACCATGGCTTGGGACACGACAAAAATTGTCGTTCCGTTAAAATAGTGCTGTTGTGGGCAAACAAAATAAATCGGCTTTAAGTGAACAAGATGGCGTTTCGCAAAACGAAATGACCAGTTCGTCTTCTATTGAGTCGATCAAGCAAAAACGAAAAACGCAACCTTCTGCTGAAGATTTAATCGCTGCTATTTTAAAAGGTGATATTACTGCTTTAAGCCGAGCCATTACTTTGATTGAAAGTAAAAGTGCTGCTCATTTAGAAAAAGCAAATACCATTATTAAAGGTTGCTTACCTCATGCCAACAAATCCATTCGAATTGGTATCACTGGAGTTCCAGGTGTTGGAAAAAGCACGTTTATTGAAACCTTTGGAATGCACTTAACAAGATTAGGTAAAAAAGTCGCTGTGCTAGCTGTTGACCCAAGTAGTTCAATTACAAAAGGTAGTATTCTTGGCGATAAAACGCGAATGGAAGACTTGGTAAAAAATGAGCATGCATATATAAGACCTTCCGCTTCTGGCGATTCTTTAGGTGGTGTGGCAAGGAAAACCAGAGAAACCATCATTTTATGTGAAGCAGCTGGTTTTGATACCATTATTATTGAAACTGTTGGTGTTGGACAAAGTGAAACTGCTGTACACAGTATGGTAGATTTCTTTTTACTGCTTAAACTTGCTGGAGCTGGTGATGAACTTCAAGGCATTAAACGCGGAATTATGGAAATGGCTGATGCCATAGTCATTAACAAAGCTGATGGTGACAATGTAAAAAAGGCTAAACTGGCTAAAGTAGAATTTAACAGAGCCTTGCATTTATATCCTGAAAAAGCAACTGGTTGGCAACCTAAGGTAAGTTTGTGTAGTGCTTTACACAATGAAGGTATTACTGAAATCTGGGAACTTATTGAGAAATACGAAAATCTCACTAAAAGCAATCATTATTTTGTACACAAACGCAACGAGCAAAATAAATTTTGGCTGATGCAGACTATTGAAGATCGCTTAAAATCGAATTTCTTTACCAATAAAAAAATTAAAGAAGCACTCCAACAACAATTGCAACTCATTGAAGCCCATCAAACAACCCCTTTTGCTGCTGCAGAATATTTATTGAGTCTATAAAAAATTCTCCTTATACCAATTCACTTGATGCCTAACACTTTCTAACAATGTGGTTTGCGGATTGTAATTAAGCAAACGCCTAGCTTTATCAATATTGGCTTTGGTTCGCGATTGATCTCCTGCTCGTTTTGGCACTACCTTGATGTTAATGGATTTGCCAAGTATTTTTTCAACCGCTTCAATACCTTCCTGTGTGGTATGTTCTACTTCTGTACCAAGGTTAATGACTTCGCCATCAACTTTAGCTTCATTTCCAATAACACTTACAACACCATCAACAATATCGCCTACATAAGTAAAACTTCTTAAATGCTTGTCACTGCCTTGATAAAGCGGAAACGCTTTGTCATTTAATCCACAGTCAATTAGTTTGGTGTACATTTTTTCAGGACGTTCTCGAGGCCCAATCACTGAATACAATCGCAATGAACAAGCTTTCATTTGCTGCTCTCTACTCTTTTGAAGCACCAATTGCTCTGCTGCTAATTTGGTCACGCCATAATGTGATGCGGGTTTTACGGCAACGCTTTCCGGAAACGTGGCTTCCAAACCGTAAATAGACGAGGTAGCAATATTTACAAATAGTTTTAAGTCTTTACATTGCAAAGCATAATCAACCAAGTTTTTGGTCGCTATGACGTTGTTGGTAAAATAGTCTTCAAACGATGAGGTAGCAGAAATTCCTGGTTGTGCCGCAAAATGGAAAATATAAGAAATATCGTTAGGCAATACTGAAGTTAAATCAGTATCTCTAAGATCTTTTTTAATGATCTTAACACCTTTATCTTCCAATGACTTTGCGTTTAATTGTTTTAAGTCTAAACTGTAGTAGTCATTAAAATTATCGACACCTATTACCTTATGCCCTAAATCATGCAATCTTTCTGCAGTATGTGAGCCAATAAAACCTGCAATACCTGTAACTAAAATATTCATTGTTGTATTTTGATGCTGCAATTTAACATCTTTTTTATATTTAAAAAGTAGTATTCGTTAATGTTAATTAAAAAAGAATATTTTTGCACTTACTAACTAAGCATCAATGAGTTTTCAATTTACCATTATTGTTCCTGTTTATAATGAAGAAGATAATCTTGAACGTGTTGAAAAAGAGCTGCTAGCCTATTCTAAAATAGCTACAAAAAACACTTGTATTTTGTTTGTTAATGATGGTTCAAAAGACAACAGTCAAGCTATTATTGAAGCCATCAGCCAAAGACATGACAATTTTAATTACATTTCTTTTGAAGCCAACAAAGGTTTGAGTGCAGCCATAAAAGCTGGTTTTGACTATACCAACACCGAATTGGTTGGCTATATAGATTCTGATTTACAGACCAATCCTGAAGATTTTAATTTACTCTTAGAACATATTAATGCGTATGACTTAGTTACAGGAGTAAGAGCCAATAGAAAAGATTCGTTTGTAAAAAACATGTCGTCTACTATTGCCAATGGTATCAGACGTGCCTTTACTCATGATGGTATGGATGATACTGGCTGTCCTTTAAAAGTGATAAAAACAGATTATGCTAAACGTATTCCAATGTTTAAAGGGTTACATCGTTTTTTGCCAGCCATGATTTTGTTACAAGAAGGTAAAATTATTCAAATACCTGTAAGGCATTATCCAAGAATTGCTGGACAAGCAAAATTTGGTTTGTGGAACAGACTTCTGGGTCCTTTAAGTGATTGTTTTGCTTATTTATGGATGAAACGCAAGTACATTAATTACAAAGTTGCCAAACACGATTTATGAGCAACTGGTTGATATATACCATTGGCTTTGTTGCCCAAATATTATTCTCTTCGAGATTAATTATACAATGGTTATCTTCTGAAAGAGAAAAAAAAGTCATCACTCCAACCTTGTTTTGGACACTGAGTTTAATAGCTTCTTTTCTCCTCTTTATTTATGGTTATTTGCGAAATGATTTCGCCATTATGTTAGGTCAGGCCCTTACCTATTTTATTTATATTAGAAATTTATTTCAATTTTAAGCTGAGATATTATTAATAAAAACAACAACAACAACAACAACAAAATATGGACAAGATGCTAAGCAAAATG
>JAUIGO010000063.1 GCA_030429955.1 Bacteroidia bacterium
TTATATTAGAAATCTTCAGTTGCAAAATCAATGGCAAGGCTTTCATTGGATCACACGTTTTTTACTTTATAGTGTCCCTACTTTAATTGTTGTATACTACTTCAACAATAATGTCATAGATAAGGATTTGCTTTTCAAAAATGAAGACATTCCAAATTGGTTATTATGGCTTGGCATTGTTTCTCAAATTGTGTTTACATTGCGTTTTGTATATCAATGGTTGTATTCAGAACACAAGAAAACTTCTACCTTACCTTTAGGATTTTGGTTATTGAGTTTGGTTGGTTCTACCTTAATATTAACTTATGCTGTATTTAGAAAGGATCCTGTACTTTTTATTGGCCATTTGTTGGGTTCTATCATTTACATCAGAAATTTAATTTTATTGCACAAAGATGATTATCAAACTGATTGAACATAATCCGAAACTTTCAATAGCAGTTATAGCCATTATTATGTTGGCTTTCAACATGGATGTACTTGAAGTCACTATCATGGAAGCTCGTAATTTTATTACGGCTCGTGAAATGCTCACAGATGGGAATTGGTTATTGACGACTATGAATGGTGAACCACGTTACCAAAAACCACCTTTACCAACGTGGTTGGCTGCCATTTCGGCTTTTTTCTTTGGAATAAAAAGTGTGTTTGCAATGCGTTTACCTGGTTTTTTAATGGTCATTGTACTGGCTCTAACGAGTTATCTATTAAGCAACAAAATATTAGAAAACAAACAACATAGTCTAATTAATGGTTTATTAACCCTTACTTCGTTTTATGTGATTGGCATTGTTATAGAAGCACCTTGGGATATTTTTACGCATGGCTTCATGCTGATTGGCATATACCACTTGTTTCAATTATTTGGCAAGGATAAGGGTTACTGGAAGCACACCTTAATAGCTGGAGTTTGTATTGGGCTTTCAATCATGAGCAAAGGGCCAGTTTCGTTTTACGCTTTATTGTTACCATTTCTAATAGCTTATGGCTTGGTTTACAAGTACAAACACTTTAAGGCAAAATGGTTTTCGGTATTTTCTTTATTGCTTATAGCTTTGATTATTGGAGGTTGGTGGTATTTGTATGTTAGATATGCTGATCCGGAAACCTTTTTAGAAATCACTAAGAAAGAAACTGGTAATTGGTCCAGTTACAATGTAAGACCTTTTTATTATTATTGGAGCTTTTTTACGCAAAGCGGATTATGGACCATTCCAGCCTTTGTTAGTTTGCTATATCCATATTTAAAGACAAGGGTCAGTCATTTAAAAGCTTATAAATTTACGTTGCTTTGGACACTTTTAGCTGTGGTTTTACTCTCTATTATTCCAGAAAAGAAATCGAGGTATTTAATGCCTGTTTTAATTCCGTTAGCATTGAATGTTGGTTTTTATATTGAATACTTATTCAGGAGATTTAAAGACTTAACTGATAAACGTGAAACCATTCCAGTGTACTTTAACTTTGGCTTAATTAGCCTGATTGGGTTAGCTTTTCCTGTAGCTGGCTATTTGTTATTAAAAGACACGTTAACCTTTGGATGGCTACAATTTTTATTAGCTTCAATAGTTTTGTTTGCACTTGGTGTTTTACTTTTAAGAGCTTTAATAAAAAAGCAAATTAAAACTGTCTTTTACTTGTGCATTGGTTTTATGGTTGCTGTTTTCGTTTTTGTAGTTCCATTAACTTTATACTTAAAACAAGATAACTACAAACCTATAAGCTCTCTCAAAGTGGAACTTGATAAAGCATCAGAAGACCTTTTTAGTCTTGGAGACCCTTCGCCAGAAATTATTTGGAATTATGGCGGAAAAATAAAATCTTTTGATGTTGATAGATTACCAAATCAGAATTACGTCTTACATATTATTGTTCAAACTGCACAGAAAGAGGATGTTAAAAAACTTGAAAACAACTATTACATCGAGTTTATAACTTCTTATAGTTTAAACACTGCATCAGAAGGCACAAGAGGTTATAAGGATAGATTAAGTTATAGCTATTACAAACTAACTCAGAAATAAAGCATCAACTAATCTATTTCAATTGAAATCTGGATTGTAAATATGTATCCAATTTATAAAATCCGAATCCAGATAAGCCTCCAAAAATAAATCCGCAAAGGACATCAAGTGGATAATGTGCACCAACGTAAATTCGACTATATCCCATTAATAGAGCCCATATAATCAAAACATAAGGCACATATTTATATTTATCTTTCAGCAACAAACTAGAAAATATGGCAATAGCCATAGAGTTTGATGAATGTCCCGAAAAGAATCCATGCTGACCACCACACCACGATCTTACAAGTCGCATCACTTCCATAATATCAGGAACATGACAAGGACGCAACCGTTTTACTAGAACATTCTTAAACAAATTAGTTCCTTGATCTGTAAATGAAATCATTAAAACAATCACTACAAGAGTTAAAATAAACATTTTTGTATTCAGCCTTTTAAACATCAAATACCCTAGAATAGCATAGAACGGAATCCAATTAATCTTGTTTGTATAGATTAGCCAAAATTGATCCCAAGTTTCTGAACCTAGTCCATTTAAAAAAATAAATAATTCTGTATCTAATTGTACTAATTGATCAAGCATAAAAAAAATTAATTATCATATCTTGAAACCTCTCTATCATAAAATTTAGAAGCCTCTTCAATAAGATTTTCCATTTCACTTAAAAGCTCTTCTTCATCTTGCGCATCAAAATCTTCAAACCATTCAATGTCATCATTTTCAAGGTTAATTACAAACCTTGGAAACTCGGTATGAATTACAAAAATTGCAGTGTCAAAATCAGTATTATCGCCAAGAATAAACTTTGGAAGTTCCATATTTCTTTTTAGTTTTAAGTTATAAATGCCTAAAGTGCACTTAATTTATAGTTTGTACGCTATTGAGGTGAAAATTGCTAACAACTCTTTTGCTTCCTTTCTTAGTTGAGTCAAAATGTTTTTATCACTCCAATTCAATGCTTCAATTATTTCAAGCCAATAATCTGTCTCGCTAGCTTCTGCTAAACTAATCTTTATTTTATTTTTAAAATCTTTTTTGCTTCTGGATCTATTTGATTCTCTATAGTTAGCACCAATACTAGTTCCAGACTTAGTTAATTGGTTTTTTAAAACAAAGGCTTCAGTAGTATTTGGCAAACTTGCTGATAAATTTATAATTTCTATTGCAAACTTAACAGTTCTTTTTTCAAGTTTTGCAGCAAATTCCTTATTTGTCATAATTTGATTTTTACTTTAAATACTTTATAAACTTTAGTTCACTTTTAACTCATTTAAAACTAAACGTTTTGTAAGATAGTTAAACCTAAAATACAATAAAATTGCAGCTGAAGTTAATCCAGCTATTAGTCCAATCCAAATACCAAAACTTCCATAAACATCTTCCTTCCCTAAATAATAGCTTATTGGAAAGCCAATTAACCAATATGCAATAAAGGTGATAATGGTTGGTATTTTAACGTCTTGCAATCCTCTTAATGCTCCTAAAAGTATCACTTGAGCACTATCACTCAACTGAAATATCGCTGCAGCTATAAGTAAATTTGCAGCTATAGAAACTACTTCTGAGTTATCCATTAAATTATTGACATCATCAAAGTCAACATACAATTTTGGAAATATATTATGAAAAGCTAAAAAGAGAATTGCAAATACAAATGCCAATGATAAACCGAGTAAAAATATTGAAATAGCTATTCGTCTGAGTTCGGTAAAATTCCTTAACCCTTTTTGGTTACCAACTCTAATCATGGCAGCAACACTTAATCCAATGGCAACCATATAAGTCATTGACGACAAATTTAAAGCTATTTGATTGGCTGCTTGCGGATTTTTACCTAGTGTACCACTTAACCAAATGGCAGCCGTAAATATAGCGACTTCAAAAAACATTTGCATGGCACTAGGAAAACCTAAATTAAGCACTTTTTTAATCATCTTATTGTCTAGGCTCAACAATTTTATGTTTGTAACATAGGCTTTCGATTTTTCTTTTCCTTTTAATAACCACCATAAAAAGAAGAGCATTACAACACGAGACACTAAAGTACCAATAGCTGCACCAACAATTCCCATTTGTGGAAATCCAAACTTACCAAATATGAGTGCATAGTTAAGAACAACATTAATGATATTTGCTAAAATAGTAGCATACATTGGGTATTTAGTCATAGATAAACCATCACTAAACTGTTTAAACCCTTGAAAAATTATAAGTGGTATTAACGAAACCGCTACCAAATCTAAATAAGGTATGGCAAGCTCAACAACTTCTTCTGGCTGCTTCATTAAATACATCAATGGTTTTGCAATGAGCATGAGAATGAATAACAATACACTCAAAACTGTACACAAAAACAAACCGTGCTTAAATGAAGATTTACCTTTTGCAAAATTCTTCTCAGAATCGGCTTCAGCAATTAAAGGTGTAATGGCTGTTGAAAAACCCATTCCTATGGACATCGCAATAAAAATAAAACTATTACCTAAAGACACTGCTGCCAATTCAGCTGTTCCTAGCTGACCAACCATGATGTTATCAACTAAGCTTACAAATGTATGACCAAGCATACCCAACATTACTGGAGTTGCAAGCTTTAAGTTATAATTAAATTCTTTAGTGTAAGTTTTCAACACAATTATTATTTAAGGTAACAAAGGTAAGTTTTGTCTTATCAAAATAGTTTTTCGTAAGTAAATTAACACAAAACACGGCCTTTTTGTTAATAAGTTATTTAATGTATCTTATGCTAAAAGCGTTAAATTTTTTATTTTTACAGTATTAATTACTATTTAAAAATACAAAATTGGGATTCATGTCATTTTTGTATTCGATTTCTATTATTAGAAGCTTTTGACTGTTATTTTAGAGGGATTTAAAAATACTGTTGTTTAAAGGTTTCAAACATTTAAAAAGGGGAAATCTTCCCCTTTTTTTGTTTCCAACTTTAAAAATCAGATAATTATTTTTAATTATCTATCTGAATTTATTAACCTATATTTTAAAAACAGCTCAAAAGAGCTGTTTTTTTTATTCCTCTTCATCTTTTTGTGTGTCATCATCTTCTAGAAGATTCAACATTTTGTTTTCTTGCAGCAAATTGTACCAACGTATTATCTTTTTAATATCACTAGCATAAACTCTATCTTCATCATAGTCTGGCAGCACATCAAAAAAGTACTCTTCAAGCTCATCCTTGCTGCTTTTATGGCTAATACTTGTTGGTTTACTATTTTCTTTATCCTTTATTTTTTTTAAGACTTTAATCAAAGGCAATTCTTCGGTTAACGTATAAATAGCTATTTCGCTCAATAAACTTACATTGCTATGCATATTTACTGAAATGCGTTTGCCATCTAATAAAGACTCTGCTATAAAACCATTTCTTGTTTGTGTTATTAATTTAAATAACCCTGGTTTTTCTGAAATTGACAATACCTTTTCTAGGCTCATATATTTTATTTTAACGTATTAAATCAGTTTTTATCTTTTCTTGGAAATGTTAGGAAATTTCATTTCATAATCAACCGAAATGTCTCCTTTAGATATATTTTGAAGTTTTCTTTTTATTAATCGCTTTTTTAAACTCGAAATTTTATCTGTAAACAAAATACCCTCAATATGATCATATTCATGTTGAATAACACGAGCTAAGAGCCCATCAAATTCCTTGATGTGTTCATTAAAATCTTCATCTTGATATTGTATTTTTATTTTAGGTTGTCTGAATACATCCTCACGAATATTGGGTATGCTCAAACAGCCTTCATTAAACGCCCAATCGTCACCTTCTTCATGCAATATTTTGGCATTTATAAACGTGCACTTAAAATCTTTAAGTTGTTTTTGTTCTTCTTCAGTCAGTCCTTCATCTTCAGCAAAAGGCGATGTATCAACTAAAAATAAACGAATAGACAGTCCTATTTGTGGTGCAGCCAAACCAACACCATAAGCGTTGTACATGGTTTCGTACATGTTATCTATTAAGGCTTTCAGTTCTGGATAATCTGGCGAAATAACAGTCGCCTTTTTCCTTAAAACTGGATCACCATAGG
This sequence comes from Bacteroidia bacterium, assembly GCA_030429955.1. Classification (GTDB taxonomy): domain Bacteria; phylum Bacteroidota; class Bacteroidia; order Flavobacteriales; family Flavobacteriaceae; genus CAJQLB01. The sequence goes on from JAUIGO010000063.1 coordinate 6,084, forward strand.
CTATAATTGGTAAGGTCATTGTTTACTCTTAAATTTTAAGCTGCAAAAATACAATTCTTATTAGGATATTATAATTTTATAAATAAAAAAAACTCCTAAAGCTAGGAGTTTTTAATTATTTAAAATGGATTTGTATTATTTCATTATAACCACTTTTTTGGTTACTGAAGCCTTTCCATTTGTAAGTTGCAGCAAATAAACACCATTAGTCAAACCACTGATATTTATAGCTTTTGAGTTTGAACTGTTAATTGTATCTTCCAAAACTAATTTTCCAGTAACATTAAATAACTTGATATTGGTTGAAATTACATTTTCAAATGAAATAAAAAGTTTATCATCATTTAAAACTGGGTTTGGAAATACCTTTAACTGAGAAAGTTTAAGTTTGAAATCTTCCAATGACAAATTCTCATCTGTCAAAGTACCATCTGTATATTCGCAAGTTCCATAACCAAAATCTGCTGTAAACGTATTGGTTGGTGAAATTGGTGATCCTGAAGTCAGTTGGTAAACTGAAGCAAGGTCATCACATGCTGTTCGTGTAAAAACACTTGCACCAACTGTTACAGTTGTTGGTCTGTCAACACATAAAGATGTTCCAGAGTCGTAAAGAAAGTACAAGGTATTACCACCAGTGTTAGAAAAACCTGTTGGTGGGCAAGATTGTGCATTTACATTTCCTAAATAAAAAAATGCGACTAATAGCGCAGTAAAAAAGTAATTGTGTTTCATACAATTTTGGGGTTTAAATTAAGTATTATCCTCTTAACAATATTTAAAATAAAGGTATTAGATAAAACTATCAAATATTTTTTTTGTCGACAAAAAGGTTAATTTTATCGATTAAAGGTTGTGTAACGTAAAATTCACTTGCTTAAAAGATAGGTCTGCAATATAATGGTTGCACTAATTTCATCAATAAGCGCTTTGTTTTGTCGTTGTTTTTTCTTTAAACCACTATCTATCATGGTTTGAAACGCCATTTTTGAAGTAAAACGTTCATCAACACGTTCAACAGGAATATTTGGAAATTTAGCGTTTAGCTTTTGAAGAAAAGGAACTATTAAAGCTTCACTTTCAGAAAGTTCATTGTTCATTTGTTTTGGCAAACCAACTATAAATGCCTCAACGTTTTCAGTTTCAACATAAGAGATTAAAAAAGGTAGCAATTCCTTTGTTGAGACAGTTGTAAGTCCAGAAGCAATGAGCTGTAACTCGTCTGTTACCGCAATTCCTGTTCTTACTTTTCCGTAGTCTATTGCTAAAATTCTTCCCATAATTCAAAATACAAAAATACATAAAAAAACGCTCTTAGAATTTAAGAGCGTTCCAACCAACCTAATCATGTTTAGTCAAGTATCTATGATACCAATTCAATCAATCAAAAAAAACTAACTTTAAGGTTAATGTTGTTAAGATGTATTTTTAAGACACTGTTGTTGTAATTAAGTCACATTCATTGCAAGCAAAATAAAAATATCCATTTATCTTTGTTTCAAATTGAACAAAAATGACAGATTTAAAAACCATAATTGAAAGTGCTTGGAACAATAGAGACCTTTTAAAAGATTTAAAAACAGTAGAAGCCATCAGGGAAGTTATTTCGCTTCTTGACGCAGGAGTTTTACGTGTTGCACAGCCAACTTCTGATGGTTGGCAAGTAAATGAATGGGTTAAAAAAGCGGTTGTTTTGTATTTCCCAATTCAGCAAATGAAAACGTTTGAAGTTGGTATTTTTGAATATCATGACAAAATACCTTTAAAAACCAATTATGCCGAAAAAGGGATTCGAGTTGTGCCTCATGCTGTAGCTCGCTATGGTGCTTATATTTCATCTGGAACCATTTTAATGCCAAGCTACGTAAATATTGGTGCTTATGTTGATGAAGGTACTATGGTTGATACATGGGCAACTGTTGGGAGTTGTGCTCAAATTGGCAAAAACGTACACCTATCTGGAGGTGTTGGTATTGGTGGCGTATTGGAGCCTTTACAAGCTGCTCCTGTAATTATTGAAGATGGCGCTTTTATTGGCTCGCGTTGCATTGTTGTAGAAGGTGTTCGTGTTGAAAAAGAAGCTGTTTTAGGTGCTAACGTGGTGTTGACCATGAGTACTAAAATTATTGATGTCACTGGTGATAAACCTATTGAAACAAAAGGTGTTATACCTGAACGTTCTGTTGTTATTCCCGGAAGTTATACGAAGACGTTTCCTGCTGGCGACTATCAAGTTCCTTGTGCATTGATTATTGGAAAACGCAAAGAAAGTACCAACAAAAAAACATCGTTAAACGATGCGTTGCGCGAGTATAATGTAGCGGTTTAACTTGTTGTTTTAAACCTCATTTTTCTCCCAGATTTCCTAAGTTTTTTAGAGTCAATTTTCTTTTGAAAGGCTCGACTATGCATTAACATTAAACTGTGCGTTTCGTCATAAGTTTTGCCATACAATTCGGCATATTTGGCAGCCATAATTTTTATCATGGCTTTAGATAACCATAAACGTCTGAAGTTATGCATACGCTTGTCAAAACTCATGGTTTCAAATTGCATTCGGTTCAAATCAATCAGATAAAAATTGTAATTCCCATCAGCTTCTTTAGTAATCAATGTATTTCCTGGTGAGTGGTCTAAAAAATTGATGTTGTTTTCGTGCAACCTGAATGTAAACTCGGTAAACTGTTTTAAAATAGTCTCTCTATCTGGAAACTTCGGGTTGTGTATGAGTTCCCTGAAATCGAAATCATAATCAATATGCTTACTGATATAAAAACTTCGTTGTAAGCCTAGAGGGTTAAATTCTTCAATATAAGCTACTGGGAAAGGTGTCAAAATACCTGATTCTATAAGCTTATTGGCAAATTCATAAGAACGCTTCGCTTTGGATTTTCTAAAAAATTTATACACCAATGCATTAAAAACATTGGGCACTTTAAATGATTTGATAGAAAGCTGCTCATTTTGGACCTCAACTTTGGCTATTAAATTTCTTCCATTGTTAAAAACATGATCATCCTCACCATGAATCTGGTTAATTTGGTTTAGAATTTCAGAAGTTAAATGCTTGTAATTAGGGTGAATACAAACAACCTGTTTTGGCTTACTCATAGTATTCAAAGATATACCAAATGAAATTTTAATAAAAGCAGAAAAAACAATAATTTGCAAGCAATCAGTCTTTAATTACAAAAACGAAATATTTCTTCCCTTTGGGAAGATGTCTGAAAGACAGATGGGCTTATGAAAAAAATCCTCATTATTCAAAACAAACGCATTGGTGATGTCTTACTAAGCTCAATTATTGCTAACAATATCAAAACTGTGTTCCCTGAAAGTGAAGTTCATTTTTTTGCTTACGACTATGCAAGCGCTGTTCTGGAAAACAATCCGAATATTGACAAGATTATAACGGTTAAGGATAAAGAGCTAAAGAAACCTATCAACTTACTAAAGCAATCTTTAGCAATCAGAAAAGCTGATTACGATATTATTTTTGATGCCTATTCCAAGTTTCAAAGTCGAATTATGTGTTTGCTTTCTGGAGCTGAATACAGAATAGGTTTTAAACGCAAACATAAAACCCTTAAACTTCCTTTTTATACACATCCAGTTGACTTTTTGGACCAAAGTTCAAAATCTTGCGGAAAAGCTATTGAAGACAGAGTGAATATCATTGATACCGTGTTCCCTGTTAAAAATGTAGATTACATTCCAAAGCTGTTTTTAACTGAAGCGGAAAAGCAATACAGCAAAATCGACCATTTAACAAGTCCTGTGATAATGCTTGGTGTTTTAGGAAGCACTCCTCAAAAATCGATGCCTTATGATTATGTCGCTGAAGTGGTAAATCACATCACAACAACCTATAAGGCTAACATCTTATTTAATTATTCACCTCATCAGAAACCAGAGGCCTTAAAAATTTTTGAACAATGCAAAGACAAAGATCAGATTCATTTAGATATTTATGAAGATTCTGTAAGAGGATTTATAACATTGATGAACAAGTGTGATATTTTAGTGGCCAATGAAGGTGGTAGTGTACACATGACAAAGGCTTTAAACAAACCAACATTTACCATTTATTCGCCATACATTTTAAAAGACCATTGGGCCAGTTTTGAAGATGGAGCTATGCATGAATCCATTCACCTATTGGAAGAAAAGCCAGAACTTTTTGACAGCACCACTAGAGAAGAACGTAAAGCCATTGAAAAAGATCCAACTCAACTCTATAGTGAGTTGACCCCAGACATGATTATTAAAAAATTAGATGCGTTTTTAAAGCATCACATTAAATCTTAGAGACCATGAACATTATTGATAAATTTCATAATTGGAGACGCAAACAACGCTGGAACAGACAATACAAAAGTGGTCGATGGAAAAATCTGAGAGGTGATAAAGAGCGTGGTCGTTACAAAACCATTATCGATTTTATTAACAAACATGGCAATGGCAACCCTTCAGTTTTAGATTTAGGTTGTGGTGAAGGTATTTTGTGTGAACGCATGAAAAGTGAAAGCTATAGTGAGTTTATTGGTATGGATTTCTCTTCAGAGTCCATTAAGCAAGCTGTTGAAAAAAACCTAGAAAAAGCTGTTTTTAAAGTAGCGGATTTACACTACTTTAAGCCAGAACAAAAATATGATGTCATTGTTTTTAACGAAGCCTTTTATTATGTTCATATTTCTGAAAAAGCTAAGGTATTGCAGACTATGATGAATGCTTTGAATGACAATGGCATTATCATTAACTCCATTTACAGAGAAGGTGCTGGTTCTTGGGAGTATTTTGAAATTGATGCTTTACAACAAATAGATTTTAAAACCGTGACCACATCTGAAGCAAAAACCTATTGGAAGATTGGTGTTTATAAGAAGAGTTAGCCATTTTGAATTATCCCAAAATCAGTCCAAATACGTTTATGCTTTTTGGTTTCCTTTCTTATGGATTTATTGTTGTTTAAAGCAGTTTCATTCACGTAAGAACGTTCGTGGTCCAAATGCAAACAAATGGCACTATAACGTATTTGAATTGGTTTTATACCTAGGTTCATCAAGCGTTCGCCAAGTTCTCTATCTTCTCCTCCATAAGCCATGCGTTCATCAAAACCGTTCACTTCAACGACATCATGTTTCCAAACAGAGACATTCATGCCATCAAAAGTAGCTTTGGTTGGTGTCATGGTATTTAAAAACTGCTCCTTAAAACCAGAAGCTGTTAGCTTATTTATTTTAAAGTTTTTTTTAAGTCCTTGATTGAGCAGCCAATTTTTATCAAAGCAACGTTGTGTTTTGATGTCTTCTTCTGAAATTGCTTCAGAAATGTGTAAAGGTAACTTAAAATAGCCTCCAGACAAAAAACTGTTTTCCTTCTTTAATTTTAAATGGGTTACTACAAAATCGGCTCTTGGTATACAATCACCATCAGTAAAAATTAAATACGAAGCCTTTGCTTTTTTTATGGCCTTGTTGAGAATTCTGGTTTTTCTAAAACCTTTATCTTCTTGCCAAACATGCTTGATGGTTAAGTTTGAATCTGCTTTAAAATATTCTATAATATCTTTAGTATCTTTCGTAGAGCCATCATCAGCTATAATAATTTCAAAATTTTTAAACGTTTGTTGTTCGTAACCAATTAACACTTTTTTTAGCCATATTGGCTGATTATAGGTGCTTATTATAACAGAAATATCAAGGCTCATACTTTAATTTTGTACAATGCCATAATCTGTCCACTTGGTGTTATTGGCTTTGACGTCTTTACGTATTTTAAGGTTGCGATCTAATGATTCTTTGGTTTTATAACCTCTAGCATGGTCTAAATGCAAACATATTGCTTTGTAGCGTATTTGTTTTGTTCTGATTCCGTAATTAATTAAACGCTCTCCCAATTCTCGATCAGGACCTCCATATTGCATACGTTCGTCGTAACCGTTTATAGCAATCAAATCGTCTTTCCATGCAGATGAATTACAATTATTGAACGTTGCTCCTGTTGGTGTTACCACATCCAACACATTTGCTAAAGTTGCTCCAGCTTTAAGTTTAAGTTGTTGTTTTTTTCCTAAGGCATCGTGCTGTTTTAACCAATTAACATCAAAACAATTTTCATTTTTAATATCTTCAGCTTCAATAGCTTCACTTGTTTTCATTGGCAGTTTGCAATAACCTCCTGATAAAAAATATCCTTTTTCAGCAAATTTCACATGAACTTCAACAAAATCCTTTCGCGGAATACAATCGCCATCTGTAAACAAAATGTAGTCGTTCTTGGCATCTATAATGGCTTTATTTAGAATACGCTGACGTCTATAACCTTTATCTTCATGCCAAATATGTCTGAGAGCTACAGGATAATCTTTTTGAAAATCTTCAATAAGTTTTTTTGTAGTTTCCCTTGAACCATCATCAGCTACTAAAACCTCATAATTCTCATAGGTTTGGTGTTTATAGCCTTCCAGTACTTTTCTTAACCATTCTTCTGAGTTATAGGTACTCACAATAACTGTGACTGCTAATGTATTCATGTTTCTAAATTTATCTGCAATATTAATGTTGCAAATTTAAGTATATAAAATCAGTTTTATACTATTAGCTATTTTCTTGTCCTGTTTTTATTAAGTTTGCACTATGAAAACTCTTTCTGTCATCATACCAACTTATAATGAGGAAGCATATATTGAACGTGCTTTACTATCAGTGGCATTTGCTGATGAAATTATTGTGGTAGATTCGTTTAGTACTGACAAAACAATTGACATAGTCAGTACTTTTGGTTGCAAGATAGTACAGAGAAAGTTTGATAATTTTTCTAACCAAAAAAATCATGCCTTACAATTTGCCACCTGTGATTGGGTGTTGTTTGTTGATGCAGACGAACGGATTCCTTACAAATTACAAAGTCAGATTTTAGAAGCTATAAATTCAGGGAAGCATAGTGGTTACAAACTTAAGTTTCCACATTTTTTTATGAACCGTTTCCTGTATCATCACTATAATTATGTGACGCGTTTGGTACTAAGAAGTGATTGCCATTTTGAAGGCAGTGTGCATGAGAAATTAATAATCAATGGCTCTATTGGAAAATTAGATGCTCCAGTACTTCACTATACCTACAAGGGCTTACAGCATTACATTAATAAAAAAGATAGTTACGCTTGGTTTCAGGCTGAACAAATGAAGAAGAAAGGAAAAAAAGCTACTTATTTTCACTTAGCTTTTAAGCCTTTTTACCGTTTTTTTAGTAGTTATATTTTACGTGGTGGTTTTCGTGATGGAGTTCCAGGTTTGGCTGTTGCTGGTATTAATGCCTATGGTGTATTTTCCAGGTATGCCAAACTAATTTTACTTCAGAAAGGTTTAAAATAATTCATATTACATTTCTTGAAAATGATCTCAAAAAGTCAGTTCGAGTAATTTTCGGCAGAAAATTGTATCGAGAACTATTTTGAAAACAACAACCTGATTCTCGGTACAAATTTTACTCATTTTCAATCGTAAAATTCACTTGAAGTGTCAAAATTTATCGAAAAAAATAGTATCTAAAATAATTTTAATTTCCCAAAACGTAATTTCATCTTAAACTTTAAAAGCGAATCTTCACCTTTAATATCTATGCGCTGAATTTCATAGTTATTTTTAAACGGAAACGTATTAATTCTATTACCAATTCGTAAAGCAAAGGCAATTTGATTGGCTTTAAGGATATTAAAAAACAACTTTTTCCCTGGATTCTTTTTAGGATACTTACCATAAGGATATGCCAATATATTCTGAACATTCAAATTGTTTTGACTTACAAATTCCTGACACTTTATAAAATCCTCTTGAACCTCGTTAGGCGTTAATTTTGTGTAATTTTTATGTGCAAAGGAATGTAGCCCTAGTTCTACAATGCTTGAATCTAAGGTCTGTAATTGCTCCACAGACATGATGGGCTCTTTGGCTGTGTTCCAATTATCCATACCACCAACATAAGCAAATGGAATAAAAAAACTGGCTTTAAGATTGTACTTTTTAAGTAAAGGGTAAGCCAATTTTAGCTGACTCACATACACATCATCAAACGTTATGATTACTGATTTTTTGGGCAAACTTTTAGACTGCTTTAACCCTTCAAGCTCTGAGAAATGATACGTTTGATAGCCATTGTCACTCAAATATTTAAACTGAGCATCTAAATTTTTTTCAGATATGGTGAGCCCAACACTTTCGTTTTGTGCTATATTATGATACATTAAAATTGGTAAGCGAGCCATTGAGCTGTATTAAAATCAATAAAAATAGTAATAGAAACTTAACCTAAAATAGGAACAATTTTTTGATGTAAACAATTAAATTTTACTCAACAACGAGTTTTTTAATGACCTTTCCTTTGTTTGTAATGATTTCAACAAAATAAATTCCAGAAGATAAATTTGATCTGCTGATTATAGTTGAATTGGTTGTTTCAACAAATTTACCCAAACTGTCATAGATGTTTGCTACTTTCAATTGTAGCCCATCTTGTAGCTGAATGGTAAACTGTTGTTTTGATGGATTTGGAAACAACCCTATTTTAGATAATGCAACATCGCTAGTTGACAATAATGCACTTAAATCATAAACTCTTACTTGTCCTGAATCTTCTCCATTGCCGTCGTTACCTAATGCACCAATAACAAGCGTACTTGAATCAGAAGACAAACCTACTTTGGCACCTACAAAATCCTCAATATTATCTCCAAATATAGAGTTTCCAATTTGCAACCAATCACCATCTTGATTTTTAAATAAGCGTACTCTAGCAATATTCAATTCACCAATTGCAAGAATGTTCCCATTACCCGACAAACTAACACTCCACCCAGTTTTGTCATACTCTTCTTCTCCATCAATATCCTCACCAATTTGTGCCCAATCACCAGATTCATACTTATAAACTCGTACATGTCCAGCTTGAATACCGTTTCCACCATTATTTGGAGCTCCAATAGCAACAACAGTGCCATCAGCAGATAAACTAACGCTCCAACCAGATTCATAACCAATGGCTTCACCATCAATATCATTTCCAAATTGTGTCCAGATACCTGATTGGTTCTCAAAAACCCTTACATGACCAAGGTTTTCATTATTAGTACTTCCACCATTATTGAAAATCGCACCAATGGCAATCCTATTCCCATCTGATGATAAACTTATGCTTCCACCAGATAAGTCAAAAGACGCTTCGGCTTCTATATAGCCACCTATTTGCTCCCAATCATCAGATTCATATTTGTAAACACCAACATAGGAATCTGGCCCATAAATTGGGTGACCTTTATCACCAAAAGCGACAACATCACCATTAGAAGATAAACTTATTGCGTCTACTTTGCCACCACCCATATTTCTGCCATAAATCTCAGTGCCTAATTGCACCCAAACACCAGATTGATTTTGAAACACACGTATTCCTCCTCTATTGCCGCTACTACCATCATTTCCACTAGTACCAGTTGCTACGATGTTACCATCTGCTGATAAGTCAATTCTGCTGCCAACACCATCAAAATCCTTTATTCCATCGATATCATCACCAATTTGTGACCAAGTACCATCAATATTTTCAAAAACACGTATATGACCAGCACCCAAACCACCATCACTATTTATTGATGTGCCAATTGCAATAATACTGCCATTAGCTGATAATGATACTCTATGAGGGCCACCTATTTCATCTCCTGCATACTCTCCATAGATATCCTGACCTATTTGGGTTTGAGCAAAAATATTAGGTAGTAAGAATACAAAAGCAACAATTTTAATAAAGTGTTTGAAGATTTCATTAAAATTATTGTAAAAATATATTTGGTTTCGATTAAGCTTCATCATCAAAATCTGATAATTGCGTTGATTTAAAACCATCAGCCACAAAGACGATTGGAATTGTTGCTCCAGTTGGAGCTAAAATTGTTGTTACTGTAAAAGCCATAATAATAATAAAATATTAGAGTCATGAAAACTGATACAGATAGCATGTTAAATTTTCATTGACTAATTAATAAAAAATTCATATTAATTAGTTTTTTGTAAGGATTATAAATATACAAAAAAATTAAATTGAAATTTTATAAATCTCAATTTAAAAAGATCCCAAATTAAATTTGGGATTGTTTCACTACTTTTGCTGACAAATCTACACAAATTTACAACGATAAATGATTAG
>JAUIGO010000064.1 GCA_030429955.1 Bacteroidia bacterium
TTCTGAATATCTGTAAACCACATCTTTGGTGAATGAAATAGGAGCATTATTAATGAGCAAATTGAATTTCACAGCAATCTCTCGAGGTGTTTCAGGAAGACCAATTAAATTCCTATCTTCAACATTATACATGCCAAGGGTTCCTTTGTTCTCTAACCAATAAGGAGCTGTGTTTTTTGCGTTTTTTAAACTGATGGTTTCTTCAAAATCAAATTTATTGTTAGAGGATAATTCTATTTTTTTACTGATACCTTCATTTACGTTTGGAATTTCGTATGAAACCAGATTTACAGGAATATTACTTCTGTTAAGTACTTCTAGATTAAGCTTAACTTCGCTTGAATTACTTGCTGTAGGTGTATTGGACGAAGCTTCTAAGTATAATCCAGTACAAGCTTGAATGATTGCTTTTATTTCTTGAGTTTTTATATTTTTCCAGTGTTTGTCTTCTAGTTTTTGAATGAGTTGGTAGGCTTTCATTAAATCACTGATGTGTTCTGATGGATCTTTAAAATTGAAATTGGCTTCAACCTTATTTAATATGTTTCCAATAGCTGCACCTCCTTTAACGCGATTCCATGACGTATCAATACCTGAGAATACATTTGAGTTATCTTGAAGCTCACCTTTAAGAAGTTGAATGTATTCTTCCTGAGAACCACGTTGGGTCAATCTACCAAATCCTTGGCATAAATGTTGGCTACTTGCTAATGAAGCCACTTCGTTGTTAGATAACCCTTTTAATGGATAGTATACACCAATATCAATTTTTATCATTCCACTTTTGTCAGCTTTTTCAAAATTCTCTTCACTACCATAAAACCACCAGCCTGTATTAAAAAACAGGCGCTTTGGTTGCCAAGTATCTACATATTTTAATTGATCTGAAAACACAGTTTTGTCGTTTACCAAATCAAAAGCTTCCAAGCTTAATAAAGCAGAACTTGTGTGATGACCATGCGTTTCTCCAGCACTATTATGGTCAAACCTGTTAATGATAACGTCTGGTTTAAATTTTCTTATAGCCCAAACCACATCACTTAAAACGTTTTCTTTATTCCAAATAGATAACGTCTCATCAGGATGCTTAGAGTAGCCAAAATCATTAGCTCTTGTAAACATTTGTTCACCTCCATCAATACCTCTTGCAGCCAATAATTCTTGAGTTCTAATAACTCCAAGTAGTTCTCTTAATTCAGGGCCAATAAGGTTTTGACCTCCATCACCTCGAGTTAGAGATAGATATGCTGTTCTAGCTTTTACATGATTTTCCATGTATGAAATTAAACGTGTGTTTTCATCATCTGGATGTGCAGCGACATATAAAACGGAGCCTAAAAAATTCAGTTTTTGCACAGCTTCATAAATCTGCGATGTGCTTAGTTTTTCAGGTTGTTGCGCTTGTGAATTAAATATAAGAATGACTGTGAGAAGTGAGGCTAGTATGGTCCTTTTCATTATTTACAGGTTTGTTGGTAATCAAATATATAAAAGAATGTGAGCCAAAAAGGTGCTTTTAAAGTTATTTTAACTTATAACCACTTTTTACGCCTGAAATAAATGACCATTCCTATGACCATGATTATAAAAATTCCCCAAAGAATAAAATAACTGTATTTGTATTTAAGTTCAGGTATATAGTCGAAGTTCATACCATAAATACCAGCAAAAAAAGTAAGAGGAATGAATATGGATGCCATAATGGTAAGTACCTTCATGACTTCGTTCATTTTATTACTAATAGTTGTCATATACATATCCATTAAACTCCAAATCATTTCACGGTAAATATCAATATTTTCAGAGACTTGGATGACATGATCATAAATGTCACGATAAAATGTCATAGTCTTACTATTTATTAGCGGACTATCATGGCGCTCAATTCTACTTATAACTTCACGTAAAGGAAATATTGCTCGTCTAACACGTAGTATTTCACGCTTTAAATCTTGTATTTGTTTGGTAATGGTGTCTTCTTGTATACCATCAAAAACATCAGATTCAAGGTCTTCAATTTTATTTCCTAATGTTTCAATAATAACAAAATAGTGGTCTACTACTGCATCTATTAGTGCATAAAGAAGGTAATCAGAATTCATAGTGCGAATTCTTCCTCTTCCATGACGAATGCGTTCTCTTACAGTATCAAAAACATCACCTTCGGATTCTTGAAAACTAAGCACATAATTTTTTCCTAAGATAAAACTCACTTGTTCGGAAACAATTTTTTCATTGTCATCATAATAGAGCATCTTTAAAACAATGAACAAATAGTCTTCATACTCATCAATTTTAGGACGCTGAGCAGTATTAACGATGTCTTCAAGTACTAAAGGATGAATGTCATAATGATTTCCAATTTTTTCAATTGCTGTTACATGGTTTAAGCCATTGAGGTTAAGCCATGAAACAGGTGATGACATTTTATAGCCAAAAGCTTCTTCAACGTTTGGCAATTCTTTTTCATCGCAGGTGTCTTTATTGTAGTTAAAAGATTCGATAAAAAGTTTTTGTTCAACTTTTTTACCAGTGTAGACCATTGAGCCTGGAGACAATCCTACTTTTTTATTTTGAATTTTTGCACGTTTCTTTTTCGTCTTTGTCATAATCAATACGTTATGCATAAATATACTATTTATATGGCATCACTACCATCATCAATAGCATCTTTTTCAACCAAAGTGACTGCTTTTTGTAGAATTAAGTTGTTTGGGTAGGTGACTAAGTCGCCATTATCTTGCCTTAAATGTAGTTGGAATGCACGAATATCTTCAATAACAGCTTCTATTGGAAAATCTTTGTCATGAATTTTAATTTTATCACCAACTTTATATGGAAACGAAAAGAACATAATCACGCCAGAAGTTATATTGCTTAAAATTGACCAGATAGCAAAAAGTGCAATCCCCAAAACAGCGAAAACAGAAGAAAACACCAAAGATAAATCTTTTGGTTCTGCTCCAAAAATAAATGCTTCAATGAGTAATGCTATAAGAACAAGTGTAACAACAGCATACCTGTTAATAAGATTTATACGTGCTTCATTAATGCCACTATTTCTCCCAATTTTGCGTAATGCTGCATGAAGTATGTATCTGAGCATTATTACAATTACTATAACAACTATTGTTAGAATTAATTCATGTTGGTATGTAGTGAAAAATTGAGTCATTGAATTAGTATTTCTGCAAAGATAGAAAGTTGTCAAGCTAAAAAAACTATTTGAGTCTAAGAGTTTCTCTTAAAATACTATCCTTGTTGCTATTTTTATTCCAATAAGGTGATTTTAAGGTTGACATTTTTGTTGCTTTAGTGGTTAGAATTTCAGAACCACTTTTAAAAGATTCTGTCCAACTCAATATTTCATAAGGTGAATTTTTATTGAAATTTATGGTAAGAGTCCTATTCAATTCTGGATAGTTTATGGTGTACGAATCTGGCTTTAGTTCAGTATTTGCGTGATATGCCTTAATGGCAACATGCTTTAGGCTTGTAAATTCCAGCGAAGGGATAATTTCTAAATTTCCAGTTGGCAACTGTTTTGGGTCTATTCTTAGCAGTGTCCAAAGTTCGTTTTCTAAGATAGCCTTATCTAAATGAAAATTTTGGTCTGCTTTGCCTTCAAAGTATGAATGTGAGTTAATTTCAAAATCTGATTTATTGTTTAGCTGTGTGTAGGTTTGACCACACCATTCTTGTATAGAGTTTGATATTTTAAGTGCGTGTTGCTCTGTTGAAAGTGGATAAAACGTACTTTGCATTATAGAATATGGATAAATGCCTGTGTTGAATTTTTTTGTAGCATTGAGTTTCAAAACCGAGATGTTTTCTGGGTTTTGATTGTCTGCTTTAACCTGATCATTTGGCAGAAAATCTTCAGTAACATAGATCAATACAGCATGTCCTTTTCTTATTTCTCCATAACGTGCTTGTTCTAGCTCATACGATGTTATTTCGGCTTCTCCAGCATACCAATAATCTTTAAATTCCTGACTTAACACTCTAGGTTTTGAGTTGCTTGACTGCTCTATTTTATTTGATTCTTGACTTTGCGTTTTATTGTCTTTGCAAGAATTAGTAAACTGAAAAAGAAATGTAACAAGAGTTATTAGAACGGTTTTTTTAATATATGTTTTCATGCTTTCTTTTATTTTAAGATAATTTCATTCAACGTTTTATAGACTAAATGTATAGGCAAGCCCATAACGTTAAAATAAGAGCCTTCAATATGTGTTACGCCAATTTGACCAATCCATTCCTGTATACCATAAGCACCTGCCTTGTCTACTGGGTTAAAGTTATTTATATAATACCAAATTTCTTCATCACTTAGCTCTTTAAAGTTAACTTTTGTAATATCATAAACCGTTATTTCAGATGAAAGAGTTTTAAAACATACCGAAGTAATAACCTCATGAGATTTACCACTTAAAGAACGCAGCATATTAAAGCCTTCTTGTTTGTTTCTAGGTTTGCAAAGTGCTTTTTCATTGTGCCAAACAATAGTATCACTTGTTATAAGAATATCGTTTGGTTGCAATTCATTTTCAAAAGGAAGTGATTTTAATTGTGCTAAATAATTGCTTATTTCAAAATGTCGTAATCTCTCGGGATACTCTTCTTTTACAGGCTTTAAACGGACTTCAAAATCAATGCCTAAATCTTTAAAAAAGTCTTGTCTTCTAGGTGATCCAGAAGCTAAAATGATATGGTGATTTTTAAGCTTTTCCTTTAGCATTATTTTAAAATGAATGGATAAAGTAATAATGACAGTACACCAAAAAGCATTATCAATTTAAGTAAAAGAGATAAAAAGACAACCTCATTTTTGGTTTCAGCCGAAAATGATTTTATAGTGAAATAGAGTAGTGGTGCGATAATGAAAATTAAAAAATAACCAACCGCAATATAGTGTGTGTACAAATAGGTGATTATATAATAAGAGACTGCGAAAAGCGGAATTAATGATACTGCAAAAACAACTTTTAAAGCCCTTTCTCTTCCAATTAAAATAGGCAATGTTTTCATTTCGGCTTTATAATCGCCATTAATATCTTCTATGTCTTTAACCATTTCCCTTAATAAATTTATGATAAATGCAAAAATGGCATAATCAAAAATTATTTTAAAGAAAGTGAGTTGTGTTTCTTGATTTTGCAGAGTAATGACAGGTAGTAATTCAAATAATCCAACGATAATCAAACTCATTGCAACTAGAAATGAAATAGTGATATTTCCAATTAGGAGAGTTTGTTTTAAGTAAGTAGCATAAATATAAAGCAATGCAGATATAATTACGAATATGGCCGAAAATCCACTTCTTCCAACGAGGTTTGATAAGTAAAAACCTAGTCCAACACCAATAACAGTAAATATGATATATATATTAAAACCTGATTTTTCTGAGATAGATTTCCCAATAATAACCTTGCCTGGTTTGTTTACCAAATCTGTGTCCACATCATAAATATCATTAATTACATTGCCTGCGGCAGCAACACATAAGGTAGCCAATACCAATAGTCCAAACCCAAAATCGTTTAAGGTAAAGCGAACCACTTCAAAAGGCTCAATAAGCGCATATTTAATTAAAATTTGGGCTAATGCAATAAGTAATAAATTTTTCCAGCGGATTAGGTTTAAAAAACTAGTCATATTTTGCATCAAAGTTTTTGTTCCATTTACCTTGTACTTTCATTACTTGTTCAATAATATCTCTTGCAGCACCTTTTCCACCATTTTTATGTGACACATAACTACTAATTACTTTTATTTCTGGAGCAGCATCTTGTGGACAACATGGTAAACCAACTAGTTGCATAACTTTAAAATCTGGTATATCATCACCCATATATATAGCACTTTTGGAATCAATATTTTTTTTACTTAAATAGTTGTTTAACTGCTCTACTTTATTTTGAACGCCTAAAAATATATCTGTAACACCCAAACCTTTTAACCGTATCCTAACACCTTCATTACTTCCACCAGAGATGATACAAATGTTATATCCATTGTCAATAGCTGTTTTCAGGGCATAACCATCTTTTATATTCATTTTTCTTAACATGTCACCAGAAGTGGTCACTGTTACTGTGCCATCAGTAAGTACACCATCTACATCAAAAATAAATGTGGTTATGTTATTAAGGTATTCTTTATAGCTTTTTTCACTCATGTCAGTGTTTTTTTTACTTAATTAATTTGTGCTTTTTATTTTGAATTGGGTTTTTTGAATGCTGAGCTTGCCGAAGTACCATGCGTTTCTTTTATGGCTTTGGTTAATAGTTTATAAATGTCTTTATGGATGTCTTTATCTAATGAGGCCAAATGCTTTTTAATGGTCTTTTTGTCATTGCGTTTTGCTGGACCAGTTTGAGCCATATATGGCGATAAAGTATCTAATTTTTTTGCTGTTTCCTTAATAAGAGGTTTTAAGATATTAAAATCTACACCTTCAGATTCTGTAATTTCATGAGCCACTCTATACAGTTGATTGGTGAAGTTATTTACAAATACAGCAGCCAAATGTAAAGCTGCTCTTTGTGGCGAATTGACACGATGATAAGGGCTTGTAATGGCATTTGCTAAATCTTTCAGTACATGATAATCAGCTTTGTGTTCAACTTCAATGCAGATAGGAACATCGCTAAAATTTAGTTCAGCATCTTTTGAGAAAGTTTGTAAAGGGTAAAAAACACCTCGACGGTTTTTTTTATCTAGATGGTGTAGGTTTACACTTCCTGAAGTATGAACAACCAACTTGTCAGAAAAAGGCAACTGCTCAGATAGCTTAGCAACAGCATCATCACTTATAGCAATAATATAGATGTCAGCTTCTTTTAAAAGCGTAATATCATCAACAATATCAACATCATTTTTAAACATTTGCAATTGCTCTAAACGTCTGTTATGCCACTGATTTATATGTACTTCTTTACAAGCTGAAAAAGCTTTATATAAATGTTGCGCAACATTTCCAGCGCCTATTAGTGTTACTGAAATCATACTGCAAATTAAGTATATTTATAAATAAACTTTGCGTTGTATTAATTTTAATTTTTTTGTTTTTTCCAATTGTTTAATAGCTCTAATAACTGTTTCAACTCGTAAACCAGTGAGATCTGATATTTGTTGGCGAGTTAAATTTACCTCAAATAAATTAGTGCTACCAGATAGGTTTTTAAAATGATTTAAAAGAGTTAAAATGCGATGTTCTGGAGTATGAATAGACATTTCTTTCATTATTTTAGACTTATAGAACATTCTATTGCAAAGCGTCTTTGTGAATTTAAAGTGAATGTTAGTATGAATTTGAAGTAAATTCAAAAAAGCCTTTTTGGGTAACATATAAATCTCGGAAGCTTCTATGCACATTGCCGAAGCAGGATATTTAAAGTCGCCAAATAAAGGAGGCTCACCAAATGATTTTCCTGTTTTAAAAAATCCTTGTACAAATTCTTTGCCTTCTTCATTAAGATTAAACATTTTCACTTGCCCAGACTTTATTTGAAAATAGTACTTGGCGGTCTCCAGCTCATTAAATACAAGTTCATTTTTAGAATAAACTTTCAGAGAAGCTGAATAGTTTTCAAGAATATCAATAGGTATCATAATGTTATGATTTCAATCATAAAATAACAAAATTAACTTTTACAATTTTGTAAAAGGAACATTTAACTAAAACATCATGAAAATTTATAACAAATATCTAAGTGATTTTAAATCCATGTACTTAGCAAATATGACTTTAGGGCTAATTCTTCAAAGTTGTGTTGGTTCTATTGCTGCTATGTTTATTTTAACAAATAATGACTTTCATCTATCATCCTATTTACAATTAACTTTATGTGTTATAGTATCAATGGCATATAATGCTTCAGCATTGGCACAATTAAGTTATAAAGTTACATTCAATTTATTACTACTATCTTTGTCTGTAAATATTTTATTGATAATATTTAATGTAATCATGATGTAACAATATATAATGGTGAAAAATGACATAAAAAATAGGGAAGATTTATATTTGCTGGTGACCTCTTTCTATAAAAAGGTTAGAAAAGATAAAACTTTAGGACCTTTTTTTGATCGTATTGAAGATTGGGACGAGCATCTTGATAAACTCACCACTTTTTGGGAATCTAGCTTGTTTTTGCAAACCAAATATTACGGAAACCCTTTAGAAGCTCATGTAAAGGCAGATAGAGAGCATGATAATAAGATTACAGAATTTCATTTTGGTGTTTGGCTAAACTTATGGCACGAAACCATAGACGAACTGTTTGTAGGAGAAACCGCAGATAACGCCAAACGTAGAGCACGCAAAATGGGAACCTTTCTTTACCTTAATATTTTTCAAGCTCGCCAATAAATTCAAGTGTTAAAAGATTATGTTTTAAATAAGTGTTACAACAAAAAACACTAAATTTGCACGACTAAAAATAGACGGTTTTCGCTATGCTAAAAAAACTCACCAACATTCTGTTTTCAACAAGATTAACAGGCATATTATTTCTCGTTTTTGCACTCTCAATGATTATAGGAACCTTTATGGATGCTGGTCAAGACACCTCACCAACACCATATTCTAGAACACTTATTTATAATGCTTGGTGGTTTGAAGCCATTATGGCAATTTTTGTCATCAACTTTATTGGAAATATTTTCAGATACAGATTGTTGCGAAAAGAAAAATGGGCAACGTTGATTTTGCATCTTGCTTTCATTTTTATATTACTTGGTGCTTTTGTAACACGTTATATTAGTTTTGAAGGTATGATGGCCATTAGGGAAGGTGCTACCGAGAACACGTTTCTGTCGCAAAAAACATACATCACGACTTATATTGATGGAGACTATATGGTTAATGGTCAAGCGCAACGAAGAGTGCGTAATGATGAGGTTGATTTTTCAGGTAGATTAAACAATAAATTCTCTTATTCAACAGATTATAATGGTCAGGAAGTTAATGTGGAGTTGATCGATTTTATTGCTGGAGCAGAAGAAGATATTATTCCAGACGAAACAGGTGAGGAGTATCTTAAAATTGTTGAAGCTGGAGCTGGTGCACCACACAATCATTTTTTAAAGGCTGGACAAACACAAAACATTCACAATGTATTGTACACTTTAAATAACCCAACTGAAGGTGCTGTAAATGTTGTATTTACAGACTCCACGCTTACCATTCAATCACCTTTTGAAGGTGAGTATATGACCATGGCAACAGGTCAACAAGGCATTTTGGTAAAAGATAGTATTCAGCCACTTAATTTGCGTTCACGATATATTATTGGAAACCAAACTTTGGTGTTTCCAAACCCTGTAATTAGAGGAAAATTTGACATTGTAAAAAAATCTCAACTGCTTAAAAATGATGAAGACGGTATTGCACTAAAAGTCACAACAAACAACGAAACTCAAATTGTAAAACTACTTGGAGGTAAAGGCACTAACAATGCTTTTAAACAAGTAAAAATAGGAGGTTTGGATTTTGCTTTTAAGTATGGTTCTAAAGTACTGGAACTACCTTTTAGCATTAAATTGAATGACTTTATTGCAGATCGTTATCCAGGAACTGAAAACAGTTATTCATCTTTTGCTAGTGAAGTAACTCTTATTGATGAGCAAGAAGGAAGTTTTGATTATCGCATTTATATGAACCATATTCTGGATCATCGAGGATATCGTTTTTTTCAAGCGTCTTTTGATCCAGACGAAAAAGGCACCATCTTATCTGTAAATCACGACTCATTAGGAACTGCCTTAACCTACTTTGGCTACATACTCTTGTATTTTGGCTTAATGGCAATTTTATTTGCCAAACATACACGATTTGATGATTTAAGAAACCAACTTCAAAAAATAAAGAATAAAAAAGCGAAGTTATTGACTGTCTTTTTTATTGCTTTTTCAATGTCAGGTTTTGCGCAGGTTGAGCACTCTGAAGATGATGGGCACAATCATTCTAGACCAACAAAATTTCAAATAGACTCTATTTTAAAAGTCAATGTAGTCCCAAAAGCTGAAGCTGAAAAGTTTGGTAAAATGGTAATTCAGGATTTTGATGGACGTATGAAACCAGTAAATACTTATGCCTCTGAATTACTTAGAAAATTGAGTAAAGATGATATGTATGAAGGCTTAGATGCCAATCAAGTGTATTTATCCATTCACGAAAGTCCATTTTTGTGGTACAACGTTCCAGTTATTTATTTAAAAGCCAAAAAAGCAGATTCCATTAGGCATTTAATAAATGTGCCAACTACTCAAAAATATGCCACTTTAGCAGATTTTTTCACTGAAAATGGCGACTATAAATTGGCTCCTTTTTTGGAAGAAGCATATAAAGCACAAGTTCCAACGGCTTTTCAAAAAGAATTTAAAGAAACAGATCAGCGTGTAAACTTACTTTATAACACTATTGAAGGACGTGATTTGAAACTATTCCCTGTTCCGGATGATGAAAACAACAAGTGGATAGCTCCTAAAGATTATCAAGAAGGAAACTATCAAATTAAAGATTCGCTCTATGGTAACTTTATAAACACTGGTTTTAAAGCCTATTTGTATATGCTTAACCAAGGCAAGCAAACAGGAGATTTTACAGAAAGTGATAGGCTTTTGGGAGCCATTAAAAAAACGCAAGAAAAATATGGAGCTGAAGTCATGCTCTCTGATGATAAAATAAAAGCTGAACTACTTTACAATAAGTACGATGTTTTTAAAAAGCTTTTTAGTTGGTATATGTATGCAGGCACATTGATGTTTCTACTGCTCATAATTCAGATTTTTAAAAGTAGAAACAAAACAGTTGATACAACCATAAAAGTATTCAAATTTATTATTATCGGATTGTTCATTTTGCACACTTTGGGCTTAATTGCACGTTGGTACATTTCTGGTCATGCGCCTTGGAGTGATGCCTACGAATCCATGATTTACGTGGCTTGGGCAACCATGCTATTTGGAATATTATTTGGAAGAAAAAGTGATATTACGTTTGCAGCAACCGCATTCGTAACCTCAATGATATTAATGATTGCTCACTGGAATTGGATGGATCCATCCATTGCCAATCTTCAACCTGTACTAGACAGTTATTGGTTAATGATACATGTTGCTGTTATTGTTGGTAGTTATGGACCTTTTACCTTGGGAATGATTTTAGGCTTGGTAAGTTTATTATTAATGATTTTCACCAATAAAGAAAACAAGGAAAAAATGCTAGTCAATATTAAAGAGCTTACTATTGTTAACGAAATGTCATTAACTGTGGGTTTGGTTATGCTTACCATAGGTAACTTCCTTGGAGGCATGTGGGCAAACGAAAGTTGGGGACGATATTGGGGCTGGGATCCAAAAGAAACCTGGGCATTAATCAGTATTATGATTTATGCTTTTGTCATTCACATGCGATTAATTCCAGGACTTAGGAGCAGATGGACGTTTAACTTATGGTCTGTAGTTGCATTTTCATCAATTATTTTCACTTATTTTGGAGTTAATTTTTATTTGGCAGGATTACATTCATATCAATCTGGTCAGCAAGTAGGAAGTATTAAATTCATTGCTATTGCTGTGTTTATTGTATTTGTTATTGGGTTGTTGTCTTATAGAAAGTATAATCGATATTTTAAAAAGTAGGTAGTTGTTTTTCATTTATGAATGGATTAAGAGCAAAAATTTCTTCTTACTTTTAAATAATTTAAGATCCATTTGAAACAGATGAAACCGACATGATTAAAATAATCATTACGTTATGCGTTTAAAGATTATTTTAACCATTAAAGGTTATATGTGACTATTAAAAAACAATAAAAATAAACACATGAAACAACTAACCATTTTATGCATTGCTGCAATTTTGTGTCTTGGCTGCAAGAACGACCAGAAACCAACTGAAGTAGAACCATTAAAAATTGACACACTACAAGGGACATCATTTTTTAATAAACCACTAATAAGGAGGCAGGTTGATTTAAATAAAGATTCATTACAACTTACAAATTATAATGTTGCATTAGAACGTTATAAAAATGATTCACTCAATGTAGATAACATTGTTTGGCTAGGACGAAGAATAGCGTATTTAGGCGATTATAAAAAAGCCATAGAGATATACACTAATGGCATTGAGCTTTTTCCTGAAAATGCTAGGTTTTATAGACATCGAGGGCATCGTTATATAACATTACGTCAGTTGGATAATGCCATAAGTGATTTCCAGAAAGCAGTTCAGCTTATTGATGGTAAAGACGATATGATTGAGAAAGATGGTATACCTAACTCACAAAATATTCCTTTAAGCACCTTGCACAATAACATTTGGTACCATTTAGGATTGGCTTATTATTTAAAGAATGACTTACCAAACGCACTTGGAGCCTTTCAATCTTGTTTGGAAAGCTCAAATAATGATGACATGCAAGTAGCCACAAGACATTGGCTTTATATGATTTTTAGGCGTATGAATTTGCCAGAAGAAGCCAATTTGGTACTTGAGCCAGTTCATAAAGACATGACCATTATAGAAAATGAAGCTTACTTTAACTTGTTGTTGTTTTACAAAGGTGAACTGACTATTGAGGAGGTTTCTGGCAATAATTCAACAGGTTCAAGTGAGGCAGCCAAATATGGTGTTGCCAATTGGTATCATTACAATGGTGAAATAAGCGAAGCAAAAAAACAGTATCAGCAGCTTGTTGATACAGGAAATTGGGCTGGATTTGGGTACATAGCAGCAGAGGCTGATTTAAGCAGAATGGAGTAGGATTGTTCCAGTTTGTGAAATTCAAATTAATTTTCAATATTTGCTGTACTATGATTGTTTAAGTATACTTTCAGCTTGTCGAGTTCTTTATCGACCCTTTATTGCTAAATGCGTAAAGTGTTTGGCTAAGTTTATATTTAATCATCATTTATGTCATCCAATCTTATTTCAATAAAAAAATTTTTCGAATACTTCAAAATTGCTGTTTCAGGTAAAGAAGAAAGTTTTACAACAGGTAGTATTCGTCGTGCAATTTTCATGCTCTCTATTCCTATGATCTTAGAGATGCTCATGGAATCCATCTTCGCTATCGTTGATATTTTCTACGTCTCACAAGTAAGTGTTAATGCTGTGGCAACCATTGGGTTAACCGAATCTGTAATCACACTCGTTTATGCCATTGCTATTGGCTTAAGTATGGCTGCGACTGCTGTGGTTGCTCGTCGTGTAGGTGAAAAGGATTTAAAAGGTGCTTCGCAAGCAGCAGTTCAAGTTATATTTCTAGGAGCAGTTGTTGCCATTGGTATTAGTGTCATTGGTATGCTATATCCAAAAGAAATTTTGGGTTTAATGGGAGCAGAACCTGATCTTATTGAAGAAGGTTATGGCTACACCAAAGTGCTTTTAGGTGGAAATATTACCATTATGCTTTTATTTTTAATCAATGCTATCTTTAGAGGCGCAGGAAATGCTTCAATAGCTATGTGGACGCTTATTTTGTCTAATGGGTTGAATATTATTTTAGATCCAATTTTCATCTTTGGTTTTGGTCCAATAGAAGCTCATGGAGTTGAAGGAGCAGCAATTGCAACAACTATTGGTCGAGGTAGTGCTGTGGTTTTTCAATTAGGAATCTTGTTTTTTGGATATAGCAGAATTAAGATTGCTGTTAAGGATTTGGTGCTTCAAGTAAAGGTAATGTTGAACTTAATAAAAGTTTCTCTTGGAGGCATTGGTCAATTTTTAATAGGTACTTCTAGTTGGGTGTTTTTAATGCGTATTATGAGCGAATTCGGTAGCGAGGTACTTGCAGGTTACACCATTGCTATTCGAGTGATGATGTTTACCTTAATGCCTGCTTGGGGAATGAGCAATGCTGCAGCGACATTAGTTGGTCAGAATTTAGGTGCTAAACAGCCTGAACGAGCGGAAACTTCAGTTTGGATTACAGGAAAATACAGTGCTATTTTCATGTTATTGGTTTCTATTGTCTATTTGGCATTCTCACCACAAATTATTGGCTTATTTACTCAAGAAGTTGAAGTCATAAAAAATGGAAGCCTTTGTTTACGAGTTATTGCAGCTGGCTATTTGTTTTATGGTTATGGAATGGTCATCATCAACGCCTTTAATGGAGCAGGTGATACCAAAACACCAACGTATATTAACTTTGTGTGCTTTTGGCTGTTTCAATTGCCATTTGCTTACCTTTTGGCTATAACCTTAGATTATGGTCCTGTTGGTGTATTTGCAGCAATTACTTTAGCTGAAGTGCTTATAGCCATCATTGGTATTATTTGGTTCAAAAAGGGAAAATGGAAGCTGGTAGAAGTTTAGGTTTCTTCTAAAAGATGATATTTGATATTTTATGATACCCAATTTCATTAAAGTTGTCTATCAATAAATCTGCCTTTGAATAATCTTGATTTTTTGAATGTGGACTTTTAAATCCAACGCAGTAAATTCCTGCTGCTTTAGCTGCTTTAATACCATTGGTTGAATCTTCAATAACGATACATTCTGCTTTTTTATGCCCTGAAGTTTCAGCTGCTTTTATGAAAATTTCTGGATGTGGCTTTGAAGCTTTTAAATCGGCTCCACTTAATTTTGCAATGAAGTACTTATTCAGATCAAATCTGTCAAATACATTGTTGATGGTTGTCATTGATGCTGAAGATGCCAAGACTAGCGTCATTTCATTGTTGTGGTAATCTTTAATTAAATCTAACACACCATCAATAAGGTGTAAATCTTCATCGGTTTCAAAAATGTTTTTAAAGAATTTTCTTTTTAAAGCAACAAGCGTTTCTGGAGATTCTATAAGATTAAACTCTGTACAAAGCTTTCGGCAAATACTAATGGTAGATTGCCCAGTAAATGAAGCGTATAATTTATCTGATACATCAATATTGACTGCACCAAACATTTGGTAATAGGCTTTACAGTGTAAAGGCTCAGTGTCTACAATAACACCATCCATATCAAATAAAACAGCTTTGAGCATTTTTTTTTTTTGCGAAGATAAAAAAAAGAGTAGGTTTAAAAAGAAGTAACTTTGTTTACTTTGCCAACTTCTAAATTCAACTTTATGCTACCTATTCTGACTCTTACCAATCTCAAGGTTGGGAAACCAACAGCTGCTGTCATTTTTCGTACTTGTCTGAATTTGCCTTCAGTTAATGTTATGGAAATCCATGAGGTTGGACCATGTCTCTCATCACGCACCTTTCGCTGTTCTATTGGATATTTCTTTAAGTTATCAACTATATCTACATTACAAGGCTTAGTATTATAAGACTTGCCATATATATTTATGGATACACCTTTTTCTAAATCTGAAATAGCTTCTTCAGTAATTAATCCATCTACTTCAACATAATATTCTTTTTCCACTTTATGACTTGTAAAGTGATGGCTTATTTTTCCATCTGTAGTAAGTAAAAGCAAACCTTCGGAGGTTTCGTCTAATCGTCCAATTGCCATAGTACCATCTGCAAAATGATAAAGTTCACCAAGTAACTTTTTGTTTTTACGTTTGTTTTGGTTGTTTATAAATTGGCTTAAATAACCATAAGGTTTGTGCAATATGTAATGATGATGTATTTCTTCTTGCATTTAGGGAGCAATGTATAGCTTTTTTCGTAATTTAGAAACGTCTTAAACAACTACAAATATGTCAAAAAACAAACAAGGCGAAAATACCATTTGCACACATACAGGAGAAGTAAAGGATACAGCCTTTAAAGGAGCTGTGTCGCCAATATATATGGCATCATCATACGAATTTATGGATGTTGATATAAAACGTTATCCACGTTATTTTAATACACCAAATCAAGACTATTTGGCAAAAAAAATTGCAGCACTCGAACATGCAGAATCTGCCATGATCTTTAGTTCTGGAATGGCTGCTGTTAGCACAACTTTATTAGCATTTCTAAGTGCTGGAGATCATATTGTATTTCAAAATGATATTTATGGAGGCACTCGCAATTTAGTTGAAGAACAGTTTAAAAGATATAATATTGAATACACCTTTACTGAAGGCCTTCAAATTGATGATTTTAGAAAATGTATTCAGCCAAACACAAAATTAATATATATTGAAACACCTTCAAACCCATTATTAAAACTGGTTGACATAGAAGCTATTGGTAATTTATGTAAAGCAAAAGGATTGTTATCGGTTATTGATAATACCTTTGCAACACCAATTA